>CAYWQH010000001.1:0-24965 GCA_964460855.1 uncultured Candidatus Saccharibacteria bacterium
CAGTGCAAATGCTAATAACACCGCTAGTATGGAAAATACAGCTGCTTGGGTATTGTCTACTTTGCTCTCGTTAGGCAGTAATTTATCGAAGATAAAAATTGCCAAGGTTATAAATATAAAAACCATAAGGCCGGTAGAGAATATGTAACCAATGGTTCTAGCAATTACAGCCCGGATATCAAATAGCCGATGTTTAATAATTGCTATGGATATACAAGTTACAAGAGCTAAAGTGAAAAGCGGTCCAAACCTGGAGATATCCCAAGAAGATATAACCAGTGGAAGAAAGATATTTGTCCCGGCGGCAAATATAAAAGTAATGATGGAGCCATATAATATTAAGCGTATACTGCTCTTAAAATAAGGATCCTTCGCATTACGTACTCCCTTGAAAAGTTCAAAAAGCGTAGCTCCAAATCCTATAACAAATGCCAAAACAATTAATCCATATGCAGCGCCTAGTTGTTGGTTGGCAGTTCTGGAAATACTAGTAACGCTTGCAATGCCATACGGGCTTAAGCATATAAGTCCGGCAACTATGAATATATAAATTCTATTGTTTATTAGTTGTGGCTTTTTATTATTCGCAAAATACCTGCAAAATTGCCAAAACGCATAAACTAAAAATAGGCCGAATAAATTTGCGAGCCTTGCCGACCATAAACTAACACTTAAACTAGAAACGTTATCTGTTAAATAATTGAAAATTGTCCAGCCGCAAACCAAAAGTACAATACTAAAAAATATTACGTTGTACGAACCTTTTGGATTTTTGGCCAATATTAGTGTGCCAAGTGCTAAATTGGCAATAATCGTAGCTGTTAGTATGTATAGACCGAGGTGCATTAAAGCTTAATGTAGCACGGTTTTAAGCAAAAGCGCAAAGAGGTGAAGTGTACTATTCGGCGACGAAAGAATCGTACTTTAGGCCCTTGCCTTCAAGTAATTCAATGCACGCGTCATGAGCCCGGATATTTTCATTGTTTTCTAACATACGCTCGGGCGCTATTAAATGCAAAACAGACGGTACGCTTAATGCGTTCATATGTACTTTAGGCTCTGCGTCAGCGATAGCCCTGAACGGCACTCCCCTAAACCTGTATAAAGTGAAGAATTGTTTAACAAAAATGGTAACGAAGGTATTTACTCCTTCAGACCTGGCCCAATCATACAGTTCGTGGGACAAAATATTATAAGCCTGGGTAAGCCTGTATGGTTTTTCTACGGCCAAACTAATAATATCCCAAGTAGCTTCAGGTGCACCAAGATCTTCCGGCTTTTCGCCTAAGTCTTCATATTTGCGGATATCTTCCATAATTTCTTCTTTGGAAAAGTCCCAGATTTTAGGCACATCGTTGAGTGTTTTGATCAACTTCTCTTCCTGTCCGGCAACGCGGCACATGCCTATTAATGCCGGCAATCCATCTTCATCAGTATTAGTGTTATCTACTAAAACTATAAACCGGGAGTCGGCGTCATATGCTTCGTAGTCCGACGCAGCTTCTTGGGCAAATTTTTCATTGGAATAATTTTTATACCACTCTTCTTTAAAAACTCGTGATTCAATGTAGCGGGCAATATTTCCAAATTTCGAACCTTTTTCGATGCGCACCATAGAAACATCATTTACTGTGCCGCCTTCAGCTTCAACCATTTTTTGGTGAGCCAGAATTTGCTGATGAAGTTCACCGATAAGTTCAACCGGCTTTTGGTCTACACGGTATGGGTTTGGCAAGGTTTCTGCAGGTACTTGCTCGGTAATTAAAGAACCTTTAAGTATTAAAGCTGCGGCCGATTGCAATTTTGCGGTTTCCCCGTCATCATCTTCTTCAATTTCTACGGTTTGAACCAATGACAGGATTGGCAAGCGCTCTCGGCTAATATAGGCCGCGCGTTCCTGCGTGTTTTGCTGTTCAAGGTCTATTCTGTCTACTGCCATTAATATTTCCGTATTTAAAAAACAGCACCCATTAGCACTTCATTGGTGCCGCAGGTACTGTTTTGATCTGATAATGAACTAATTAACTGGCGATATTATAAATTAAAATAACTAAGAAGTCAAGTAGCTTTTGCGGCAAACATCTTCTATAAAATAATACTTATGCCTGCGATTGCTGTAATTGAAGACGACGCGCCGATCCGCGAAATGTATGTTATGAAACTCAAAGCCCACGGCTTTGATGTGGCTGGAGCCGAGGACGGCCAAAAAGGCTTAGCGCTAATCAAGCAGCTCAAACCCGAATTAGTGCTTTTGGATTTACGCATGCCGGTGATGACCGGCGACGAAATGCTGCGCGCCCTGCGCAGCGAAGATTGGGGTAAAAACATCTTAGTGATCGTTTTAACCAACATCAGCCCCAGCGAAGCTCCTATGGACATGCGGCTGCTGCGCGTAGAGCGCTATATAGTAAAAGCCCACCACACCCCTAAGCAAGTGCTGGATATTGTTTTAGAAACCTTGAAAAGATATAACAAACTTGAGCCAGCTAAAGCATAAAGGTTATTATTAGGGCATGGCTAAAAAGATTGCGATTGTTGAAGACGACCTGGCTATTGCCCAGATGTACCGGATTAAATTCGAGGGCGAAGGTTTTGAGGTAGATGTAGCCGAAAACGGCAAACTCGGCCTGGGCATGATAGAACACATGCAGCCCGACATCATCCTGCTCGATTTAATGATGCCCGAAATGAACGGCGACGAAATGTTAAAACGCATGCGGGCAACCGACTGGGGCAAAAATATCCCGGTAATTATTTTGACGAACATGGGCGAGCAAGAAGCCCCGGCTGATATGAAAGATTTGAATGTCAGCGCTTATATATTGAAAGCCGATATGACCCCGCGGCAGGTCGCCGACCTGGTAAAAAGTAAAATTTAAACCTGTTTTGGCGGTTGGATTTGGACCGGCGGCGGCGCCGGATTGGTAGCAGCTGGCGCGGCTATAGCCGGCTGGCTGGGAGCCGGCATTTGGGCGTTTGTTACATTGGGTGCCGACGGCAAGCCCTTGCTGGGATCTATTGGCAATACAAAGTAAAAGCGCGAACCTTTGCCCAGCTCGCTTTCTACCCAAATATGCCCGCCCAGCTTTTCGACAATATCTTTACTGATAGCCAGGCCCAGGCCCAAGCCAGGGAATGTATCGGCCACTTTTTGGGAGCGGTAGAACTTTTTAAAGATATGCGACATGTCTTCGGGCGACATGCCAATACCAAAATCTTGCACTTCTACCCTTATTTCGTAGTCGTTGCTGCTGAGGTGGATATCCACATGGTCGGCTTCCGGCGAGTATTTATTGGCGTTTTTAATTAGGTTGTTTACGACCTGGCTGAGGCGGTCGGTATCGCTGACCACCCGTTTTTGGGTAGCGCCAAGCAAGTTAAGTTTTTGGGAGGTGGAGAATTGGGCGACGGCCACTTCCTCGACCATAAAGTGGTCGAAATCGAAGTCGCGGTACTGCATTTCCATCTGGGAATCGCCTTTACTAACCAGTCGAAGGTCGCGGATTAAAATGCCCATGCGCTTAACCTGGTGGGTTATACGTTCGATTTGGCGGGCAATTTCTTCGGGGTTGGCGCCTTCTTTTATGCGTTCGCCCAGGTTTTCGGCAAAAATTTTAACATTGGCTGCTGGCGAGTTTAACTCGTGGGCGGCTACGGCTAGGAATTCTTCTTTTTGCTTGTTAAGCTCCTGTAGCTGTTTCTCTTTATACTCGGCCGTGGCAATTTGTACCTTTTGCGAGAAGAACGATTGGACGGTAGTAGCCAACTCACCGAATTCGTTATCAGAAGCCAGCGCCATATAATCCAGCTCATGAGGCTTTTGCCGTTTAATGCTGCGGTCGATAATCCGCACCGGCCGGATAACCAGCCAATAAATATAAACAACTGCCACAACCAGCGAAGCCGCCGCGAACACGCCCAGTAATCCCAGCTGGCGGGTGTATAAATCTTCGAGGTCTTTGACTGCCTGCACCGGTACAGTGGCGTGAAGCTCGGCTATCGGCAGCCCCTGGTAATCATCTAACGCTTCGCCGAAAGATATGCTATCGGTGCCGATAGTGCCTTTAATACTGGCTTCCGAAGGCTTAGTGTATTTAAGCTGGGTCTGGGTAATAGTGCCGAGGTGTTTTAAGTAGTCATCAGTCCAAAGTTTGCCGACTAAAAAATATCCCTGGGGTGTTGTTTCGCGTTTTTCGTCGGTAGTCGGATGGATTGTTGCAGCCTGGATTTCCAACAAGCCGAATTGCTTAAAAATAAAGAAATGTTCGGTACGGTCGGCGTACAGGCGGCTGTAATAGGATTTTGGTAAACCGAGGTCTGTTACTTTGCTGGCAGAAGCGTTGCCCGTCCGGTAAACGAGGTTCCCGTTAATGTCATATACGAAAACTACGTCGGCATCATATTCTTTTAGGGCCGGGTCAATGTTATCTTGGGCCCATTGCTGGTCGTGGTCGTGCACGAAATTGACCATATCGTCCCAATAAGTGTAGTCAGCGGCAAGTGTTTGGATCGACCTGCCTTCCAGGTTGACTATCTGGTCAAAAAACGCGTGCTGCTGGGTCAGTTCGTTTTTTAAGATTGATTGTGAGCGGTTTAGATCGAAGTGCTTTTGGGCGACTAGAATTGAAGCGGCCGCAATTATTAAGAATAAGTAAAGAAATAGAAAACGGAACTGCAGTCGCATACTGCTTAAGTTTATACAGGTTTTACAGGGATAAAGCTATAGTTTGGGGGTTTTGGTGCGGGTAGAACTGAGCCGGAAAGCACGCACGTTGGGCAATAATTTGCGGCGCTCGGCTTCAAACCGGCTAACACGGTACCAGCTAATGAGTACCCCAATCGCCAAAACAATTCCAAAGTACATAAAAATGCCTGGCTCATAAGTAATCGAGGCTGAGTTACCGCCACCCGGCAGCGGTGTTTTTTGTAGTGTTACCAGTTTAAGCGGGCCGATGGCCACTTCGGCCGAACTGGCCGAGCTTACGCTGCTTAAGTGGGCAGCCTGGGCGATGAGCAAGGCGCCAAACAGCAATAGCCCGATAAAGAATGTAAGCACCATAGTTGATATGGTCAGTTTTTGTTTGGCGGTCCTATCAAGCGTCGGCATATGCTTTAGTCCTTTCGTGCTCTACTAAAATAATAACTAATAAAGCCATAAAACCAACAACCGCCCAGGTCGAATCACGCTGTGGCAACGCCATGTCAGGCAGGTTGGTAATTTTGGGGATGATGTATAGCGACAGCGATGCTAGTACCCCTGCTAAAAACTGCGAGCCAATATCGCCGTCTTGCGGTACCAGCAAGCTACTAACCAGCAGACCCAGGCAAACGGCGGCAAACTGGACCGACAAGTAGGCAGCACTAACTACCAGAAAGTTCATGTCGCTAAGCATAAGCGTGACAATATAAATCGGCGAGCCAATTACCAACGCTACGATTAGCGCCGATAAAGAGGTGCTTTGTATAAAGTGGGCCAGGTTGCGGGCCTCTGCCAGCTCTGGCAGTTTGTGCCGCCTAGAAATGCCCCGGACGTCTACGCCAAACGCACAAGCCACAAATGCTGCGAGCATAAACCAATCAATGCCATAAACGATGGGAAAGTGCTTATAGCCGGCAAATACTGCTACTGCCAAAGCAATGCTAAATCCGACAATATATGAATTAACAGTACGGTTATTGCGGGCCAGCTTATACAAATACCACAGGCGGTATAAAGTATTTTCGGGAAGCCAGCTGAAGACTTTGGGCGTGTAACTGGCCATATACGTAGGATAAAAATAACTCTGGGCCAGGCCGAACAGGTAAACAAACACGCTGGCTAAAACCAATAACAAGTAAAATGACGTAGTTGATTGGCTGTGCGTATCGAGACTAAATTTAAAAAGCATAAGCCCCAGTATCAGCGTGCCAAACAACAGAAAAATCTTATGCGTGCTAAAAAACTTCAGCTGTAACATCGAAAAACCTAAACCGCTTAACAGCCCTAAAACTACGGCAATAACAAACAACGCCAAAGGCAACTCAAAGCCATTGCTTAGCGCGTTGATTACCGGCAGGCTGAAACAAAATATTATGAAAGCTATAATTATCCGCGGCAAAGCGCAAACCAGCCAGCGGTTAGCCCGGCTAAGCGGAAAAGTGAGGCTAAGCTTGGGGAATACGTTGCTAGTTAGCAGTTGGCGGCCGGGAATCGATTGCAATAATAAAAATGTCAGCGCGCTGATAAGCCACGCTAAGAAGCTAATGCCGCTAAATACCAGCAGCCAGGGCAAATCGCCGGGCAGCTCAAAATGCCCAACTGCCCTTGCCACTAACACGCCTATAACAATCGCGGCTAAAACCGAACTGCACAACTTAATAACGGCTCCATGCAGCGGGTTGCGGCTGCCCCGGCCGAAAGTCTGGATCAATAAAAGCTGCAACAACTCGCGGCTCATTGGCTGTAGAGCTCCATAAACCGGTTTTCGAGGCTGCCGCTGCGGTCAATAATCTTATCTATATCTTCATGCAAAAGTACATTGCCGGCCCGCAGCATTATTACTTCATCCGCAAAACGTTCGGCCCACCACAGGTCATGGGTGGCAGCAATAACAGTTATACCATCGCGGATTTCGTTTTTGAGCAATTCTTCGGCCTGTTTTATGGCCAATGGGTCGAGTCCGTTACGCAGCTCATCAACAATAATCAGCTTGGGCCGGTGCATTAAGGCGGCGATTATTTGGACTTTCTTTTTGTTTCCATGGCTGAGGCTGCCGAGCTGTTGGTCGAAAGCCGAAAAATAAAGTTTTTGCGCCAAGTCCTGGCTGCGGCGCAAAAGCGCGTCGCGGCGGGTTTCACTAATTGAATAAACCTGGGCGTGCAAGGCAAAAAACTCCGTAGCAGTCAGCTCGGGAATCACCCAGCTGTCGTCGTCGGGAATAAAGCCAATACTGCGCTTTTGTTGCAAATTATCAATCTTTAGCGGTTGCGAAAAGATTTTTACGTTGCCCACTTTAGGCACGATCAAGTTAGTAACAATTTCTAAAAATGTCGTTTTGCCGCTGCCATTGGCGCCAACAATACAAATAGCCCGGCCTTTTTTGATATATAAGCGCGAAACGTTTAAACGGAAACTATGCGACCGCCGTAACTTCATTTGCGAAACACTTACGGCATTGACCGTGTTGCTTTTCATAACGCTCCTTTCGACTGCCGGCTACTTTCAAAGTTCTTGCGGTTTGACCAGGCTTGCCTCAAAGCCCGGCCGTCCCCGTAAAAAGGCAGCAAACTAATTACGTTGAACAAACCCACCAGTATGCCTATAAAAAACGCAAAACTGCTGATAGGCAACATTATCAAACCTACTAAAACTGATACTGCCAGCCCGGCCAAACTGCCCGCTAGCGCTGAAGCCGTTTCGGACCGCCAATTTAACCGGCAATGCAATATTCCAATTCGTAAACCGCGGCGGGTTATAACTGATGGCACTCCGGCGCGCCGGGCCATAAATAAATGCGCGGCCTCGTGAAAAAATAAGCTGAGAACCAGGATAACAATAAAAATTCCAGCTATATTTACGGCGCCGGGCAATGAAATAAAACCGGCCGCGAATAATAATGCCGAACTAGTGACACTTGCCATGGCTACTGGCACCACGGACCAAACGGCAGTTTTAGCCAACCGGCCATAAGTAGCCGGATACCGGCTGGCCAACTGGACGATTTTTACTCCGACCACCCAAGACCAATAGTAACTGGCGGCCATTTTGAGCTTTAAAAGCCAGCGGCGCCTAACATCTAAACCGCTAATACTGTTTAAAAATATAAGTATTTCCGCGATATCGGAATTACTCAAATTAAAAGCCGGGGCTTTTTTGAATAGTTCGGCAACCGAAATAACTGATATCGAAGCCAATAGCTGCGCCACCCGCGGATCGAGCTGATGCCGGGCTCCTACAATATCGTCAAGCAGATAGCTGCTATTAATGCGCAAACTACCAGGCAGCGATAAAATATCGCTGCCCGACAGCAAGCCGTCAGTTAGGGAGTTAATATCCATTAGCGGCAATAGAAGATCACACGCATATGCCGGTAGTCAAAATCTACCTTGCTAGCCCGCCGCCAGCCACAAATAATCAAGGATGCCAGCGCAGTGCTGCCAAGCATAATGCACCAGGCTAGCGCAATTACTAAAACTACTGCCTCCTTGACGTTATATTCCACCCTGGGGTCGGCGACGATCAGTTGACCGTTCATTGGTTTGCCTTTCTCCTTTGGTTGTTACCCTCAAGATTGTTAATAGCCCTTAATTCTATAAATAGGCCCCGGCGCATAGTCAACAATGCCGGCAAGCTTAAAGATTTTGCCAAAACGCTTGGGTAAAACCGGCCAAGCGTTTTGATAAGATTGCCGGGAATTTTTGGTTGATTGGCAATATTACAACGGGCGTTATTGCAATTTTTACGGCATAATTGAAGTTACATGAATGCCTTGCTGCTATCCGGAAACAGCCTGCGCAATAAGGACTGGATCCACCAGCTGGACAGCCAAGTGGCACCCCTGTTCGGCAAAACGCTGGTGCATGAATACCTGCATTGGCAAACCGGCCAGCCACTAATCGACCTCGACGCCGAATTAAAATTGCTGGAACCGAATCTGCCGGAGCTTGGAGAATATGTAATCATAGCTAAATCGGCCGGTTCGGTATTGGCCTTAAAAGGCATTAACCAGCGGTTGCTTAGTCCAGCAAAGTGCTTTTTTATGGGCTTGCCGCTGGCCTATATCAACGAGCAAATCTTACCGGCCGGCCAGTGGCTGGCAGCCTGCCAAATGCCTGTAATGATAATTCAGAATTCTTTTGACCCTGTGGGTAGTTACCAAGCCGCCAAAGACTATTTGTTGGAATCGGCCGCCAGCCAATGCCAATTAATTGAAGTTGCCGGCGATTCCCACGATTACGAAGACTACCCCTGCCTCAAACAGCTTTTAGCTGATTTCTTGCGCTAAACTTGGGTTATACTAATGCTATATGCGTGTGGCAATCCTGGCCTGGTCGGACCTCGACCAAAGCGAAAGCATCCAAACTTACGAGTGGTTTAAGCGCCAGGGCGCCGAAATTACTGCTTACTACTGGGGCCAGCCCCAAATACCGGGGGATGTTAAAAAAATGCCGGTCGAAGTCGGCCAGGAAATTCCGGGGATCGATGAATATGACCTGATTGTACGCGGCCCGGCCGTCCATCCCCGCCAGATAAAAACCACCAAGCCGGTAACCACTTTAACCAATATATTTTTTGAAAACTGCCCTACCAAGAATGTCATTGGCATAACCGGCACTAAAGGTAAAGGCACTACCAGCACGCTGGTGACAAAAATGCTGCAGGCCAACGGGCACCGGGTATGGCTGGGCGGCAACATTGGCCACCCGCTGCTTAACGAAATACAGTTTATCCAGCAAGACGATTGGGTAGTGCTGGAAATATCGGCTGCCCAGGCAATTGATATCAAATACAGCCCGCACATCGCCGCTTGTTTAATGGTGGTGCCCGAACACCTCGACTGGCACACCGATTTGGACGAATACCTGATGGCTAAGCGCCAGCTGTTTGCCCACCAGGCGGCAAGCGATTTAACCATATACAACGCATTAAACGAAAATTCTATCGACATTACCAAGTTCAGTACCGGCCGGCGCGTTGGCTATGCCGTGCCCGACCCCGGCGCCGAAACCCAACTTAAAGACGGCGCTTACGTAGATGGCGCCACGATTTATTACCGGCAAACACCGGTTAGCAACACGGACAGCGTGAGGCTGCGCGGCCGCCATAATTTAGAAAATATCTGCGCGGCCATCTGCTGCGTGTGGGATATTACCAACGGCAACGTACCGGCTATAAAAGAAGTAATCCACTCTTTCCACGGCCTGGAGCACCGCATCGAACTGGTGCGCGAGCTTAACGGCGTGCAATATTATAACGACTCGTTTAGCACGGCACCCGAAACTGCCATTGCGGCTATAAAATCTTTTGACGCCCCTAAAGTGCTGATCTTGGGTGGAGCCGATAAGCAAATACCCTTTGTGGAGCTGGCCAACGTAATTATCCAAAGCGATGTACGGCAGGTAATTTTAATAGATAATTCGGCCTACGCCGCCGAGCACGGCGACACCGGCCCGGCCATCGAAAAACTGCTGCGCAACCGCGAATTTACGAATATAACCACCGGCTTAAAAACCATGGACGAGATCGTTAAAGCCGCCCAACAAGCCGCCCAGCCCGGGGATGTAGTGCTGCTATCAACCGGCTGCGCCAGCTTTGGAATGTTCAAAAATTATAAAGAGCGCGGCGACCAATTTAAGCAAGCGGTCAATTCCCTTTAAGCTTGCTTATTACTGATTTTATATTATAATATTACCAGTTGTTCACCCCCAACCGGAGGCATCCAAATGCCCGAACTGCCCGCAGAACTACCGATCGCGATGCTCATGCGCTTCGCCTCGCTGCACGGACGATCGCCGCTGGCCCAAAGCGGGACGCTGCACGACCTGTTCGAGCAGGAAGACATCGAGGTGTTGGCTCGAATCGACGCCATCATCCCCGATCGGACCCGCTGGCTGACCGTGCCTCGTCCTTCGCGAGCTGCCGACCATCCGTCGCGAGTCAACATCCGCATCACGCTCTGGCAGCTGACGGAGAAGGGACTCGAGATGGCCGCTGCGGCCCACGCATGGGAGCACGGCACGTTTCCGGCGACCCTCGCCAGCTGAAGCACTGAACGACTCCGGAGGGGAGTGCCGGCCTGGCACTCCCCTCACCCGCGCCCCGAAAGGGGCGCATTTGCTTGTTAATACCAATTGGTGTCTTATTGCTAATTACATTTATGTATAGCATTATATGTTTTGTTGTTCATCGACCCTGGGGGTAAATTATGGACGCAGCCGGAAACGAGGTTCCTTTCGGGCTTAGCCGCGAGGCAGCGCTTGTGCTCGCAGCGCTCTCCGGCAAGAGCGAACTAGAGGTGGGCAAGTACCTGCTTGTAAATGCCAGCGAGCCAGTACTTAAAGAACTCCGACAATGCGGTGCGATCGAGCTCAGCAGCAGCTCGATTGACATCGGCGGGCACTGCCTGCCGGTCCACCGCCTCACCGAATCTGCTCAGGAGCGCGGAATGCTCCTGAAGTGCCAGCTGTGGCAGGTCGTAGATGATTTTCAGTCCACGACCGACCGGCACAGACGGTGAACGACGCCGAGGAGAGGCGCCAACCTGGCGCCTCTCCTCACCCGCGCCCCGAAAGGGGCGCTTTTTCTTTATCGATATTTTCTATAACCCGTTTAAGCTGGGCAATAACCGGCTTTTCCGGCTGCATAACTTCGGCCCGGCCGGCGGCCATTTCGCGGATAATATCTTCAATCCAATGGTAATGGGTACAGCCCAGCACAATTTGGTCTGAATTCTGAAGGCAAGATTTTTCCACCATTTCGGCGATTTTCCGGCGGTCGACGGCGTTATTCTCGATCATAAACGACCAGTCGCTGCAGTCCGGTTCTAAAACCGTAATTCCCTTGGCGTAAGTTTCTTTTAAAAACGCGTAACGCTCGCTTTGCAGGGTGCGTGGCGTGGCGCAAACTGTAATGACTCCGGTTTTAGTGGCCGCCGCGGCCGGTTTGACCATCGGCTCCATGCCAACAATTGGCACAAGCAGTTCTTGCCGAAGGCGGCTGGCGAAATTGGTTGTTACGGTATTGCAGGCTATTAGTAGAACTTGGCAGCCTTCAGCCAGTAAACTTTCTAGTATCGGCTTGGTAAAACCGTATATTTCATCCAGGGGCCTGGTGCCGTACGGGACGTGTTGCGAATCGTCTTTATATATAACTTCCAAACCGGGTAATGTTTTTTGAATAGACTCAACTACAGATAAACCGCCAACACCCGAATCGAAGACGCCGATTTTCATTTACAACTAGGCAGCCGGGGCTGAAGGCGCCGGATTGGCCGGTGCGGCCGGCGGGGCCTGCGGCGTACCGGTAGCGCCGGATGGCTGGCCACCTTGGTATTTGGCGTCGCCAAAGCCCAACATCGGATAGCCAATAAAGGGTAAAAATATCATTAACAGCGCGAAGCCGGTGCTTTTACCAAAGACCTTGGCCAAATCCACCACGTTAATAATGCCAACTATAATCCCTACTACAGGGATTAAGTACAAAATTATCCACCATAGCGGTCGGCTAATAATTTGAAGCAATACGATGATGTTATAAATAGGAACGATAGCGGCCCAACCCGGTTTGCCGGCTTTAGTAAAAATCTTCCATAAAGACGCCACTAAAACTACTATTAACGCGATATAAATTATGATAAAAACCATGCCTATGCCGGAACTGGAGGTGGTGGTAGTAGTAGTTGTCGTATACTGGGCCAAACTTAACATTTTATCTCCCCTTAAGTGCTTACTTAAGCTTAAGTATATCTGAGATTTAGCTGATTAACCAACGAAATTATAAAGCGTTTTCGCTGGGATTGTCTGCTGGCGGCGGAGGCGTAGAGTTAGGGTCGCCGGGAGGCGCCGGCGCGGGGCTTTCCGGGGCAGGCGGAGCTGCCGGTTCGGATGGAGGCATAGGTGCCGGGTCGGTTGGCGCAACGGTTGGGTTTGAACCGTTAGTGTCGGGAGCGGTGGGGGTGACGGCCGGCGGCGCGGCATCCATTTTATTTTTCTTACCGAATAAGCCAAAAAAAGCCATAAACGATCCTCTATAAGTTAGTGTAAGCATAAGTATAGCTTTTCGGGCGGTTTTTTCATAGTTCTAAGCCCGGCTTCAGCCTGGGCCGCTATCGTAGTACTCAGCTCCAAATAAATGGGGCGCTAAACAAAGGAGGTTTACCCAAAGTGCGAACCACCACCAAACTATTAATTCCAGGTGCCGTGGCTTTTGCCGCGATACTTGGTGCCAGTGGCAGCGCCCTGATCAGTTCGCTGCAAGCCGGTGCCGCAACAGGCACTAATAGCAGCAGTACTACCGCCACCGCCCAATTGGCGGCAGCTACCACTACTGCCCCCGACCCTAGCCAGGGCCGGGCATGTAGGCGCTAACGGTACCAAAGAAACCCTGCTAACCGGCGATACGGCCGAAAAAGTTAAAGCCGCCGCTTTAGCCGCCGTGCCGGGCGCAACCATCCAGCGCGTCGAAACCGACGCCGAGGGCTCCCCCTACGAAGCCCATATGACAAAATCGGATGGCACCCATGTAACAGTCAAAGTAGATAGCAGCTTTAAAGCCACGGCCACAGAAAGCGGTTTTGGCAGCGGCATGGGACCCGGACAACCCCCAACTAATACAAATTAAACCGCTATTTTAGCGCAACACCCCCACACCCACATAAAAAAGCGCCCGCCTCCATGGGCGCTTTTTTAAGTGGCGTAAACCAGGGCGACTTTACCCAGCAAACTATGCAACGCGGCTAACTTTTGGCTGGCCAACGCGGCCAGTCGATGAATAAAATTCGTTGAAACATGTTTGGCTTCGTGGGTGCCGATATCGTGGGGTTCTAATAATAAAGCGGTCTTTTTACGGCGGGCAGCCTGTTTTATTTGTGTTATAAAGCGGGCTTTGGCGGCTTCGTCCAAATCGATTTTAGCAATTTCCAGCCACAGGTTTACAAGCTCATCCACCCGTTCTTCAAGTTCGGCTCGCTCTTCGGGCTGTTCAGCATTATCAAGTGTAATCTCGGCTATCTGGTCTACAGCCTTTGCCAATTCGACCAGCACGGTTTGGGCCCCGACAATTTCTGCAGTGTCGAGTTCTTCAATGGTAGTTTCGAAATGCTCTAACAGAGTTGTTAACTCCTGCTCTTCGACAGCTTCTAATATGTCATAACTTTCAGGTGTTTGAGTAGTTTCTGGTGTAGCAATCAAGTTAGACTCGGCCGCCATGGCGGGTGGCTCTATAAACTCCGCTTCCAGCTCGATTGGCAGCGGCATAGTAATATCGCCGGGGTCGGCCAGCGGTTCGGGCAGCTCCCAATTTTCTATAGTTACATTTTTCATTTCAGGGGTTTTTAGAGTGCTTTCTACTGTTAAGCTTTCATCAGCTGCAATTTCAATTGGCGACTCAATTTCGGTTTTTGGGGCTGTAGCTTCGGCGGGAAGTTCAAAAACCGGCTCATCTTCAGTTAATGTTACCGGTTCCATATTTATTATTGGTTCTTGGCGTGGCTCAGTCGCTGCCGTGGCTAGCTCAATATTATTTTCTGGCCATGACAAAACCGCTATTTCGGCTGGCTCCACGGAATCCACCACAGTTTCTGTGATTGGCGCAACAGATACCAGTTCAGTAGAAATTACGGAAGGAGCTGATTCTCTAGGCGCGCTAATTGTGATGGCCTCTTCGATAATTTCATTGGCCTTCGGGGTATCTTCAATCGGATCCCAAAAAGGCTTTCGTTCAGCAGGGAGCGGGGTTTCTTCGAGAGTAATATCTACTGGCGAATCTTCGATATTAAGTGACAA
This sequence comes from uncultured Candidatus Saccharibacteria bacterium, assembly GCA_964460855.1. Classification (GTDB taxonomy): domain Bacteria; phylum Patescibacteriota; class Saccharimonadia; order Saccharimonadales; family UBA10212; genus CAYWQH01. Next base: position 14,482 of record CAYWQH010000001.1, read on the forward strand.
GTCCTGGTTTTCCGGCTCACCTGTGACAGTATCTAAGTTACCCGCGGCAGCATCGAACGCTAATTGTGCTTGCTTTAAAGTCAGCCCGCCCATTACGGCGCATGAGCTAAGGGCGTCTAGAATTGTGCCTGTTTTGATTTCTCCAGACAAATGGGGTATTGAATATACTTTGGAAACATCTACCGGTAATTCAGATTCTGCCGCCACCGTTTAAGCTTTTATTCCGTTACTTCGCAGCGGGACACCATGTTTTGCATCATCATATGTACGACTTTGCCTAGCTCTTCATGGCGCGGGTGAGTTTCGGGCATTTTTAAATAATTCTCCAGCAGCGGCCTGGCAGACGGGCCGCAATATAATAAGAAATCTTCCATTTTAATTCGCAAAGGCTGCTTACCCTCTCTCGGAAAAACTACATTTCGGCCTATATATTCGCCATAGCCCAGCTCCGTTAACAAATCTCGGCCTTCTTGTACGATCGCAGCGGTTTCTTCAGCGCTATTGGTATGTTCGCCGCCCATGTTTCCCTCGATTTACTTATGGTTAGTATGGCAAATACTGCTGGCAGAATGCAAATGTAAGAAAGCTTATAGCGCCGCGATTGCCGATGTTATGTAATGGACAGGAGCGGCCAGCGGGCTGCCGGCTTTAACGTAGGAGGATATTATATGGCAGATACAGTTATAAGGGGCGCCCACCCGCGGCGCGATAACGACGCCGCCGACCGGGAGTATTACGACGTCCGGCAATCTCGTACGGAATATTTAAATAACGTCCGGGCAGACTACGCCGGGCTTAATATCGGAGCTTCCTTTTTTGGCTGGCTGGTAGCCAGCGGACTGGCTATTATAATCACTTCAATTTTGGCCGCCGCCGGGGTTTCACTGGCTTTATACAAAATGCAGAGCAGCGTACAGGGCTTGCTTAACAGCGGTTCGTTATCAGCGATTGGCTGGGGCGGCGGCATCTTGTTCCTGCTCACCTTGGCCGTCGCCTATTATGCGGGCGGCTATGTGGCCGGCCGTATGTCGCGGTTCAACAGTATCGCCCAAGGCATGGGCGTATGGGTTTTTGGCATAATCTTTACTTTGATTGTCGGCGGCGCCGGCGCGGCCTTTGGCAGCAAATATAATGTATTCCAAAACTTGAACTTACCCTTTATCCCGGTTAACGGCATCAGCTTTTCGCGCGCCGGCTTAATTACTACCCTGCTGGCTTTGCTGGTTACTTTTCTAGCGGCCGTAGCTGGAGCCCGTACGGGAATCCGCTACCACCGCAAATTGGACGAAACGTTGGTTAACGCCTAAGGGCGGCCGGGAATAAAGTTGAGCGGGTTTTGGTAAAGGCCGTTTACTTTAATTTCGAAATGCAGGTGCGGGCCGGTTGAAGCGCCGGTAGTGCCTTCCAGGCCTAGCACCGTATTTTTATCTACCTTTTGCCCGGCCACTACCGAGATGGAATAAAGGTGCCCGTAAACTGAAGTCAAGCCGCCGCCGTGGTCTATTTCGATATGGTTGCCTAAGCCGCCGGAGTGGAATACCGCAATTACGGTGCCCGGTTTAAAAGGCTTGACGGGTGTAATGCCGGAGCGCTTGTGGTCGCTGATGTCCAGCCCAGTGTGGTGGGCTTGGTAGGGCCAATCAGATTGGCCGAAATAGGTGGTAATATCGCCGTGGATCGGCCACTGCGGCGAGATATCGATTACCGGCGGCGCCGGTTTGGCGGCCGGTACAGCTGCCGCGGCCTTAACCGTAACTGCCGCTTTTGGCGACAGTTTTTTGGGAGAATGGCTAAAGTGCGGACGGTGAAAAATTCCGCCTACTTTTCCGATTCCATGCACAGTTGCCATCGCGCCGTGGCCGACTCCCCTAAAAACAAATGTCGTGGCGCCGCCTATGCCGTGCACCACAGCCATCGTGCCGTGGCCTACGCCAAAAGCAATAGTGTTAGTGATATCGGTGGCGGCCGAAGCAGTAGCGCCAATCGCGTCAGAAGCCGCCTGGGTTGTATTTGAGGTAGCGTGCCCGGCCGAAGCAAACATGTCCCCGAAGCCGGCAGCCACCACATTTGGATTTGAATTAACAGCAGATTGGGTAACCGGTGGGCTGGCCGCGGAACTGCCGTTATAAGCCAATTTATTATTCTTGACGGCCGCAGTCATAAACGTAAACAGCATTAAACCTAAAGCCACGGCTAAACTGCCCGCAACCACTCGCCAAATTTGTGACAGGTCAATATTATCTGCAAACATCGGTCACCTCCGCTGGAATGCGGACCAGCCGCCAGCTGAAAACACATATTATAACCCCATTCGGGGCTAAATGCAGGCATAAGCGCTACAGCGGTGGCCGTTAAAACAGGATTTTAAACGATAACAGTAGCGTTATGGCGTACAGGACGTATGGATACATAAAGTAGCGCGAAGACGCTTGGCGGTAGGCCTCGCTGCGTTTGCGGGTGCTTTTTTGGCGCGAGGCAATCCAAAAACTACTGTCGTTTATGATAAAGCTAAACAAAACAAAAACGCCGCAAATGATCATGATAACCGCCAGCCAGCTGAAAAATGCCAGTATGCCGCCCAGGCTGCAGGCGACGATGATCGATACAAATGTATGGAATTTAATTTGCTGGTTATGCTTTTGCCAGTAAGCGAATGATTTTTTTGAGTTGCCTTCGTTGGCGACGTTAAAGACAGTCTGCAGTTCGTTGATAGTCATTATGTTTAATATACACGGCTTTGTTGTATCTGTAACATTTTTGTTGGCTAATTTGCCTAGTGTTAATATTAGTTCATAAATAGGAGTTAATAATGGCGCAGCAAAATAATGGCGTAGCGGTGCCGGGCTACCTCAAACTATCTAAGGTTGTTACTTGGTTTTTGTATTTTTACATCTTAATCGGAATAATTTCGCTGGTGTTCCATATATTTTTGTTGCTTTTTAGCGCCAACCAAACGGCTGGTTTTTACCAATTTATCGGCCGCGTATCCGCCCAATACCTGGAACCGTTCCGCGGCATTTTCCCGCCTCAACCGGCCGGCCAAACCGGCTACCTGGATGTATCAGCTTTATTCGCGATTTTAGTTTATCTGCTGGTACTGTGGGCCATCCACAGCTTGATAAATTATGTACAGAATAAGATCGACCTCTCCGTGGCAGTCCAAAAGAAGCAGCTAGAAGAGCTTAAGCGCCAGCAGCAATACACCGCCCAGCGCCAAACCAAGGTAACTGTTACTAAAACCGCTACGCGGGTTTAGTTATTTTTTGGCGAAAAGCCGGGGGCGGAAAGCCGCTGCCAAGCCAAACGCGCCGCCAAGAATCAATATGGCGGAAACGTTATCGTTAACAGGCTGGCCGAAACCAGTGCTAGGAGCCGCCGGGGCGTTTGACACAGCCAGGCCGGCCGGGTCAACTATAGTGCCATTAACAACGCCGTCGCTATCTAATGCACCGCCGTCTGTAACTGGATAGCTTACTATTGCCGTATTCAGGCCGCCGATAGTCGCGTAGCTGATGGTCGCGTTAGGTACCGTGGAGTAGGCATGGGTATTGGGGTTATATTTGCGGACCACATAGTTTTGCTGGGTTACACCGTAAAAATACTGGGTAACTTGGGCAGTCGCGCCGGTTCCGCAAGATAACGTAAAGTCCATCATGCCGTTGGGGAAGTCGTAACCGCTGTCAGCTGTGGAGTTAGATGATTCGGCTTTGACCGCCATGCTGTCTACTACACAACCCGCGCTAACCGCTAAGTCGGCATTTTTGCCGGTAACCGGGTTTGCCGCGGTTGTTGATCCGGCCCATTGCAGAAACGGAAAGCCGGCATTATCCGAACCGTTTTGGCGCCAGGTATTGGCAAAGTCCCAGCCGGCACCGGTAAAGTTAGTTTTAACTTTCATTTGGGCAGAGCTTAAACCGGTTACCCCGGTGCAGCTGCCAGCGCCGCAGGCGGCAATTGCCGCGGTAGTATTATCGAAAAATGAATTCGTAACGGTTATGCCGCCATTGCGGCCGATAAAGCCGCCGATGTTCGTACTAGCGCCGGTAACAGACCCGCTGGAGTAAGCTTTGTCTAGCGTTCCGGTATTAACATAGCCCAGTAATCCGCCAGTATTATTGAAGCCGATGACGTTACCGGTAGCAAACGAATCCGTAATGTGGTCTTCGTCACTCCAGCCAACTAAACCGCCAACCGAATCGCTTTGGGTGTTTCCGGCATTGATATTGCCCGTAGCAAAAGATTTGCTAATCGTAAGAACTCCGTCAGAATCACCTACTAAACCACCAACGTAATCGCATGAACCAACTGTGTCATCGCAACTAATGTTTGCACTGGAGCCGGATTTATCGATGGTAGCGTTACCGTCGTTATCGCCGATTAAGCCGGCTGTCGAATATTCCGAGCCGGTCACTTCGCCGTTATAGTAGACACTGGTCAAAAAACTGTCGCCGGTATCATTAGAGCCGATCAGGCCGCCGGCATATCCGGTGCCGGTGGAAGTAGAAGTAACTGGAACATTAGAGGTTACGTTGGTAAGCGTTATATCACCGCCCTGCCCAACAACTGTTCCCACATAGTTGGCGCCGATAACCGCACCGCCGACAAAATTGATGTTTTTAACAGTACCTCCATCAATCGCAGCGAATAAACCAATTAAATCGTCACTGGGGCGGTTAATCTTTAGGCCAATTACGCTATGATTGTTGCCGTCTAGCGTACCGATGAACGGATTAACGTCAGTGGTGAGTGGCGCGAATCCCTGGCCGCCGTTGTCTAAGGCGCCGCCGGTGTGGGTTGCCGCAGTACAATCAATGTCGCCGCTTAAGGTATAGCTGCCGCCCCTGGGGTAACTTGGGTCATTGCCAATTTTTTGCAGGTCCACGCAATTGCCGATCGGCGTCGGCGCCGTGGCATGGACTAAGCCAGCCGGCAAGCAAGCCAAAATTAAAGCACTTAATAATCCTGCCGAAAGGCGGTAGAGGTTGCGAGCGCTCTTCATGTATTTTTTCTCCACTTTTTTTATAAAATCTTATGCTTATTTATAGCATATCGGCGTCCCGGGCAATAGCTTTTTAAAGCAAATAAAGTATTGACATTTATAAGCGTTAGTTGTATAATAGGCTACTAATGAAACGATTAGGTATTTTAGCTTCTATAACAGTGGCCACGGCCATGCTTTTAAGCGGCTTACAGCCGGTTATTTACGATAAAGTTTCGGCTTCGGCAGTAAGCCATATGTCTAAAACTGACCAAACCACAGTAATCGTTAAACTTAAACCCGGCGAAACTGCCGACTTAGGCACGGCCCTAAACCCTAACTTGATGACCCGCAAAGGCCAGCAATTTGCCGGCGTGCTAAACCGCAATAAAGTCTCTAACAAAAAACGGCTGGCCAGTAATGCCAACCTTATCGCCGGTTCCGGCGAATTGCAGAATTATTACGAATTGAGCCTGCCGGCCGGCGAAACTGCCGACTCGGTTGCCGCCCAACTAAAATCAGTTGACGGTGTCGAAACGGCCTATGCCAAGCCTTTACCGGCCCCGGCCCCGGCGTCTCCTAACTTAAGCAGCTTGCAGACTTACTTTAAAGCAGCTCCAACAGGGCTGGGCATTAACAGTACGGTTACCGGCTCTACTACTAAAACTTACCCGGGCAACACCGGAGCGGCCATAAAATTTGCCGACATCGAATATTCCTGGAATACCAACCACGAAGACTTATCTAAATTGCGGGTCGCCGGCGCCTTATGGGCTAACGGTACCCCTGCCGATCCGTTCGGCGACAACAACCATGGTACTGGTGTAGCCGGCATCGAAGTTGCCGACCGCAATGGCATTGGCGTAGACGGCATAGTGCCGTTGGTGGATTTCCACATGGTTAACGCTTATAACAGCGACCGCGGCTATGACTTATCTAATTCTATTGTTTTGGCAGCCAATAAAATGACTGCCGGCGACGTTATTTTAATCGAACAGCAAGCTTGGGCTCCAGACGGCTTAGGTTTTGCCCCGGTAGAAGTTAACCAGGACGTTTACGATGCAATCCGATACGCTACTGGTAAAGGCGTTAACGTAGTTGAGCCGGCCGGCAACGGCGTTAATAGCACCGGCCAAGGCTATAATTTAGACAGCGCGCTATTCAACGGTTGGTTTACTACTGCCCGGCCTAACTCAGGCGCGATTATGGTCGGCGCCGCGTCTGCCGGTTGTAACGGCAATCCGGTTCGCTCCCGGGTCCAGTACTCTGATTATGGCAGCCGCGTTGATGTTATGGCGAATGGCGAATGCGTTGAGACTACCGGCATTGGTGATGCCTATAACGGCGGTGTAAACGCCGAGTATACAGCCGTTTTTAACGGTACCTCCAGCGCCAGCGCTATTGCTGCCGGCGTAACCGCCGAGCTTTCCAGCACTTATAAAACTATTAATAACAAAGCCGTACTGACCCCGGCCGCTTTAAAAACTATGCTAAAGAGCGGTGGCCAAGCCCAAAACAATACCGTAAACCCCGGCAGCATCGGCGTTGAGCCGAATATGCAGACTGCGCTTAAGCTTTCCGACGTTACCGCTCCAACGACCCCTACAGCCCTGGTAGCCTATAACACCGCTACCCACGTTTACAGCTTGCGATGGTCCGGCGGCACAGACAACCTCGGCTTCGCTACTTACTATATTTACCGTAACGGCTCATATGTAGCTTCGACTACCAGTAAAAGCTATACAATATCGGGCTTGGCCCGCGGCACTTACACCTTTAAAGTGCGCGCCAAAGATAACAACGGCAATTACTCTGCCTACAGCAATAACCTGACAGTTAATATTTTGTAATTAATCGGCGCACTTGAGTATGCCATTAGAACCCGGCTGCTCCAGCACATAAAATATGGCTACCGAACTAGGGTTAAGAAACCCGGCGCCGTCATTGGTTTCGTTACAAGTTTCGCCGAATACTACCGACAGTGAATCGGTATTAACCCGCCATACGCTCACGCTAGGATCGCCGGAAGCTATCACTATCGGCGCTTGGATGTCTGTTATACCTGCACAGTTCGTGGCATTGGCGCCAACATTTGGCTTCTGGCCTTGGTCCGGCCCGGCATCGTGGCCCCAGCCCGTATCGCCGCCCACATCGTAGTAGCTCAATTTAACCTCAGCTGATTGTTCTGGCGCGCGGCCGCAAACTGAAGCTAGGCCCAGCTCTACTGTATCGTCTACTGTAGTCGTACCATCTGCCAGGGTATAGGTGCGCATCATATTCGGAAATTCCCCAAAGTCGCTTTCGAACTGCAGTATGCCGCTGGCTAATGTCGACGCGTCGCGGGCCCGCTGGTTATTGCGGACAAGCCTTTGGGCGGCGGGCACCGCCAAGAAGACAACCAGTATTATTACGCCCACAATGGCAAGCACGATAATAACTTCTACTATCGTAAAACCTGCTTGTCTTTTTTTTGCTTTCCGTAAATTCATAGAATAGTTGCGTTTTGGCTTATTAAAATTATATGCGCCCGTCCTCTAAAATCATAACCGTTTTGCTTTATAAATTTTTGGGCTTGGGCGTCCGCATCGTGTAGCATTGTTAAAGTATGAAGTTGAACCGCCGGTGGACGAGTTACGGGTTAATGGGCGCCAGTTTATTGGCGGTTATCGCTGGCATGGTTTTGCTGGCCCGCAATCCGCGGCCGCCCCAGGCTGCCCAGCCGGCCCACACGCCGGTACTGGCGGCCAACGCGCCGTCGTCCACCAAGCCCAGCGAAGATGATTTATCCAATTATAAAGTGGCGCCTGACCTGCCCCGTTTTTTGAATATTCCGGCAATTAAAGTGCCCAAGTCGCGGATTATCCAACTGGGCGTAACCAAGCAAAACCAAATAGCCAGCCCCGATAACGTTTACGACGCCGGCTGGTACAAAAACAGCGCCAAACCGGGGCAAGCCGGGGCGATGTTCATTTACGGCCACGTGTCCAGCTGGACGGCCAACGGCCTGTTCCACGACCTTAAAAAGCTAAAATACGGCGATAAAATATTTATCGAAAAAGGCGACGGCGAGGTACTGGTATACAGCGTCGATAAGCTTAAAACTTACCCGGCCGATAAAGTGGACATGAACGAAGTGCTGGCTCCGGTAAACCAAGCCGCGCCCGGGCTTAACCTCATGACCTGTACTGGCAAAGTTATTAAAGGCACCAGCGAATTCGACCAGCGGCTGGTAGTGTTTACCAGTTTAAGCAACTAATTCATCGTCAATTAATTTGCGGATAGCCTTGTCCAGCCATGGGGTAACCGGGTATTTTTTGGATTGTAAATCGGCGCGGCTGAACCACCGAAAGCTTTCCACCTCGTTGGCCGGTGTTATTTCGCCGTCGACTGTAGTCAAAAAATATTCAAACTTTTTATGGTACTGCGGCAATTCTTCTTGCATGTAAAGCCTGGCTTCGGCCACTTTAACCCCTAATTCTTCGGTCAGTTCCCTGGCCAAAGCTTGCTCCGGAGTTTCGCCGGCTTCGATGCCGCCGCCCGGCGACCAATACAAGCTGACTTCCTGGTTGGTGACCAGCAATAGTTTGCGATCTTTAATAATTAACGCCCTGGCGCTTTCCCTCATATTTACCCTTTCTATTGGCTTGGTCGCTGTTTAAAGGCTTTAAAGTCCGGCTTTTCCGCTTCTAATATCTCATAAAAATCGATATAAAGTTGCGGCATATTTTCGAAGGGGTTAATGTATTCGCTCATAATGGTTGCTTTCCCAAATAAATTTACCGGTATAGTGAATTCTTAGTTGCTTCGTAATCCTGCTGATACGAAGTTACGTCCATTATGCAAAGCTTTTCTTTGGTGGCAAAGAATATTACCCGGTACTGCTGGGCCTGGCGGCTTAAGGCGATGTTGCGCATGTGCCGGGGGTTAAGCCGATAAACTCTAAAGTTTTTATCACCTAAGCGCTGCGGCCTAGCAACTAGCAGCGAACGCACCCCGGGCTGGAAAGCGTCCTGGCATAGCCGGTCAATAATTTGCCTGACTTCGGCCCGCAAATGTTCATCCTTGCCTACCGATTTATCCAAAATCTTATCCATTACTTCTTCGGGGCTTAATTGCGCCTCGGTGCGGCCATTATCGGTATTGCGAATCATTAGTGACAGTTGCCTGGGTTGGGGCTGGACTTCGCGCTCGGTCATAATTTCGGCCGGTTTAAACCGCCGGTCAGATTTGGCGGCTGCTATGGATTGCTGGTAACGTTACCGTAAATTTACGTCTTGGTAGCCGCCGGGATGAAGCTGGTGGAATACCCTGTCTAGCAGGCGCTCGTGCTCATCAATGGTTGGCAGCATCCAGCTGCGGCGAGTGTGGCGGCGGTTAGCCGCGGCTGTCTTGCCGCGGATTTCGCCCATTTTGCCGCTGCTGAACTTTTCGTATTCACTTTTTATGGCGGGCGGCCAGCTGTCAAAGCGGCTGCGCATCAATTTATTAAAATCTATCCCCGGGCTGACTTGTTCTATAACGCTTTGCCAGTAACGGAATTGCGACTGGTCGTCATCCAGCATAAGGCCTATGAACTCATCGCTATTTTGGCCGCTGGCATAGGCTTCGTTTAAAACTTGCAGGCTCCGGGCTATAACCGAAGAATTAGGATACAAGAAGTGCTCGTTAGCCAATAAGGACGCGAAAGCGTTATCAACCTGGGATTCGGATTCGCCGATGCTAGTGTAGGCTTCCATGATTTTAGCGGCTTCGGCCGGTAAAGCGGCCCGTTGCCAAAGCGCATTTAAAATATCTACTTCGCGTTCATATATATCACCGTATTTGTCCTGTGCGCGGTCCTCGATGCCCCCTAATAATGATTTCAAGTTAGCCATCTGTTCGGTATTTTTAATTGTGCCCAACAAGCCGCGTTTTTTTCTTTCCAGTGTTCGTATGGTAGAAATAAATTCTTTAAAATTACCCATAAATCCATGGCCGTCCTTTTCGTCATAAGCGGCACTGGCAGCTACGGCCATAAACCGGCCGGCATTGGCATAAGCTAAAACCAGCTCTTGGAAGTCCCGGTCGGCAACCTGCCTTACAAAGCGCCGGTTACCCCGGGCCGTGTCTTTAGGCGGAGAATATACGCTTTCTATAGCTTCGGTCATAATCTGTTTGCCGCCGGCGTCCTGGCTGGCGCGCCGGATGAACTTGTTTAGCTCGCCTTGGCTTTCGGCGTACTCAACTAATGAATCTTCCAATCCAAATAGAGATTCAGCGGAATTTTCTTCGCCTTCATATTCATCATATAAAACTACTTCCACATCAGAAGACGCGGCTGTATGGCCCAGCTTTCCAGCCGGTATCGATTTGAGGCGGTCCAGTAATGACCGTTTGGGTTCAAGCTCTTCTCTCATAGGATAAATATATTAACATTTATATTTAGCGGTTGTCGCCCCCCCCCCCCCGGGCGGGGGGGGGGGGGGGGGGGAGGGGGGCGCGGGGGGGGCCCCCGACACGGTGTGAT
>CAYWQH010000001.1:24975-193250 GCA_964460855.1 uncultured Candidatus Saccharibacteria bacterium
TCTGTCCACACCCCTCAACAAAAAATATAAATATTTAATAAATTTATCACGGCGGCCCGCCCCCGCGCCACGCCGGGGCGCCGGGGGACGGGTGGGAGCTAGGCTGCGGCGATGCCGGCCAGCTCCTCTGTGAGCTGCTGGCTGATCTTGGCCAGCATTTCGCCGCGCTCTTCGGGGCGCAGCTCGTTGATCTCCGCGGTCAGCTCGGCGAGCTTGTCGGCGAGATCCTCCTCGGTGAGGGCGGTGGGGTACACCGCCCGGTTGAGGCGTTTGACCCCGACCACGATCTTATTCTCGCAGTCTGGGTAGTAGCTCCCGTTCATGTAGGCCAGGTCCTTGACCTGTTCGAGCGTCATGCTGCCGAAGATGACAATTGCCGGGCAGCCGTACGCTCCGGACATAACGGTAAAACAGTTCCTGTCGGGCACTTAAGCTCCCTGTTCGGCTCGCCGGTGGGCGAACACGTTGCCACCCCATACGGGTGATTCAATATTATAACATCTTATTTATACTATTACAACCTATTGGCACGACTTTTTATCCTAAATTAGTGCTAGCAAAAGGATGTCAAGAGCCTACCGCCAGCAAGCTTCCGCCGAACAAGATTAACACCAAAGATATCTTTTTAGGCAAAGTAAACTTTTCGTTTAACAGTACAATGCCCAAGAGCGAGCCGATCAAGATGTTGCTGTTGCGGATTGCTGAAACATAAGCGATAGGGCCTGCCGCTATTGCCATTAAATACGTCGTATAACTTCCGCCTTGCAATGTGCCAATGGCTCCAAGATTCGCCAGGGATTTTCGCAGCTTGGTAAACTCATTTACTTTACTTATTTTGACTGCCACGGCCAAAGTGAATACGGCGCCGATAGTGCTTATAAAACTATAAAAAATTGCGTTGGACGCGTTGATGGCGATTTTATCCAGCACCCCGGCCAGTGTAATTAGCACTACGCTAAACAGCATGTTCCGGCTGTTCTTATCCTCGCGGAAGGGCTGCAGCGGATGGTGGAGAGCAGCCCCCTTTAGACCAAGCGCGTACACACCCAGCACGGTTAAAAGTATGCCCAATATCGCCAAAATAGATGGAAATTCGCCCAATGCAATCGCAGCCGGAATAATCGAAAATACCGGCCATAAACTCATGATTGGCAAAACCTTAGAAAGTTCGCCGTGCTTAATCGCCTGGTAACCAAGCAGCGTATTTAACGGGTAAAAACCCACGCAAACTACCAGTAAGGGCAGCCAAAAATGCGGGCCTAAACTGAGAGGGTTAAGAAAATCGCCCTTTATTATTAGAGCTATTAAAATAACCGGCAGCGAAAGCAATTGCACAATCAGCCCCATGGTGAAATGGTTAAAATGTTGCAATAACTTCTTTTCGTTAGTGCGGCGGGTAGCCGCCAAAACGGCGCTCAAAAGCGCCAATAAAATCCACATGGGACTCCTTGATTTAAGTTGGTTTTTTTAGAAGAGAGGTCGGCTCTAAGACCGATCGTTGAAAGTTATAATAACATTTGTGCTTTAATTAGTCAAGCGTAAGTACGATTTAACCTTCTGCAATCCACTAGCTGGTAATGAACTCTAGAAGATTGCCTAGGCCCTACTGCGCGTGGCAGCGGGGACGGAATTCCGCTTGTGGCGGAATAGGCAATCCGTTGTACTGGAGGATCTAGCTAGCGGTTCGAAGCGCCTGTGAGTGCCCGATCTTGATGATCTTGGCGATGACGTCGTTGCGCACGCCATTCACCCGCTTGATGTCCGCGTCGATCTTCGCGATCTCGGCATCGAGCTGGCTGATCTCCAGGTGGAGCGCGTCGACCTTTCGGCGGCTATAGCCGCGGATCACGCTCATGGCGCGGACCACGTTCCGCCGGTGGTAGTACTCGAGCTTTCGCTCGTAGCGCCGCCTTGCGCGGTTCAGCGACTGGCGCCGCTTCTTGAGCTCCTCGAGCTGGACGTCGAGCTCCTTGCGCTCGGTTTCGTAGGCCTCGAGCATGGATCGTGTCTTGCTTGGATACACGGTTCCACTCCAATGTTCGTGCGGGGCTTATCCACCGCATGTATCACCATGTTGATGATAAATTTATTATAACATAATCTTTATGCTAAGGCAACCATAAGCGAATACCCCGTGGGGCTTCGCATAATACTTACTGCGAAGCCCCACTTGGGGATTGGAGGCTTTAGTGAACCTGCCTGGCGGCGGGCTCCAGGAAGTAGCGCAGGGCTTCTTCGCTGTAGGCCTCCGGGCCGATGCTGTAGCGGTCGGTGTGGTTGTCGATGACGAAACGCTCTTCGCCATCGCTGCGGCACAGGGCACCCACTGCCCGGGCCTCGGCGATTACCGCGCCGGCGTCCATTTGCCGGTCCACGATGATGGCCGGGCAACGGAATTGTTCCGAGTATGTGCGTTTGATTGGCGATGCCATCAAAGCTCCTTGCATCAGCGTTTAAGAGAACGAGCGACCATTGCCACTCTATGTGGTGAAATGATTATAAAATTTAAGCTTACTTTAGTCAACAGATTAGCTATAAGGAAGGCTCACTTATGAGCGCTTAGCCCCACTATTTATATATTGAGGTCATTATTTTTACTGGGGTGGTGATCTGTTAAATTCATAAACAATTTTTTACTTAACAGGGGTGGCGGCTATTCCCTAATCTGTTATTATGTGGCCTTATATATTGACTTATTATACTTCTTATGGTAAGATATACCTCAACATCGCATCTGTTTAACAGAGGTGATGACGCAAACCCCCTCAGGAGGAGTGTTAAAAATCTGATCAGCTAGAATCCCCTGCCCGGCCCCCGGGCATGGATGCTCGCCCTCGGCCTTTTAGGCCGGCTTTTTAGTAGAGAACGACTTAGTAAGTAATTCCTAGTCAACTCGTGAAAGGTTCGGCAATGTACAAGAAGTGTCTGCAGCGCACTATGATCGTCATGGTCATCGCGGCGCTCGGCGCGATGTTCGCCACGTCGGCTTCGGCCGCAGCGAACCACGACGCCAACGGCAACCTCGTCGGCCGGGCGCGCACCGCGCACGCTGCCGTGTTCAACTGGTTCCGTACCAACGGCAACCCTGAACTGCCCGGCGGTGTCCCGACCATCAAGGCCGCCCAGCACTACCTCGCCTCGCCCTATGGGCAGGCAGGTCTGCGAGCGGAGCACGTGCCCGCCAAGGTGCGTCACGCGTTCGTCACTGGAGGCGGCCACGGCACTACCATCAAGTGGTGGTACTGCCACATCGCCCACGGTGAGAACGTCGGCGAGATGCTGTCTGGCGTCCATCATGTCGACTACAACGTCGTCCTGACGGACCCGACGCGACCCAACGGCCTCAGCGCCATCTGCGCGAGCGTCTCGTGGTCGAAGCACAAGTTCGGCAAGTACGGTAAGCCGGTCGAGATCGGCCCGCACATGCCGACCGCCGATGGCGGGTACAACGTGTGGATGCAGCAGTGCCGCAGCAGCGTCACGATCACCTGGTCCTTCGGACTGAAGATCCCGCGCATCTGTGGCAACACTGCCACGCACAACACGACCCGCAAGCGGGTCAAGCACCTCAAGCCGCAGTGCCGCAAGTTCCTGGTGCACGTTCAGCCTAAGCCCAAGCCGGTGGTCCCGCACGTCACCTGCGTGCAGCTCTACCCCACCAAGGCCAACCTGCACGTCCAGGCCAGCCTCGCGTTCACCTTCGACGACGCCAAGCTCACGGGCTCGGTGTTCAACTGGGGCGACGGCAGCAGCACGACGGTCGCCGGCGGCGCGGTGGCAGAGCACGACTACGCGCAGGCCGGCACCTACCGGGTGACTGGCACGGTGTTCGTGATGGGCGATGACGGCACCAAGCTGTCCGCCACATCCGATCACTGTGCGCCCACGGTCAACGTCCACTCCTACGAGGCGCACCTCACGTGCACCCCGAAGGACATGGATGAGTTGACTTCCCCGGACGGCAACGACAATACATGCGAGATCGGCGTGGACGACACGCCGACCCTCTGCGTCGTCGTTGACAACTCGGACGTCAAGACCCGCGTGAAGAAGTGGACCGATTCGAAGAACTACGTCGCCAAGGCGACGTTCTCCGAGAATGGGTTCTGCATCACCTACGCGAAGCGCGACAGCCGTCTGCCCCGCAGCTCGACGGTCACGATTTCGGCGAGCGTCACCGACGGCCACGAGACGAAGGTCTTCACGGCCATCGTCCCCGACGGAAGCTAGACCCTAGCTGATCCAGTTCAACCCCTGAACGCGCGCGGGCGGGAGACAATCGAGTCTCCCGCCCGCCGCACAAACTAACCACCCCACGAGGTGGTTTTTTCATACCTAATAATTAGAGAACGCATAATATGAAATAAAATTAGTCTTTCCAAATACAAGCGTTTATTGCTGATAGCTATGTGCTGGATTAAACTAATAGAAGTTTTTATGCTTAAAAATAATAGGCTCATAACTTCGCTGCTTTTCTTACTGACTCTGGTTTCGGTAGTAGTGCTATGGCAAAATCCTTGGGCAACATTTGTAGTAATAGCCCTTATAAGCGTGCTGCTTATTTTGAATACCGGTAAAAAGTTCGTTCCAATTTATATATTTTGCGCCGTGCTAGGGACCTTTAGCGAAATAATAGCCGCGGCTTCAGGAGCCTGGACATACGAAAACCAAGCTTTATTTACCGTACCTG
This sequence comes from uncultured Candidatus Saccharibacteria bacterium, assembly GCA_964460855.1. Taxonomy (GTDB): domain Bacteria; phylum Patescibacteriota; class Saccharimonadia; order Saccharimonadales; family UBA10212; genus CAYWQH01. The sequence goes on from CAYWQH010000001.1 coordinate 29,666, forward strand.
TTTGGCTGCCGCTGGTATGGGGTAATGCCGGTGTGCTTTTTGCCAAGCTGATAATTGATTTTCGGCTGGCTCCTAAAGCTGTTAAACAAGCAAAAAAGTCTAATAACAGAAGCTAATTTTTCCGGGCCACGGTAAGCCTGTATTCGTATAGACCTTGGCGCACGGCGTCGGGCATTAAATAGCCGGCAATGGCGTTGGTGCTAATTTTCGAAGGCACAATCTTTCTAGCCAGCATAGCCTTTTTGCTGTTGCTAAAATATTTTTCAGCATATCCGGCCAGCCTGTCTAAAGACGGCAGGATTGCCTGGCTAAAATCTTGCTGCTCATCTAATGAAAAGCCGGTTTTTATAATATTCGATTTAAGACTTTTATATGTTCCAAAATCTGCTACCATCATGCTTTTGCCTATAAGTACCATAGCTAGCCTGATATTAATGGGGCAATCCTGAATTGGCATCTTGTTATAGCAATCAAATATTATGAATAAACCGTTATTACGCAGTACCCGGTAAACCTCGCTAAGTACTTTACTTTTATCCGGCGAATGACATAACGATTCAATCGCAAAAACCAAATCGAAACTATCTGTCTCAAACTTGCTTAAGTCATGGAAATCGCCCGTCACTAACTTCAAGTTTTTGAATTTAGATTTTCGGGTATTTAGCTGGCCCCCGGGTAAATCCAGGCCGACAAAACTCACATCCGGATTTTTTGTGGACAGGTATTTAATATTGGCGCCCTTGCCTGTTCCAATTTCCAGGACTTTTTCTGCCCCATTTTCTAAAATTTTGCCGCTTACAAATTTCGGCTGGGCCAAAAAATCGTTTTTATGGAATTGCCCGTTTTTGCTGAGCCCCATATGCACAAAACCATCTTTACTATTGAACAAATAGTAGGCTGCCCGGTTGGAATGGTAATACTTGGATATAGCCGAACTTGAACCAGCGGTGCGCCCGGTAACCCGGTCGGCGTCAAAAAAAACTTTAACCAGTTTCACCTTCAAATCGAGAGGTGTTTCCTTCATTACTATATTCTAAGGAAGAATCGGCGTTTTGCTAATGCAGTTTTTCGCCGCGGTTTAGCATACCTATAAACTTTTCGATTCTGGCTTGCCGGGTTTCCGGTTTTTTAGCGGTTTGTACCCGCCAGGTAATCGCGTAAACATTTGCCCTGTTGAGCGTTTCGAAAAACTGTTTGGCTTGGGGGTTTTTATCTAGCTCGGCCTGGAAATCTTCAGGTACTTCGCTATTGCTGGCCGAATCATAAGCCGCCTCCCACCTGCCGTCCTGTTTAGCGGCGTCGATTGCCGCCTGCCCCGCAGGCCGCATTTTTCCGGCTTTAACAAGCGCTTCGCATTTAGCTACATTAACTTTTGACCATACGCTTTTAGGGCCCCTTGGAGAATACTTTTGTAAAAAATAATCTTCGTCATAGCTTTGCTTTTGGCTGTCGATCCAGCCGTTGCACAACGCTACTTCCAGGGCTTCAGTGTAGCTTACTGACGCCTTGCCCGAAGCTTTTTTTGCGTGCTTAAGCCAAACACCAGTTGGCTGTGAATAGTTCTTTTCCAGCCACTCCCGCCAATCCTGCTGGCTAGTAAATAAAAAAACTGGGAGGTCTTTGAACATTTCCATAGCCCAAGGATAGCAATTAAAGACTATTCAAAGAATAGGATTAGCGCTGGGCGTTAACTAACTATTGTCAACCGAGGTTTTATTTAATGTACCCTCTGGTTCGGGCATAGAATTGTTTTTTTCTACTACGCTATAGCTATCTTCGGCAATAATAACCTTTTCGATTTCACTGACCTGATGTTTGAGCTTAATGATAAATGCGTCCCGGTTTTCGTGAATCTTGTTATAAACGCTTAATTTCATAGGTATCCTGGCATGGCATTCTTCATCAGAACATTCACATTGGAAATTCAAAAGTATTGCATCGTCCCAAAGTAGTTGAAGGTTATCATCTTCAATATGCATTGCGTCCAGTTTATTGAGGCTATCACCGATTTTTTCATTTATCCGGCGAAAAATCATTTCATTTTCGATCTGGCGGCGTTCTGACAGGCTCATATCCATGGGCTGATAGTAGCAGTCATACAGGTGAGGCATTATAAGGAAATCTCACTGTGCCTATTAAAATGTTCGTAACCTTCCGTTTCTGAGATACTTTTATGCCAGCCGTTACTAATTTTTCTCGCTTATAACCGTATAGCGATTTGAGTTGCTTGAAATAGTGGTAACGGGATAATCTTCGCCTAAAACATTTATGCAGTCGGTTACCCAATAATTTTCGTCTGCGATCCAGTCAGCTATATTTGTGCTGTCTTTCCACCACTTTTTTAATGGCAATCTTTGTCTGACAACTTCGTCGGACGCGGCTAAACGAATAATTCTATGGGAAATTTCCGGAATGATTGAACGTAATCGCTCTACACGGCGGGCCTTACTATCTAAGCCTTGCCATTTTATTAAGACTACATCAGCAGACTTTAATAATGCCGGCACTTCAGATAAAATCAATTCTCTTTTTTGGGCTATCGGGTCGCCGCTAAAATGGGATATGTATTCAAGGCTGGCCGGTGCTCCGACGACTTTTTTATTGGCCCAGCCAAGCTGGCTTCTGATTTCGGATTCTTCAATGCTTACTGCATGTTTTATAAACGTTTCTTTGCCCGCCGCGCTGCTTCCAAATATCCAGGCTACTTCTTGCATAAAAATACAATAACATATTATTAGAATGTTACAAGGTTAAGGGGAATATGTATTAAGTGTTGGAGGGCCACCATTCATGCTTTGACAGCCCTAATTCATCATCAATTAAGTAGTGAGATAGATTTATGTATCGCTTCTTTGTAGAATTCAGGCATATTTAGCTCAGCAACCTCATTGACTGTAAATGCTTTGAACTTTGCGTTGCCAGCCTCTCCGATATGCTCAAAATCACCGGTTTTTTTGATTAACTTACACAAATAACTTATTACTAAAACTCCTCGGCTTTCATAATCTGAGTTTTCTATTATATACATATTGGCTTGGATAATACTCATAAGCTCAGTCTCAAAACCTAGTTCTTCATTTAGCTCGCGAAGTACGGTTTGACTTGGCTGCTCACCAACGTCTAATTTGCCGCCAGGCAACTCCCACTCATCACGCTCATTTTTTCTTAACCAGACTTTATCATTCTCGAAAACAATTCCCTTTATGGAAATTGGGACAGCATAATGGGCGTTTGACATGTGCCTATAATAGCAACAAATAACCCCTCAAAATAGTGGAGTATAAGCATAACTGGTTGGGAGCCAGGAGGCAGTCAGGAACTCGAGCGGCCTAAGGATATTACTAATTTGGGCCGCGTCTAATCATTAACCTTTAAGAAAATAATGCATTACTGCTGCCATATATTGGTCAAACGGCATGGCTGCAATATCAAAGAATGAGAATCCCAAATTCTCAGCCGCGGTTTTAAGCTCGGCGCATTTTTCAATTTGGCTGGTGACCCACTCATTAACTTTAGTTTCATCACCGTCTTCTTCGGCCAGCCAGTCATTTATCCAGTCGTGAGGATTGGTTTTAGCAAAAGTTAGAATTTGGTAGGCATGCGCAGGATTGGTGAAGCCTACAAAAGCCGCGCGTATTGTAAGGCCACTTACATTTAAATTATTGACCCATTCAGGCGTGAACAATGAGCCTTCAAAAGCAACTGATTCTTTATTGCGCCGGTAATAATCCAGCATCCCAACCACCGCTTGCAGTGTTAATTCCGATTCGGAGCCTTTATTTGAAAATTGTTGTCTAGCGCCGCCTTCTGTAATTGAAGTTTTCCACTCCGCGCTGCCGGTAAACTCAATATCCCTTAGCATTTGGTGGGGTTCGCCGGTAAGCACATTACGCAGCCCATGTTCAACAGCGTCCGCAGCAATGAAGGTAATGCCTTTTTCTTTGGCTAGTCCGGACATAATTGTGGTTTTGGCAGTTCGCGGCGGTCCGCCGAGTATATAAAGAGTGTTCATATTAATAATGGAGGGCCATCGGGGACTTGAACCCCGGACACCCTGATTAAGAGGCAGGTGCTCTAACCAGCTGAGCTAATGGCCCTCAAACGCATGCGCCGTGACGGCATGCTTGCCAACCAAGTTGTCAAACAGCCGTCACTCTTGGCGAATTGCGGCGTTACTTTCCTGCGGTGCATCCTCACCGTATGTAAAATACGTTTCCGGGTGCTCCTCGGAAGTGCCGCCACGCTTCGCTCAAGCGCAAGCGTTTGAGCCTGGTTAACGGATTAGATAGTATCATTCTACCTCTGTTTTGTAAACGCTCGGGCCGCTGCGTTGTTGCATAAAAGCATAAGCGAGTATATTGTTATAGCAATAAGTGTAAGAGGAGTTAATATGCGAGCTCGCAAGCTATTAGTATCATTCAGTTTCTTAATGGCGGCTTTTATTCCGGCTGTCAGCGCCCACGCTTTACCAATTAGCGACAAAGTAGACGGGTTGGATATTCCGCCGCCAATTCATATTACTTGTACGTTTCGAACTAACGCGGAAGTTTCCCAAGACATACAAACAACAGAGGGCTGCGACTTAGGGGTAGATAAGTTAGTGAGCGTTAATGGCGGTACTTTTCAAGAAGCAGACACTTCTTCTGCTGCCGCCCAAGCTACAGTTGGTGATACGGTTACCTGGAAAATAATAATTACAAATAATAGCGATGGCATGACACCGCAAGGCAGGGTTTATATCAAAGATGTATTACCTAGTGGCGTAACTTATGTGAGCAATACTGCAACTGATGGCGTGTACCATCCTAATGATGGCTCGTTTGATGCCAACTTATGGAATTTGCCGACTCAAAAGGATGACGGCGACGGTGGCTTTGTAACTACTTTGCCAGCTACTTTGCTGATAACTACCAAAGCTTCATCGACCGGCTTATTCGAAAACGTAGCCGCTTTAGCATATTACGACCCTGGTACTTGTGATGGCGGACGTTGCGCTTATACTGACGATGACTTAGCTAATAATCAAAATAGCGCCTGGCTTGACCCATCGGCCGCGCCGGTTGTCTTGGGCGCTTCAAGCACAACAGGGGCACCTAATACCGGTTACGGCCAGCCCAGTAACGACAAGACATTCGGAATAATACTGCTCGCCGCCGCCCTGGCCTTAATGAGCTCGGCATTAGTATCAGTCCGACTAAACGGTAAAAAATAGGATTCCGCTTTCGCCCTTTAGGGCTCGTCAGCGTGACTATTAAATTCACGGAGCGGCAGACAAGTTCTCCACCGCTTGCTCCTAGCGGGCCCTGGTGACAAGGTGTGCCTCGTATTGGGCCAGCTTGACGTATACGTATTCGCGAAATTCCGGGTAACGCAAGATGTCGCGCGCCAGCTGCAGAGCCTCGTCGGCACGTGCCTCGGCCTGAAGCATAGCCTCAATGCTCTTGAGACCGCGCGTAATGTCTTCGGAGTCCGGCCGCTTGCTGGTGAACCAGAGCTGGGCGACCTTGCTGGATCGGGGCGTGGTAAACGCAACCTGAAGCTTTCCCTGCAGCACCCGATCCATCTCGATGAAGACCTGTGTAAGCGTGTGCGGCAGACCCAAGTTGATAGCCCACTGCACTTCGATGCTGTAGCGGCTGTACTTGTAGGAAGCACCGGGGAATTCGTTCAGTCCGACGGCCAGTGCCCAGCCGGTTGGCGTGAACTTGGCCGATTCTTGTCCGACGAAGGCGTACAAGTCGCCGCCTTGCAGTATGGGCAAATCGAGATGCATTTCGAACACCGGTCGGTTGAACGAACCGATTTCTACGCGAATTGCGGGCACGGTTATTCCTTCCAGGCAAGTAGGTGGGAGAACTTGTCGATTATTCGTCGGCGCGACCTCCGATTAATGGTTTTATATCATATTTATAACTGTTTTTCAATATGTATGCGCCTGCTGGCAGCACTCATTGCGCTTGATAAATACAAAATTTGTGAGATAATAATTAGGTAGGTAAACCTGGTACCTCTCGAGAATTTGGAGGAATGACATGCTCAAGCGCGCCTTGATAGGCGCAAGCTTGGTGCTTCTGTTGCTGCCGGTAACGGCGGGCGCAGATGGCGGCGGCTGGTGGCCGCACCAGATCCGGAAGATCAACAAGCTGATGGACCGCCTGAGCACCGGGCAGGAAACGCTGAGTTCAAGCAGCTACTGCCTGGACGCGGACAACAACCAGATCCGCATCGCAGTCAGCTATTGGCAGAACATCGACGGCAAGCTGTACGCAAGTGCAGACCGCAAGTTCCACAAGGGCCACAAGCCCGGCTGGGACCACAAGCCCGACTGGGCTGTCGTCGCGCTGGATGATTCCGGCAACGTCACTGACAACTACCAGATTCAAGGGCCATGGTCGCACAACTCAGAAAACTGCGCAGATTCGGCGCGCCCGGGGCATCCCGGCACTCCCGATCCGCAGGGTTATGGCAGTAACGCCCAGTCCAGCGATGGTTCCGGCAACCCGCCTTCCGACACCTCGGGAAACGGTTCGGATAACCCGCCGGCGGATACTACCGGCAACGGTCAAGACAACCCGCCGAACCCGCCGTTCACGACGAACGGCCAAGGACCCGGCAACGAACCCGGCTGCCAGAACCACAAGCACCCTTGGTGCTAGGTCGACCCCCTGGCTCACGTTATAAACGGCTCACGCCGTACATAGCGTGAGCCGTTTCATTAACATTACTAGTTTATCTGTAGTTAATTTTATTTTGCCCCGGGCAAAATAAATCTATTATTTACAGTGCGCCAAAAATTGGAGATAAGTGTGACTAATAATACCTTACCGGAAAGCCAGCCTGTATTTGTTGGGCCCGAAGCCGAGTACCTACCCGTAGAATTAACCAAAGAACAACAGGCACTTTTAGATAATAATTTAGATTTACCGCCAAAAATAGCCAAAAAAGCCGTTAAAAATTGGTTCGATAATATGATTTTATACGAAGAAGCCGTGGGAGCGGGATTTTTTGGCTTGGCTAGAGCAACCCTAGCTTTTGATCCGGAAAGAGCCGATTTGGCTAATGCTGAAACTAGCCGAAGATTCGCTTATACAGTAGTCGAAAATGCAGTTAGAACTTGTGTATATGGTTGGAAATATGCAGGAACTAAAGCAAGCCAAAAAGGGCCTAGGCCTAAACCCGGCCTATTTCAGCATAACGTGGTATCGTTTGACCAGCCGTTCAGACCTGATGATGAATCCACAAGTTTAGTCGATATGACTCCAAGCGACTCATTTACCGATGAAATCGCCATTGACGAATTGGAAAGGCAAAAAGTTTTAAACGAAGCGGAACTTATGCTGCAAGACTATGAGCCACAATTCAAACAAATATTCGAAAGCCATTACTTGCAAGGCTTAACTTACCAGGAAATTGCTGATGCAACCGGCCTGAAATACTCGCAGGTAAAGAGAATTTCTAAACAGCTTTTGCAGCAATTAGTAACTATTGTCAACGACTAGATTTCGCGAAAGTCGTAAGCGCCCAGTGCAGCAGTGCCTGGCCGCTAGCCCCAAATACAACAATTTTCATCACTAATTACACCACACCAGTTCTTTAAAAACGCTAAAAGTTAACGTGTTTGAGGAACTGTGGGAGAGAGTCGCGGCGGGTGCCACGTCTCTCTCCCGTGGGTCAGTTCTCTGCGGCTGCTACATATTTTCACAACAGTCGCCGCGGCAAAGAAAGCTGCCACAGATGTCGCAGGCCGCCTTCGCGAGCTTGCGTCTGACTGCATCCCGGGCTGCCTCGTTGGCCGGATAGACACCGCAGTCCGCGGGGATCGGCTGGCCGATCTTGGCGATGACGGTTCCGTGGATGGCGTGCCAGACGTAACGACCATCTACCAGGATGGCGTAGCCGCCGCCCTGGACAGCGTAGACCGGGAGATCCGAACTGGTGGGATCGAACCCCGACTGCGGGTTAGCGCTCAAGGTTGCCTCCTCAGGCAAATGCGGATGAAAATACAGAGAACGGCTGCAAAGGAGTGGTTGCCCACCCCAGTGAAGCAAAATTATTATACAACTTTTATGCTTATATTACAATGTATTGGCTTAGTTTTAGCGAAGTTAGAAATTTGTTGTGAGATCGACACGTTTTAATAGCGTTAGCGAATATAAGAGATAAGTCCCGACAACATTCGGGATTTATATTTGGTACACCCGATAGGATTTGAACCTACGGCCTTTGGTACCGGAAACCAACGCTCTATCCAGCTGAGCTACGGGTGCAAAACTTAGGTAGTATAATGGAAATTATAAATTAAAAGAAAGGGGGTAATCCATTGAAAAGTCCTAGATCTAACGGGCAGGAAATGATTAGTACGGTGCGGGAGGTACGCGCCGGCTAGCCCCCACTCTTTTGCAATAGGACATTTGCCTGCCTAAGTAGGCCAAATATCTCAGCCGGTCGCCGCGGCGGCCGGCTTTTGCTTTTTAGGATGGTTTTGTACCTCGGTATTTTTGGCCCCACGACGCCATACTTTTCAAAATTGGAATTAAGTCCCTGCCCTTTTCAGTTAACTCATATTCAACCCGCGGCGGTACTTCGTTATAACTTTTTTTAGTGATTATGCCGCAATGCTCGAGGTCGTCCAGCCTCTGCGACAGTGTGCGCGGGCTTATGCCGCATACAGAGTTTTCCATTAAAGAAAATCGCTGCGGACCTTTGGCTAGTTCCATTATTAATAAGGGTGTCCATTTATTGCCCAATATAGCTACCGCTCCGGCCACGCAGCCGGGCATTTTCTCGATTTTAGGATTGGTTGATACTTTAACTTGCATAGTAACTTTACTTAGTATAGTATTGATAGTGTTAATACTATACAAATTATAGCATCAGGAGGGCAAGATGCCAACGCTAACTAATAACCAGAAAATTAATTTAAAATATGCCGACCCGGCCGCCGAACAGCAAATCCAGCGCACCAAGCAGGCTCTGGAAGCCAACGGCTTTAAAGTGTGGGTAGTTGATGATTTAAAACAGGCCCACGACAAGGTCATTGCAAAGATACCAAAAAGCTCAGAAGTATTTACCGCCACCTCGGCCACCTTACAGCAAGCCGGTTTAAGCGACGAGCTGAATTCCGATCAATACGTGTCTGTCAGAGACAAATTTATGCAGTTATACGGTGACGCCGACAAGGAACTGGAGATGAAGCGAATCGGCTCGTCCTCGGATTGGGCGGCCGGCAGCGTACACGCCATTACCGAAGACGGCCAAGTCGTTATTGCTTCAGCCTCCGGCAGCCAGTTGCCAAATTACGCCTATGGCGCTAAAAACTTTATCTGGGTAGTTGGCTCGCAAAAACTGGTGGCCGATTTGGATGAAGCCCTGGACCGCATCGAGAACTATTCTTACCATCTGGAAGACAAGCGGGCCCTGCAAACTTACGGAAACCATTCGTCAATCAATAAGATCCTGATTTACCGCAAAGAAACCCAGGGCCGCGGCAATATCATAATCGTGCGCGAACCGGTCGGCTTTTAGTTAGCAGAAAATTTGAGGGTTTGCAGCACCATGGCATCAAACTTTGCATAATAATTCTTTTATCCGTAGAGAAAAGCTAATTTACTTTGGTTTGACGGTACCATTCGGGAGCTTCGTAAGTAAGCTCCGGGCCGGAAGTGCGATAAATAAAGGCGTGGGAATTCCAATAGTCGATGCATCCGTCCAAACCCGCCGGCGATGTTTCGGCAGATACCATCCAAGGCAACGGCGGCAAATAATCGCCGGGATAGGCGCGTATCAGCGATGGCCGTTCGACTTCACCAACCAGTTCGAGCGTAGCCCGGTTGGTACCTTGCCGCCCGTCAAAGTTGTCAATAACAACGTACGGGCTTAACCCAGGATTTTTAGCTTTGTGGTGCGGGTTTACGCCCCATAGCGGCGCTTCCAGGAATTCGAGTTTGACCACCCGCGTACTGATCATCCGGGAAAGTTTAAAACTTTTAACGATATGCGCCTGGTCTTGCCACGGCTCAATTTCGTTTAGTGCCAGTTGTAGCTCCTCGCGGAAGCCGCCAACCGTTTGAGGCAAAAACGCTTCGCTTACTTCGGCGCCGGGTGGAATATATATGTAATTTCCCTGGAAATGATATGGCATAGTGGTAATACCATACAATATTTACATACTTTTACAAAGAGCAAAAATTTATAACTTTATACAGTCTCAAGTGCTCTGGCCGTTCGATTACTTTTAGATAGATGTTTATTATTAATCTGGTTTAGCCACTTGCTTATCAGATCTGCGGCTTTTTCTACTTCTTCAATTTTAGTTTCGTGAATAAACGAAATTCGGGCGACATCTTTTATTGGTTTTATATAGATGTTTCGATCTTTTAGGTATTCAAATAATTCCTGGGGCTGGCTCACCTGTAATGCCAGGATATTACCTTGGGCATTGCCATGGTTTATAAAAGGAATTCCGTATTTAGCCAGGCAGGCTTTAATTTGGGCCAGCAAGTTCAAATTGCGCTTTTCTATCTCTTCGATGCCAATTTCGTTAATGTGTTGGATAGCGGCAGTTATGGCTACTATGCCTGACAAGTTTTGGGTGCCGTCCTGAAACCGCTCGGCTGAAGGCTTTAAATTGTAAGAAGTTTCGTCAAAGCTTTGCATACTCCTAATTCCAACCTTAAAGTCTTTGAGGTCTTTCATGACGCGCTGATTGACATACATAAAGCCGCTGCCCGGCCCGGCGCGCAGGTACTTTTGGCCGCCACAAACTAAAAAGTCTACCGGAGTTTTTGTTAGGTCTATTTTCCGTGTGCCAACAGTCTGAACAGCATCTATTACTAGATAAATATTTTTTTGGCGGCAAAGTTTAGAAAGTTTATCTAAGTTGACCATATAGCCATCATAAGATTGGGTAGAAGAGATGGAAATAACTCTTGTTTTAGGGTTTATAGTTTTAATAAGCGTTTGAAAAGCATTATGATTATCGCGGCCGCCAATTAGCTGCACATCAACGCCGTCTTTCCGCTTTTTAAGCCATGGCAGAATATTAGCCGGGTATTCATTGGCCATAACTAACACCTGGTCGCCTTTTTTCAGGGGGATAGTTTCGCTGGCAATAATTATCCCCTCAGTAGTATTTTTGATATATGTAATCTCAGATGCCTGGCAATTTAGCAGTTTGGCGGCTTCGGCAGATAGTTTTTGGTAGATATTATCGTACTTATAAAGCACTTCCGGCGGGCCAACCGCATAAAATTCATCAAGAAATTCCTTGACGGCACTGTATGAGGCATCGCACATAGCCGACACTGTGGCGTAGCTGAAGAAGAGTTTGTTCTTCGCCGAGGGGCTGCTCGAATTACTCATGGTTTACCAATTAGGTGGTTTCGCCTAAGATTTTGGCCCTTAGCTTAACAGGACTTGGCACAGCGGCAAAGGTCTTGCGCAGCAGGCGCCGTCTTTTGATTTCTTCTTCAACCACCCACTGGACTTTAGGCAAAATAATTGACTGGTCGATATTGCCATGGTGACGCTTCGCGAAATCAATTAGGTTGCTGAGTTCTTGCCGCAACTTATCTTCTTTAGCTTTGTGTTGGGGCCGGATCGCGCTGTGAATCTGGACTTCTTTTGTTAGCTTGCCGGAGCCTTCATCGCGGGGATTTTTGATGTATTTAATTTTGGCGGACGGTTCAATCTCTACAAGTTTTTGGGCAATTTCTTCGATCGATAACCTTTGCGTATAGTTATGGACCACCATGTGCTTACCTGGCTTAATGTTGAGTTTCGATAAACGGATAAAATTTTCAACGCTATCTTCTAAGCTGATCAATCCAGTCCGCTGTTTGCCGTCGCCATAAATTGTCATTGGGTGGCCGATGGCTATCTGGCATGCGAAACGGTTCAACACCGTGCTGAACACCGCATCATAATTAAAGCGGGCCGCCAGGGCGCTGTGGCTGGCCGGATGATTCTCAGCAATAGTTGCGCCAAAGATGGTCGCCTGCTGGACTGTAATAACTTTAAGGTTCCAAAGCGAACTGCATAAATCATCTAACAGAAAGTCGCTAATCTTCGATTGGTGGTAGAAGTCTGTGGCCCGCATTGGAATGAAGCTATTGAGGATCTTTCGGTTCTTGCCATTGTGGCTAAAATGCAGGTCTTTCTTGCCCAGCGGCAAAAAGTCGGTGTCGACATCCATATAGCAACCGGCCGAGCCGAGTTTGATGCAGGTTATTGATTTGTCGACTTGGGCAATTGACCATAATACGTTTAAGTGGCCAATCAAGTTGTTATTGAAAGTAATCGCCGCGTTTTCTGGGCTTTTCATAGAGAAAGGCGCTGAAGGTTGCTGGGCGGCGTTAATCACCACTGCCGGGCGATACTTTCGAAGAATCTTCGTAATCGCCTTTTGATCCAGCAGATCAAGTTTCTCGAAGCTCATGTTGTTTTTGCCAAACAGCCGCTTATATTCTGCTATCCGCTCATTTGGTTTTTTAATGGGGGCAAGTAGCTTAGCATTAACGTCTTTTTCCCACTTCCGCTTGATAAGATTGTCTGCCAGTACTACATAATTATCGGTCCGGTTTGCAAATGCTAAGCCTAGGCTCCAGCCTAAATATCCGTCGCCGCCGAGAATTAAGATTGTAGATTGGTTTTCTTTACTCATAAAATTTTAGATTAGATTTACTGCCTCTAACATAAAAATAGGCCCATATCTTTTGTCAGATACGTAGCCCTCCGTCTCGGTGCTGGGTTGTGAGCAGCACCTAAGATCTTAATAGTTATTTTAATATATGAATGCGTTTATGTCAATTTGGTTGTTTAGAATTCTTATGACCCTGGTACCCGCGGCAAGACTCGAACTTGCGACTTTCTGTTCCGAAGACAGACGCTCTAATCCACTGAGCTACGCGGGCTGAAATGTTGCTGCGCTTTAAGGGAAAAGAGCAGACGCGGTCCCGCCATGGCGGGATTCGGATTTATTCCGAAAGCGTCGATGAGAAAAACCGTAGGTTTGTCTCATTACTACAACAGGGGTGATTATATCAGCTTTTTGGCTTTTCGTCAGATGACGACTGTCGGCGAGGAGCCAGTAAACCCTGGGTTTGGCTGCCGGCCTGCTGGTCGGCCTGACGCAGTGTTTCTTTTAAAACTTCCAAAACGCTTCGGGCGTGTTCTTTGCTCATGCCAACGCGCGACACGTTTTGCGGCTGGCCGTCCGTCCCGGCCTGCATAAAATTCATAATCACACCATAGTTGTTTACCATAACGTGCACCGTGTCTGTGTACATAACCCTTGTATCGCCGGCTACCATAATATTTTGTTTGGCCGAGCCCTCGTTATCGTTGGCCATTTGGGCGCCGGGGATTTTATCCAAGTTATAACCCGCCAAATCCCAAAGCTTGGTAGCTTCGTCGTCGCGGGCGCCAAAGTGGCTGATAAGCAACAGTAAAATTTCTTCGGCTGGGCGCTGCTTGCCCTGCTCGAAGCGGGCCAGGTCTATAACGTCAACTTCCACCGCGCCAGATACCTCTGCTAAAGTCTCGCGAACCCGTTCGCGCATCTTGCGTAACTGTTCCCCTAAACTCTTGAAAGGCTTTTTAGATTGGGCGCGATCCATGAATAAATTATACCAATACATATATAATAATGCCCATGCAGATCCAGCGGGGCGCCAGCCTGGCCCAACACAGTACCATGCGCCTGGGCGGCCAGGCCGCCTACGCCGCCGAAATCCACAACGAAGATGACATTACTGAAGCCGTTGCTTTATCCGACCGCCAGAACATCCCGATAATTATGATCGGTGACGGCAGCAATATAGTGTGGAAAGACGACGGCTTTGAGGGCTTGCTGCTCATTAATAAAATTCCCGGCCGCGAAATTATCAGCGAAAACGGTAAAGTTAAAACTATAAAATTGGGGGCCGGCGAAAATTGGGACAGCGCCGTTGCTTGGGCGGCAGACCAAGGCTTAAGCGGTATAGAGTGCCTGTCGCTGATTCCGGGCACGGTAGGCGCCACGCCCATCCAAAACGTCGGGGCTTACGGCCAGGAAATTTCCGAAACCCTGGTAGAACTTCAAGCTTATGACTTGATAGACCGCCAGTACAAGGTCATTCCAAATGAAGATTGTAATTTCGCCTACCGCAGCAGTAAATTTAAAACTACGCAACGGCGGCGTTACCTGATTACCAGCATCACCCTGCAGCTAAAAAAATCCAACCCTGCCCCGCCGTTTTATAAATCCTTGCAGGCCTACATCGACGAAAACCAGGTCACGGAATTTACGCCCCAAACTATCCGCCAAGCGGTAATCGCCATCCGCAATGCGAAGCTGCCGGACCCAAAAGTTGTTGCTAATAACGGATCGTTTTTTGCCAACCCGATAGTTTGCGGCGAGCATTTTGACAGCCTTTTAAAGCAGTATCCGGATATGCCGCATTGGCACGTCAAAGATGATAAGCATAAAGTTGCGGCCGCCTGGCTGATTGAAACTGCCGGTTTTAAAAACTTTAGCGACCCGCAAACCGGCATGTCCACCTGGCCCAAGCAATCGTTGGTATTTGTAAACGAGTCTGCCAAAAGCACGGCCGATTTGATACAATTTAGGGACCGAATTGCTGCCGAAGTCTACCGCCTCTTTAAAATCACTCTCCAGCAAGAGCCCGAATTATTGCCTTGAATAAATCTCATCTGTGAGATAGAATTAGCAACTGTATGACAACCAATCAGAAAATTGGCCATTTAATTTATCAAATACGACAAGACCGCGGCTTAACCCAAGTCGAATTTGCCAAGCGTTTACATACTAGCCAGTCAGCCGTTAACCGCATGGAGCGCGGCGGGCAGAACTTAAGCCTCGAAATGCTAGGCCGCATCAGCGAAGTTTTAGACAAACCAATTATTACCATCAACCCCGGCAGCGTTAATTTGCGGGTTTACGGCGGCCAGGAACTCAAAGGCAGCATCACACTTAAAACCTCCAAGAATGCGGCTGTAAGCTTACTGTGCGCCAGTTTGCTCAATAAAGGCACCACCCGGCTTAAAAAAGTCGCCCGTATAGAAGAAGTTAACCGGATAGTTGAAGTACTGCAAAGTATTGGCGTGCATGTACGCTGGCTGCCCGATAACGACCTGGAAATTAAGCGGCCGGCTAAACTGGCACTCGAAAAAATCGACGGCAACGCCGCCCGCAAAACCCGCAGCGTAATTATGTTTGCCGGGCCATTGATGCATGAGTTCAGCGAATTTAAAATCCCTTACGCCGGGGGCTGTGAACTCGGCAAGCGCACAGTGCTGCCGCATATTTATGTTTTAGATGAGTTTGGCACTAAAGTTGAGGCTAAAAGCGGGCACTACCATATTACGACCAAGCGCCAGCTGCCCAAACGCAGCGTAGTTTTGTACGAATCCGGCGACACGACCACTGTCAACGCTTTGTTGGCCGCCGCCCGGTTTGAGGGCGAAACGGTTATAAAAATGGCCAGCGCCAATTATGCTATCCAGGATGTGTGCCTTTACCTGCAAAAATTGGGGGTTAAAATCCAGGGGTTGGGCACCACGACCTTATCGGTGAGAGGCGTTAAAAACATCAAGAAAAATGTTACGTATTCGCCTTGTGAAGACCCGGTAGAAGCGATGACTATGCTGGCGGCGGCCATTACCACCAACTCGTCCATAACGATCGAACGGGTACCGATTGAGTTTATGGAGCTTGAACTTCTCAAATTAGAAAAGATGGGCCTTAAATATAAAATTACCGATTATTATAAGGCGGATAACGGCTACACTACCTTAGTTAACCTGACAGTGATGAAGCACGACGGCAACCTAAAAGCCCCCGAAGAAAAACTCTATGGCCGGCCCTTCCCGGGTTTAAACATCGACCACTTGCCTTATTTTGTGCCGATTGTCGCCGTGGCCAATGGCCGGACTTTAATACACGATTGGGTGTACGAAGACCGGGCGCTGATGTTTACCGAAATTAAAAAGCTGGGCGTGGACCTCGAACTAGCCGACCCGCACCGGGTATTTATTAACGGCCCCACTAAGTGGCGGCCAGCCGATGTGGTTTGCCCGCCGGGTATCCGGCCGGCAGTTATGATACTTTTGGGAATGTTAGCCGCGCCGGGCACGTCTATGTTGCGCAACGTTTACACCATCAACCGCGGCTACGAAGACTTAGCCGACCGCCTCAATAAATTGGGCGCCCAAATCGAAGTTTTACACGAAATATAGTTACTACATAAGCATCTTGCATTATTTTGTATTTTAGGGTATAATACCCCTAAATCATTATGAGTAAGAAGATGCCCAATAATTCATCTGTTAAAGACGCTAAAGAAGGCCGTAAGCAATACGTTACCCGAGAACGGAAGGCTTATGCCAAGCGCCAGCGTAACCCTTATTCGCCCAAGAAAAAATTGGCTCTGCTTTTGCCTGCCCATAACGAGCAGCTTATTATCCAAGCCACTATTAAATCGGCTATCAAAGCCGGCCAGAAAAAGGAAAATATTTTCGTAGTCGATGACAACTCTTCGGACCAGACCCGCCGCCGGGCCATTGAACTGCTTGGACACAAGCAAGTTTTAAGCGTCGAGCGCAGCGGCAAGGCTTTGGCCGTTTTGAAAGCCATAAAACACTTTAAGTTTGAAGACCGCTACACTTGGCTGCACATTGCCGACGCCGACAGCGTTTTCGGCAAAGATTACTTCCGCCTATACCGCCGTAAGCTAAACGCCAAGAAGTACGCTGTGGCCGTCGGTTTCGTCCAAAGCCTGCGCGGCAACTGGATAAGCAAATACCGGGCTTTCAATTACACCTACAGCCAGCACGTAATGCGCCGTTTCCAGTCATATTTCGGGATGATTTCAGTTTTCCCCGGCCCCATTACCTGCTTCCGTACAGATATAATCAAACACCTGGACTTTGAATCCGAAACCATAACCGAAGATTTCGACATTACTTTGCAGTTCCACCGCAAGAAATTAGGTAAGATCCGTTTTATACCCGAAGCTGTTAACTACACCCAGGACCCTCAAACTTTACGCGATTTTTGCCGGCAGACCGCCCGCTGGCAGCGCGGCTTTTTCCAAGGGGTAACCAAATACAAGATTGGCCGCCGCGCCCAAGCGATAGACTTCAGTATCGGCTACCAGCTGCTGGAAATGATTATATTCCTAGTGCAAATGTTCGTTTTGATACCTTTCATAATCGTTACCACTGGCAAATGGCAAATTATTCCGGTGATGTTCGTACTGGATATGTTCATCTTATCTATCATTGCTATTAGCACTTGTGCCGTCACTAAGCGCTTATCGATTATCAGCATTCTGCCCTACTTTTATTTCTTGCGCTGGCTGGAGCTAGCTATCTTCTTAAAAGCTTTTGTGGAAGTTGTGATCCTGCGTAGGTTCCGGTCTAAAATCGTTGGCTGGGAAACTGCCGGCCGCCGCTATGCCCTGGACAGCAACGCTTTGAAGGATGTAGCCTAATGAGCCGCAACAAGAATAGCCGCGGCCGCCATTTTCAGGTTTTTCGCTCGGCGCTGCAAAGCGTATTTACTTTACTAGCTGTGGCCTTAGTAATTGGCTATATCGGCTACCACGCCGTAGCCATTTTTAATCTGTTCAAAAACCTTTAGATTTTTTCGACGCCATCGAACTTGAACTGGTACATCTGGCGGTTCTGGAAGAACGCTCCGGAGCAAGTCTGGATAGTCAGCCGTGGCGCGCCGTCGTTATTGAATATCGACGTATCGGTAGGCTTGGTGGCGAATGTGCCTACGAATGTATAGTGGAACCGGTAGCCGTTACTGGTAGTGACGGTAGCTTGGGCGCCCGGCTTTATTAAATGAAGGTAGGCGAATACTTCTGGCCGGTAATGGCCGTAAATAAGAGTATTGCCTTGGACGTCGTTGGGTTGGACACTTGGAGTGGCATATTGGGCCTTGTTAAGGGTTAAAGTCCAGTCTTGGGTCTTTTGGTTATAATATCCGTCTATCACCTGGAGGTTCATTTTTAAGCTGGGTATTTCCAACTTATTAGGATCACCGGTAATAACTGTCTTGGCCGGCGCGGCAACGGCCTTAGGGACCTGCGCCAGGTGGGCAGGCACTGAACCTCTTTGGGACCAATCAAAATAAAGTGTCGGCGCTACCCCGGCTATTCCTAAAACAATTAATAAAGTCCCAAAAATTGCTGCCAAGCGCGATTTATTAAGCTTTTTTGAAGCTTGCCGCTTGGCCTTAGAAGCGGCTGGTTTCTTACTAGCCGCGGCTTTCTTATGGGTTGAGCTAGAGGGTGATTTCTTAGACATAAATGTGTCCTGAAAGCACGAACGGTGCGACCGGGGAGGCCACACCGTTAAAGTGCTTATTAGTAATCGCTGCTTAAGCGGCAGTAGCGCGCTTAAAGAAAGCGGCTACAGCTGAAGCTACCAAAACGATAGCGCCAACTGCCAGAGTTACGCTCGCGATTACGAAGATTGCCCGGTAGGTACCGGTGTGAGGCAAAACCGCGACAGCGGCAGTGCTAGGAACGACAGCAGTCGTGCCAAGAACTGTACCTGAGCCAGAACTAGTGCTCATACAATAATCTCCCTTGTTATTTAGCTTCACGAATGCGCCGCTCGAACAGTATAAAAGAAGCGTTAACGCCTCCCTTGCTGTCGCAGCATTTCGTGTTAACCATATATTACTATATTAATGCGTTTATGTAAAGTATATTTTATGCATAGCTTAAGCACAATCAAATGTAATTGACATTAAAGCTATATCAGTATATAGTCAATATTAAGAAATTTGGCCTTATGAAAAGATATTTTTACGCGTTTTTAGCTTTTTTGCTGCTTAGCTTGCAGCTTTTTGTGGTTACCGGCGCCCGTGCCGCCGGTTCGCCGAATATGATTTCTAACCCTTCGGTAGAGACTGTTTCAACTACTGACAGCAACAGCCCGCAAGGCTGGTTCCAGGGTAAGTGGGGCACTAATACCAGCGCTTTCAGCTACCCCGCTACCGGCAACACCGGCAGCCGCAGCGTCCGCATAGATATGTCAGGCTACTCCAGCGGCGACGCCAAGTGGTATTTCGCCCCCGTAGCAGTCCAGGCCGGCAGCCAATATTCTTTTAATGATTATTACGAGTCTAGTGTAGCCACCAGCCTGGTAGCCCAGTTCGATAACGGCGCGGGCACATATTCATATATGGATTTGGGCAGCGCCGCCGCCAGTTCCAGTTGGGCTGTCGCTAACGCTAGTTTTACTGTTCCGGCCGGTATGCAAAACGTAACCGTTTTCCACCTGATTAACCAAAATGGCTGGCTGCAAACCGATGACTATTCCTTAACGGCTTTTACTCCTGTTGCCGCGCCAACTGTTAGTTTGACGGCCCCAACAGCAGGCTCGGCCATTACTGGCAGCACTACTCTGAGCGCCAACGCTTCTGACGCCAATGGTGTCGCCGGCGTACAGTTTAAAGTGGATGGCGCGAATGTTGGCGCTGAAGTCACCGCCAGCCCTTATCAAACTACTTGGAATTCATCGTCGGCCGCTAACGGCAGCCATACTATAACAGCGGTTGCCCGCAATACCGCCGGTGTAACCGCTACCTCGAGCCCGGTCCAAATAACTGTAAATAACCCGTTGCCTAATGGTGTTAACCTAATTGCCAACGGCTCCATGGAAACCGCCGACCCGGCCAATGCTAACGCTCCCCAATACTGGCAAACCAATAAATGGGGCACAAACACATCTACGTTTTCTTATCCGTCTACCGGCGCCCAAAGCGGAACGCGCAGCCTGAAAGTCCAAACTACCAGCTACTCAAGCGGCGACGCCAAATGGTTCTTCAACTATATTAATGTCCAACCCGGCACCCAGTACAGTTATTCGGAATATTACATGTCGAACATTGTTACCGACGTTGTTATCAATTATGTTGACGGCAATGGCGTTAACAGCTACGTAGACCTGGGTAGTCCGGCAGCCAGCTCCGCTGCCTGGAAGCAATTCAAAGCCAATTTCGTAGTACCGGCCGGAGCCAAAACGGCTACAGTATTTCACCTTATAAATGGCGTTGGATCGCTGCAAATTGATAATGTATCGCTTACCAGCGTGTCCGCGCCCACCGTTTCTGTTATTACCCCTTCAACCGGTTCTACCGTTAGCGGTACGGTAGCTTTAAGCGCCAACGCCAGCGACACAAAGGGCATTACAAGTGTTCAATACCGCATAGACGGGGTTAATATCGGCAGCCCCGTTACCACTTCGCCTTACCAAATGAACTGGGATTCGACATCCATCGTTAACGGACCGCACACACTAACAGCTGCGGCTACGAACGTAGATGGCATAACAAGTGTTTCCGCCCCGATAAATTTAACTGTTAACAACGCCAGCCCAACTGGCGGCAATATGGTGCCAAACGCTTCCGTGGAAACTGTAAATCCGAATAACTCTAACGCGCCGCTGAATTGGCAAACCAGCAAGTGGGGCACTAACACCACATCATTCTCGTATTTAACTACCGGCCACAGCGGCGGACGCAGCCTGAAAGTCCAGATGACCCGCTACACTAGCGGTGATGCCAAATGGTATTTCGCGCCGCAAAATGTAACCGGCGACACCCAATATACTTACAGCGACTGGTACCAATCCAACGTATATTCAGAAGTCTGGGTAGAATTTACCCTGGCCGATGGCAGCACCAAATACCAGTTTATCGGCTCACAGGGAGCTTCTGCTTCAGCTTGGACTAACTTCAAATCCAGTTTCTCCGTGCCGCTGGGCGCCAAGCAGGCTACGGTTTATCATCTTATTCACGGTGTTGGTTATCTGACTACCGATGATTTCTCGATGCAAAGCTATTCGCCTAGCGGCTTCAACCGCGCCTTGGTAACCATCACTTACGACGACGGTATATTAAGCACTTACAATAACGGTTTGCCCCTGATGCAAAAATACGGCTTTGTGGGAACTTACTACATTATTAGCGGCGTCCTGAATACTTCCGGCTACATGACCGACCAAATGGTTAAGAACCTTTACGCCGGCGGTAACGAGATCGGCTCGCACACTGTTACCCACCCCGACTTGACCAGCCTGACAACAACCCAGCTCGACCAGGAATTATCACAATCTAAAAATACCTTGCAACAGCTAATTGGCACGCCGGTGGGCAACTTTGCCGCGCCATATGGCTTATATACTGCCCTGACAACTACCGAAACGATGAAATACTACAGCACCCAGCGTGGTATTGTCAGCGGCTTTAACAGCAAAGATAACTTCAATTATTACGACATCCGCGTCCAAGACGTAGATATAAACACCACTGTCGCCGAGGTTAATGACTGGCTGGCCCAAGCCCAAGCCTCCCACACTTGGCTGGTGCTGTTATACCATGCCGTCGACCCGGATTCCGCGACGGCCGGCCAATACGACGTCACTCCTACGCAATTAGACAATGAATTGTCTGCTATCAAAAACAGCGGCTTGCCGGTGGTTACTTTCCAGCAAGCTTTGAACGAAATCAAACCCCAGCTTTAGTGGAACGTATCGAATAGCCAAAAGTCGGCGCCGCTGCCTTTTAGCTGGACGATAAAATCTTTAAATATACCGGTGAACGGGCTGGTGGCCTGCTGACCATCATGCCAGTATGACCAATCAATAGCTTCACCAAAGTTGGCTTTATTTTCAGCGAACACGTTAACGGCTACGTTATAGCCGGCGCTTTGGGTGGCTTTTACCTGCCCAAGAATCGAATTTAATATTTGCTGGCGCTGCTGGACTGAGGCGTTAACCGTTTTACCGGGCTGGCCGGCGTACATTGTAGTAAAAGTACCGGTATTAAACCAGATATTTTTGACGCCCAAAATGCCGGCGGCTTCGGTAGCCCGCGAATGGTTCATGAACGCGGCGGCGTCATAATTAGGCTCATCGTTAACATTGGCCGGTGGCGCCCATGGGAAACCTTGCAAACCGAAACTATCTAATATGCCGTGGTTGATGCCGCTGACATACGGCGCCAGACTTTTGCTTTGGCCGTGTTCGTAATTTACGTCGCCGCTGTCGTAGCTCATAGTATCGAGCATTATTGTTAGTTCCATGCCGGGGAAAGCGGCTTTAAACTGGTGGCCCAAGCGGTTGACGTTTGCGACAAAATAGCCAGGGTCGGTACTGCTCCATTCCGGCAAATTGGCTTCCGAAAACATCATCCACTCGCCCATTTGGCTGTCGGTTATGCCGTGGTTTTTTATGGTTTGGATGAACGTAGCCGAGTAGGCATCGTAAGCGCCCTGGCTATAGGCATGCAGGTCCACTTTATTTCCATCTAAATCAATCGGCTCCATTACTACCAATGGTTTAAAGCCGTAACTATTAAATGCACTTATCTGCATGACTATGTCGCTAGCCAGTGAAGCTGCTTGCGAATTGTTGCTGGGCATAGGCGTAAAAACCATCAAATGGCTGGGCACGGCCTGGTCGCAAACGGCCGCGTATTCCGATACTTTGCGGACAATCGGGTCGCCAGCGCCCGAGTATTTGGACGGCGATCCGGCGGCGCAAGCCACAGACGAAGCTACCGGCTGGCTGCCGGCAGGTTTACTTGCAGTGGGCGAAGAGGATTTTTTTGTTGGCGTGTTTGTTTTTGTTGTCGAATGCGATTTAGAAGCGGCGAGCTGGCCGTTGATTTGCCCCAGTGACTGTGGGTTAGTTGTGTTAGTCGGTTTGCGGGGCATGGCCAAAATTGATCCGGTTATAAAAAGGCTAAATAGCGCTAAAATGACAAGGCCGAAACGCGCATGCCTGTTTAAAAATCCCACCCTTACCCTCAGTTTGTGCTTATGGATAAGTGGCACCAAAGCATAATAGCAGTTATGCTTGCCATAAGGGTAATTTACAACATTTTTCTGCTATAATTACAACGTCGTGCGGGATTCGTCTAGCGGCTAAGATGTGAGTTTTCCAAACTCAAGACGGGGTTTCGACTACCCCATCCCGCACCATTCGACTCATCCGCCTTAGCGGATTCGCTCATGGTAAACCATTGCCCTGGTAGCTCAGCTGGATAGAGCAGGAGACTTCTAAGCTCAAGGCCGCAGGTTCGAATCCTGCCCGGGGCACCATATTACTGTATAGTTCTAGTTATGCTTAAGTTGTCGGGTAATAAAATACTGCGTTATACCGGCCAGTCAATTTTGGCAGTAGTAGCCGCACTAAGCGTCTTAGTAATTATTATCCTAATAATCGTCTATACTTTGGCCTATATTTTGGCGCATCAGTCGAATCCACTATTTACCGGCTGAACTAATCAAACTTATTGAATTAATATTAGTATTATGTTATAATAAATTATTCACTTTTAGGTGATGTTTATTGACAAGCAGCCTATCTTACCGAAGTGAGGAGCAGTTGTATTTAGCTTAAGTACCCCTGCCCCTCGCTTCGGAACAAACTACACTTCGAAGCCAGGGCCACGCAATCCAGAGAAAGGAAACGCATGTTCCCCGTCCACGTCGTCGCCGAGATTTATTCGGCCAGTTCGCGGGAGGTCTTCATCCATCTCGACATCCCGATCGACACCAGCGGCAATACGTGCTGCTACTCGAGCCGCGACTACCTGCACGACGATCCCGCCAAGGGCACGGCGTTCACGCCTCTCGGCCTTCAGCTGGCCAACGCCCTCGAAGCGGCCATCAACGCCGAGTTCATGTACGGTGGCTGGGGCTTCTCGGTCCGGCCTGCCGGAACGCTCGACATGCGTCGGGTCATCGCCGTTGTAGTCCGCGTCATCCGCGCGACGTCCGGCACCGACGTGTACGTCCGGGCACGGGCGCGCGACAGCGACCAGTTCGCACAAGTCGAGTGGGTCCTGAACCCGACCGAAGGGCAGCTGAACGCCGAGATCGATCGCATCAAGCCGGATCTCGAGCGCGCCGACCGGCTCAGCCGCATCCACGGGCTGAGCGAGCGGCTCGCCGAGCTCATGGAGCGACCGGACTTCGAGGAGCGTCTACAGATGCTCACCGACGCGCTCGGACTCGGCCGCGTATAGAACAAGCGGCAACGCAGGACGCCGGTCGGAACTCCGACCGGCGTCCGCGCCGCTAACTTAGATAAGCTGCTGTCTTGCACTCCATGAATGCGCGTTCATGCTGACGAGCTCAAAAGAGCGAAAGTGTAGAATAGGTGGTAATGAACTTTATCTTAGAAGCATTCTTGATTGCTATTGGCCTTAACGTGCTGCTTTTCGTGCCGGCTTATTTATGGCAATCAGACAAATTAACTGATATCTCATACGCTTTAACTTTTATTGTTTTAGCGGCTGTGGGGTATCTCCACAGTGACCGGCAATTAATCCACTTATTGGCTTTATGGCTGGTGGTAGCCTGGGCAATCAGAATCGGTATTTTCTTGTTTTACCGGGTGCTTAAATTCAAAAAAGATTCCCGCTTCGACGATATGCGCGGCAAGTGGCTTGCTTTTCTGCGCTTTTGGTTCTTGCAAGGCTTAACTGTTTTCATAATTTTATTACCCGGCTTATTCTTGTGGGACAACTCATACGAGCCGAACATTATTATGATAGCCGGCATATTAATTTGGGGGCTAGGTTTGATAATCGAAACCGTTGCCGATTACCAAAAAATCCAGTTTAAGCTGGCTGGCCGTAAATCGTGGATCGACCAAGGCATTTGGCGGGCCAGCCGGCACCCGAATTATTTAGGCGAAATAACGGTTTGGATTGGCTTTTATTTAAGTGTCGTTTCGGCGCTACCCGGCAATTATAAATGGATCGCCCTGGCCAGTCCGCTATATATCGCGGCACTATTATTAAAAGGCAGCGGCGTGCCTATTTTAGAAAAAGCCGCCGACCAGCAATGGGGCAAAGACAAAAAATACCAGGAATATAAAAAATCAGTGCCGGTGTTGGTGCCGACTTTTAAATCTTTAGGCCGCCTTTTTAAATAACTCGGCACAAGCAAAGACTTATATTGACCTTTAGTGTCTAAATTGTTTTAATACATTTTACTCTGGAGATTTACACGATGTGGGCCAAGCGTGTCCAAGCGCAGCGAGCCACGCATGCCGCTGTTACATCGGCCCGCAGGCGCCCGGCATAGGGCGCAAAGTACCGCTCTCCTCCAACTCCAGGGTGCAAAGAGCGGTACTTGGGCGGCAGGGCCCTTTAACACAGGGCTGGCATGCCTGCATAAGTGCCAGCCCGCTCCCGATCATCAGGTTCGTCCCCGGCCCAACGCTGTCCGCGTATCAGGGACGAACAATTCCAGCCGGGAATGCCCAAGGCCATGCATCGGCAGGGCAAAACAACAACCCGGCCCAGGGAGCCAGTGGGAGATGGTGGTCATGCATAGGACAGTAGACCACCAGCTCGGCGGACGCTTGCGACTCTCCAACCACCGGCGAATGACCGCGCCGGCGGAAGGATAGAGACGACCCTGCCCCACTCGGGGCGTCCAATCCCTGATTTCAGCGCAGCATTGCTGCTCTCCCCTTTGGGGGAGGGATAAAGTAATAGCTGCGCTTTTTCAATCTTGACTATTTCGGCCAAAAGCTAGATGATAATGCTTAAGTTAAATAGAAGTTTTGGCGTGAAACGTTTTTTGCCTTTAGGATTCATCATTATCTTCGCGGCGGTAGCCGGCGCGATAATTTTCCAAGCCAGTGCCGCCCCCAGAAACAGCAATATGGTTAGTTTGAGCTTAGACCCGTCGTCGCAAAGAGTCAGTAACGGTACAGTTTTAACGGTAGCAATTTGGGAAAACAGCAATAACATAGGTGTTAATGCCGTGCAGGCCGACCTTAAATACTCAGCCGATAAGTTCGATTTTGTCAGCATTGATTCGGCCGGCAGCGCGTTTGAAATAGAAGCCCAGGCCAAAGGCGGCGACGGCACCATAACTATAGGCCGCGGCCACGTAGGTAGCCTGACCGGCAAACAGTTAGTGGCTAAAATTAACCTGCGGGCTAAATCCGCCGACGGAAAAGCTAATATCAGTTTTACCAGCCGGTCTAAAATTCTGAAAGCCAGCGACAGCAGCAACATTTTGCAACAATCAAAAGATGCCAGTTACCGTTTATCGGCATATGCCGGTACGGCTATTTCTAAAATTGCCCTAATGCGATCAAAGGTTTAAATATGCGAAAAATTATCCACCACAAAGCAAAACAAATCACTTCCAACCCCAAAGTAAACCGGCTGAATATGGCGCTGGTGGTTACGGTATTTGCCGTAATCGGATTTTTGCTGCTGCGCAGTCACGCCGCGCCCACGCCCCCGACGGTTTATTTATCACCCTCCTCCCAAACATTTCCGGTTAATACTTCGTTTACCGTCCAGGTCCGCGAAAACAGCGGCGCTACCGGAGTTAATGCCGTGCAGGCAAACTTCTCTTACCCGGCAACCCTGGTTGATTTTGTCAGCATTGACTTTACCGGGTCAGCTTTTGGAACCCAGGCTAGCAGCAGTGGCGCTAATGGGGCCGTATCGATAGGCGCTGGCGTAAGCGGGGCCCAGGGCCCAACCGGGATAACCGGCGACCAGTTAATAGCTACCGTTACATTTAAGACTAAAGCTGCTGGCGGAACAGCCAACATGGCCTTTACATCCGGAACGGTATTGCTTAAAGCCAGCGGTAATACCGATATATTGGGTTCGCTGGCAGCCACTGGCGGCGCGTCATTCTTAATAGATACTGTAGCGCCGACAGTTAGCATAACCGCGCCAGCTAATAACGCTACGATTTCCAGCGGCAGCACAGTATCAATTAATGTGACCGCTACAGACAGCAACAGCCCGGTTTCGTCGGTTCAAATATTGGTTGACGGTGTAGTTAAAACAACTTTGTCTTCCTCGCCCTACACTTATAGTTGGAGCACATCAGGTGTAGCTTTGGGCTCGCACACCATACAGGCCAAAGGCACGGACCCGTCCGGAAACGTCGGCCAGTCGGCCGTTACTACAATTACGCTGGCTGATTTAACGGCGCCAACTACCAGCATTACTTCGCCAACAGCCAACGCCAAACTTAAAGGCACCAATAATATTACGGCCACGGCTACCGACAACACCGGCGGTACCGGCGTAAGCAAAGTCGAATTTTATGTCGACGGGGTATTAAAAGGCACAGTATTAGTTTCGCCTTACACGTTCGCCTGGAATACCGCGACGTCAACCGATGGAAACCATTCATTAACTGTAAAAGCCTATGATAATGCCACTCCGGCAAATGTAGCTACCAGCGCGGCAGTAGCGGTATCAACCGATAACACCGCGCCTACTGCCCCGACCGGCCTGCAAGCCTCGGCCACCACCCAAACCAGCATTTCACTCACCTGGGCGGCCAGCACCGATAATGTTGGCGTCTCGAATTACCGGGTAACTAGAAATAGCGTTACGATAGCCACCATTCCTACAACTTCCTATAACGATACCGGTTTAACCGCTGGTACTTCCTATACTTACGCCGTAACCGCCCTGGATGCGGTGGGCAACGTTTCGACGGCTGCTACATTAGTTACTTCTACCTCGCCAGCAGTCCTTGGCGACCTTAACGGCGACGGCCATGTGGATATTACCGACTTATCAATATTACTTTCCAAATGGAGCACCGCCGACGCCACAGCCGACATAAACCAAGATGGCTCGGTGAATATATTTGACCTGTCGATATTGCTATCGCACTACGGCACCTAAACGGATTGCAAAAACTTGGCAGTCGAACACCTTAAATCGGATATTACTCCAAACAAAAACCCAAGCTTTGGATACGACGTTTTGTTTTACATATTGGGCGGCGGGCTATTGCTGCTGGTACTGAATATGCGGGCCCTGTGGAATTTGTTTAATAAGGGTTCGTCCGAGGCGCCGCAAACGGCTAACGTTATTTTCAGCCAAAAAGGCAAAGAGATAGGCGATATGCTGGGCGGGCTGTTCCAGGGCAAGCTGGTGTCGGTTGTGCTGTGGGCGCTAATAGGTTGTTTGGTTTATATAATTATCTGGGTTATCCAGAACTTTTTTATAAACATAAAAAATGATTTCGCCGCCAACCAATACGTGCATCCCAGTTCGTATAGCTCCACTAAATACTGGAGTTCGGTTTTGGCTTATAAGATATTCCTGGCTGCCAGCATTGTGATGTTTATAATTTATTGCATACTGAGCCTAAGGTTGTTTTTGCCCCTATCTTCCAAAGTATTTTTTTCGTCGGTTTATGATTTTAAGCTGGCCCGCAGCAAGTTCGACTTGCTGGGTTCGATAATCGCCGCCGCCATAATTTTGTACATATTCGTATTATTGTTGAGAGTAGTTTCTCACTCGGCCCGCTGGATCACCACCAACCTTTAGTTGTTCGTTAGACTGTCATAAGGTATAATCACCCCTGTTGTGGCGGATGTAGCTCAGTTGGTTAGAGCGTCTGTTTGTGGCACAGAAGGCCGTGGGTTCAATTCCCATCATTCGCCCCAAGTTTAAAAATTATGGCAAATACCGAACACGAAGATTTTGTTTTACAGACGGTCCAGCCGGCGCTGGCCGGTTTAATGGACGGCTCGGTTTCTACCCTGGCCCCGCTTTTTGCGGCGGCTTTTGCTACAAAGAATACCCACACCGCTTTCGCTATCGGCTTGGCAGCCGCAGTCGGCGCCGGCATTAGCATGGCTTTTGCCGAAGCGCTGAGTGATGATGGCGTATTAACCGGCCGGGGCCATCCTTTCCGCCGCGGCGTAATTATCGGCATTGCTACTTTCATGGGCGGCATCTTCCATACCCTACCTTTCTTATTGCATAACTTTAACGCTGCGCTGGTAGCCGCCTATTTAGTAGTCGCTTGCGAATTATTCGCGATTTCTTACATTCGTTATCATTACTTTAAGATGAAAATCTGGTTATCAATCGTGCAAGTAGTTATTGGAGGCAGTTTAGTTTTTGCCGCCGGCATTTTAATTGGTAACTCGTAAGCTGAGATAGGTATTATACTTATATTCAATGAGGCGCAGTGTATTACCCCGCAACAGCTTTATATGGCGCTATAAAACTTTAGCCCTATTGCTGTTTTTTACTGCGATTGCCCTGGCGCTGGACATAGCCGGCAGCAATCACCATGTCCTGCGGGTTGATGGCCATGTAATATTAGCCGCCGAATCGTTAGTTGTTAGCTGCATACTTATCGGCAACATCGGGCGCGACATCCGGGCGGGTATTTATGGGGTTGATATTTTAGCCGTTACGGCTATTATCACCGCTGTAATATTGCGAGAGTATTGGGCGGCCGCCATCACATCTATTATGGTGATTGGCGGTGAGAGCCTGGAGCAATACGGCTCAAACCGGGCCAGGGCAGACCTGGACAAGCTGCTTAAAATAGCGCCGCAAACGGCTATTATTTTACGCGGTAAAAAAGAATTTGAAATCCCGGTAGGGCAGGTACGGCCGCGGGACCGGTTGGTTATAAAGCCGGGCAGCGTGGTGCCGGTAGACTGCCAGGTATTAGACGGCAGCAGTTTTGTGGATGAATCGTCAATAACCGGCGAAAGCTTGCCGGTCGCCAAAGATAAAGGCGACGGCCTGCTTAGCGGTTCAATTAATAACGATGGCTTGTTAACTGTAATAGCCCTGCGCAAAGCCGAAGACAGCCAATTCGAACAAATTATAAAGCTGGTTAAACGGGCCAGTACCGTAAAAGCCCCGTTCGTTCGGATGGCCGACCGCTTTGCCCTGCCTTTTACAGTATTTGCTTTTGCCCTGGCCGGCGCGGCCTGGTTCTTCAGCGGCGAAGCCGACCGCTTTTTAAAAGTGTTAGTAGTTGCCACCCCCTGCCCGCTAATATTAGCGGCGCCGATCGCCCTGGTCAGCGGCGTTGGCCGGGCGGCCCGGCACGGCATTATTTTTAAAACCGGTCAGGCGTTGGAACGCCTCAGCCAAGTTAAATCAGTGGCATTTGATAAAACCGGCACCCTGACACTCGGGGAGCCCAAAGTTAAAAAAATCGAAACGGCCGCCAATATTAAAAGCAGCCGGGTTTTGGCAGTCGCGGCCGGGCTGGAAGCCGATAGCAACCATATACTAGCTAAAGCCATAACGGCCGAAGCCAAAAAACAAGGCGTAAAATGGCCGCGGGCCAGGGGCTTAGACGAAATTGCCGGGCACGGAGTAGAAGCGCTTTTGGGCCGCCACAAAGCCATGGCCGGCCGGTTAAAGTATTTGACCGATTCCGGGGTTAGCGTCCCTAAAAGTTTTAAAGCCAACGGCACTAATACCGCTGTTTACGTAGCCGAAGATAATGAATTTTTAGGCGCCATATATTTCGAAGACCAGCTGCGCGACGACGCCAACCAAATGTTAGACCGCCTGCAAGACGCTGGCATTAAATACCAGATTTTAATTTCTGGCGACAACCATAAGGCTGTAGAAAGCGTCGCCAAAAAGTTGGGCATCGAAGAATATTATGCCGACTGCTTGCCGGCCCAAAAAGTCGAAGCCATCGAGGGTATCCCTAAAAAATACCGGCCAATTGCTTTTGCCGGGGACGGTATTAATGACGCCCCCGCCCTGGCTGCCGCCGATGTAGGCATTGCCTTGGGCGCCAAAGGCGTACCGGCCGCCAGCGAAGCCGCCGAAGCGGTTATCATGCAAGGCAGCATCAGTAAAGTCGCCAGCGCCCTGGAAATTGCCGACCGCACCATGAACATTGCCCGCCAAAGCGTAGTGGTAGGTATAGTTCTAAGCATCGCCTTAATGGGAATTTTCGCCACCGGTAAATTCCGGGCGGCCAGCGGCGCGGTTATCCAGGAAATCCTGGATGTTATTGTGATCTTAAATGCGTTGCGCGCCCACCGTACCGGGCCATTACCCAAAAACATGAAAGTTAAATTGGCTAAGAAGCCAACATATTCAAAAGCGCGATCGTAACTACCGGAATTAGTAAATTATCCATACCTTTGTAAGAGAAGTTTTCAATAAACATTAATATTGGCGGGATGACGGCCATCGCCAAGATGTAATCGTGGTAGCTCATTTTTTGGAGGTTAAAAATCAAGCTGATACCCAGTATCCACAAAGTTATCAGCCAAAAAGCCATGCTGCCAATAACCGTTTTGCTTTGGCCGTACAAAACATATTGCCAGCGCTGGCCGTACTTGCGGCCGATAACCGCCGCCAGGCCATCGGCAATCGCCATAATTAAAATTGCCGTCATAAAGAAGATCTTATTGGTGGTGATAGCTGCCGCCAGGCCAATGCCCATAGCAAAATATATATCGCCGTAACTCGGCCGCTTTACCGAGAATAAGGCATGGAAAATCCTAAACCGGCGGCTGATTAATACAGCCACTAAAAAAGCCAGGCTTATTAATTGGATGGCCTGCCAACTCATCAGCCACGGCCAAAAGGCAATAAAAATTCCAATGCTCATATGCACCGACTTGCGCAAGCCCTCGCCGCGCAGGATTTTGCGGCGCCACAAATATTCGGAAGAGACTAAAACCGCGAAGACAATCAGCAGGCAAACCGCGGCACTAAGCATAGCCCCAATTGTATCATTTACTTTTTTAGTTTATTCGATGAAGTCTGCTTCGATTTCGTCAGCAAGTTTATCAGCTCTGGTCGCAGCCCTGGTAAATTTGCGCCTGCCGCGTTCCATAAGTGCCGCGCCCGCTCCAGCAAGTATTATTGATCCCATATGGACTTCATTTAAATCTGCACGGCTGCCGGGATAAGACTTGCCGGTTAGTTCGAATGCAACGTTTATCGCTAGTAAACCCAAAGGAATTGCAGAGCGCATAATCCTGTAACCAGAAGCTTCTTCGCGACAATCCTTTGCAATATCGCGGTTAATATCCACGAAAGGCTGCATGTAGGGTTTAGCCGCACTCATTAAATCAATAATATCAAAAGGCTCTGCAAGCATAAACCATAACCGCTTTCGTTCGAATGCTAACTAAGTATAATTATTTTATGAGCAGTGAACCGGGATATGTTGACTCGCTTTTTCCGGCAGCCTCCAAAGAATCAAAACGGCGGGAAGCGACTAGCGTAGTTTCTTCAACTTGCCGCAAAGTTATAGAAAATTTTGCGTTTCGACCCTTAGCAGATCTAATAAGTACTAAATGTGTTTTGCCGGCGGTAAAATGGAATTCGGAAGGTGAACGTATTGAGTTAAAGGTTATAGACGAAGAGGACGGCCGTTTGGCTGAAGTAGACGCGAACCATCCGATTGAATCACTACGCTCCAAAAAAGTAATTGGAGAATTGATTTTTTACCCGAATGGTACCGATGGTATTGTTGCGCTGACAATTGATTTGTATGGTTACCGTCTGGATGGTCCGCAAATTTTAGATTTTGAAAGAAATGAATTATCTATAGAACAGCTTGAAGGGCTTAACAGGGATATTATCAGGTATGGCGAGTTAATCGAAGCTGAATTAAAAGAATGGCAAGCCTAAAATACCCACGTAACAAACTATAAAAATGACCACAAAAGTGGTCATTTTTATATGGTCGGGGTGATCCGACTTGAACGGACGACCTCAGCGTCCCGAACGCTGCGCGCTACCAACTGCGCTACACCCCGATAAGAAAATGAGACAAAACCTATTGGTAATGTTCGTGTCGTAATGTTACCAGACAAACTAACGCATCATTTGGAGATTTTTCGGGAAAATCCTCATGCACCACGGTGTCTATAAAATAACCAGTGTTATCTTCGGGCAAAATTATTGGATTAGGCATAATTTTTATGTCGATATCATCTGAATTTTTGGTAACTACTTCTTCAAAAATATCTTCTATTTCGAAATCGCCGTCTGCATTATCCGGCTTATATGCGGCACGGAGTTTGCTAGCGTCATAGACTCCCACAACCGGATGCTCGTATCCTTCGGCATATTGAAAGGCGTTTTGCGGAACCGGCTTAAGCCTAAAAGAATTCGCGTCCATAACGTGGACCATAGGGGGTTTTGGCAATCCATCACTTTTGTCGATAAACCCACCATCGAAGCCACTAAATACTACATTTTTAGTATCTATGCCGCTGGCTTCTAAATTCTGCTTTAGCAATTCAAAAGTTTCCGGGTCGTTCGAAGATAAGTGGCTGGGTATTTCAAAGTCTATTACTTTTGGCAAATGCGGTGATAACTGTTCTGACATACAGTTAAAAATATACCCAATTATCGAATATGTCTAATTGTTAGGCTTAGCGAAAACTCTTTTTGCTGAAGAAAACTGCCCACAAAAAACTGCCAATGGCTATCCAAAGAGCCGCACCTTGTTTGTCAGATTTTTGCAACTTTCTTAGCGCCTTTACTATGGCCGCCATTCTTACCAATCGATACATAATCCAAAACATAAATTATCCTTCAGTTACGGATAATATTGTAAAGTTATTAAGTTAACTTGCCTGTTAGATTGCTAACTTAGTGCATATGAATTATAATCACCCCTGTTATTGTCGGGGATTGGCGCAGTTGGCTAGCGCGCGCGGTTTGGGACCGCGAGGTCGGAGGTTCGAGTCCTCTATCCCCGACCATTATCTAGAGCACATATATGAGTGTTGAAATAATTGGCACCTATAACTTAAACGACGTATTTCCGCATCAAGACAGGCGATACGACGAAACTTTGGGCACTATTTTGTGTGATGAAGAGCCGAGCATCTTCATGCTTCAAGAAGTTTGTATGGAAGATGACGTCCGACTATTAAAACATACTGTTGCTGACACTTTAGGCAGGGATTACCGCGTACTTACAGCGCCCTTATACCGGGATAACCCTAAAAGTGGCCTAGCGGTCATAACAAACCTGGATGTTTTATTGCACGCACGCTTGGACTACGGTTTGAAATCTAGTAAAAATGACGCCCAGCTTCTTAGGCTTCGCAGCGCTGATGGCGTAGAACTAGAGGTAATAAATGTTCACCACGAAATGCCGTGGCCTACCGAATTTTTAAGATATTTTAAAGCCAGGGTGCTATCCAGAAGAATGAAACAAGAATTGCCGGTTATCGTGGCCGGAGATACTAACGCGCCAGATGCTTTTCCTTCGTCACGGAAACTGAAGCGCGGTACAATTTCAGTTGTAGACGCTTTACCGCCAAATGATCGCTGGACATGGCCAACCAGGATGGCCGAACATTATGCGGGCAACCCGGAAATTGGCGATTTGTCTCAAAATGAAGTTAGATCTCTAAAAATATTCAGGAAACTGGGCTGGGGAGCAATAATAGCCGGTTCAAAATTGCCTAAATATACAGTGGATCGTATGCAGCTAAACGATTATTTTAAAATAAGAGAAGCTAAAGTTTTAGGTACTGGCGACCGCCAACTATGGCAGCATGTTTCGGATCATCGTGCATTACTGGCGGAAGTAGAAATTATTTAGCGAACTCAATGGCGCGGGTTTCGCGGATGACATTGACCTTGATAGTACCCGGGTACTGCATGGTCGATTCGATTTTTGTGGCAATATCGCGGGCCAGCTTTATAGCTTGCAGGTCGTCAATTTGGGCCGGGTAAACAAACACCCTCACTTCGCGGCCGGCGCTGATGGCGTAGGCCTTTTCGATGCCGTCAAAGCTGGTAGCGGTGTTTTCCAAGTCTTTCATGCGCTCCACGAAGTTTTCGGCGCTGACGTTACGGGCGCCGGGGCGGGCCGAGCTAATAGCATCGACTACCCTTACAACTAAAGCTTCCAAAGTTGTGGCTTCGATGTCGTCGTGGTGGGCTTCGGCGGCGTGGGCGACTTCTTCGGGCGCGCCGTATTTGCGCAGCATTTCGGCACTGATGTGGTGGTGCTTGCCTTCCATTTTATGGGTCAGGGCTTTGCCAAGGTCGTGGGTCAGCGAAGCGTACTTGGCAGTCTTAACGTCGGCGCCCAGCATTTCGGCCATTATGCCGGCCAGGTGAGCCATTTCTACACTGTGCTTCAGTACGTTTTGGCCGTAACTGGTACGGTATTTAAGCTCACCCAGCAGTTGCAAAATTTCGCGCGGGATGCCAACCAGGCCCACTTCGCGGGCGGCGTCTTCGGCGGCGTGGATGATATCGCGCTGCACTTGCTTTTGGGCTTTTTCTACAACTTCTTCGATGCGGCCTGGATGTACCCGGCCGTCTTTAAGCAGCATTTCCATGGCCTGTCGGGCGACTTCGCGCCGTACCGGGTCAAACGAGCTAAGAACAATCATGCCGGGGGTTTCGTCGACTAAAATATCGACGCCGGTGGCCCGCTGAAGTGCTTGGATGTTGCGGCCTTCTTTGCCGATAATCCGCCCTTTCATTTCTTCGTCTTCCAGCTTGATGGCACTAACCGTTCGTTCGGCGGCTACTTCGCTGGCCATGCGTTCCATGGCGGTAGTGATTATCAAAGCCGCCTGCTCTTCGGCGTTATCGCGGGCTTCGTTTTGGGCTTTGGAAATTAGGTTTATAAGGTCGTTTTTAATATCGCGCTCGGTCATCTGCATCAGTTTTTCGGCGGCATCGGCTTTGCTAAGCTTGGCGATTTTTTCTAATTTATCCTGCTGCTTAGTGCGGATTTCGCGGATATCGTTTTTAAGAGCCTCGACTTCGTCTTCGCTTTTGCGCAGGTTCTCAGACCGCTTGTCTAATTCGTCTAGTTTTTTGTCGAGTGATTCCTCGCGGTTAACTAACCGTTTTTCGATGTCTTTAATTTCTTCGCGGCGGCGCTGTTCGTCTTTGCGGGCTTCATCGGTTACCCGCGAAGCTTCTTCTTGGGCTTTTTTAATTGCTTCGGCGGCTTCTTTTTTAGCTTTGGTCAGTTCTTTTTCGGCGGCGGCTTCGGCCTGGCCGCTGCGGCGTTTGGTATAAGCGGTACTCGCGCCAAAACCAACAGCTAGGCCAACGGCGGCCAACACCAAGGTAATTGGATCCATATTGTCCCCTTTCGTCAGGGTGGTACGCCAATCTGCTGCGGGCAATCACTATCACTTCATTAGCCACCAGCGGTTCGGCGAAAAATATCAATTTTATATAGTTTTTCAGATGTGGATTATCCCAAAAGTCGGTAAAAATCCTAGCAATACTATACCAGTTATTTATCCCACTGGCTATATCCGTATTCCGGCAGGGCGATGCCTTCATTTTGATTATTACTTAACTTGTTAAGCGCATCAGATTTCCAATTTTTGCCCCCGGCAGAAACTATTGGAATACTGTAACTATCGGCCAGCGCATTCGCTACCGTTAGGCCAATGCGCAGACCGGTAAAACTGCCCGGGCCATTAAAACAGGCTATACCTTGTAAGTCCGTTAACTGTTTACCATTTTCCGTTAGCAATTCTTGGATTTTTTGGTGGATGGTTTCAGCCAATTGGCGGCCGGCCGGCCATTTAGTTTCTGCAGTTTGTTCACCATTTTCATACAAACCCAGCTCACAATCGGTTTGGTCGGTTTTTAATGCTAGCACCAGCATCAGCTTTTCCAATCTCCCCAGCTTTTATTAAGTGTCTCCACAAGTTTAAGGTTGGCGTCGGTATATTTAAAAGTCAGCTGCCGTGTATTTTCGCCGTCGGGTAATAAATTAAATTCGATGGTAATTTTACGGTCCGGAAGTATTGAGTTCACGTTTTCCGGCCATTCCACGGCGGTAATATTAGACGGCTCGTCAATTATTTCAGCCAGCTCGTCTTTCATAATTCCCGGCTCGGCCAAACGGTAGAAATCGAAGTGGTGCAAAAATATGCCATCTCGGCCTTGGTAAACGCGGCTGATAGTAAACGTCGGGCTGTTTACTTGCTCGTCAGATTCCAGGCCTGTTGCCAGGCCTTTAACGAAAGTAGTTTTGCCGCTGCCTAAATCGCCGACCAGTTCTAATACTTCTCCGCCTTTAAGCAGAGCCCCCAGCCGCGCGCCGAGCTGCTCGGTTTGCGCGGAACTGGTGCAAACGGTTTGCCAGATCATGCCGGTACTCATAACACGCATATAGTACGATTGCCGCCCCCAGCCCGGCAAGCACAAACGGGTTTAGTTTATTGGCGGAGTTGGCGGCTGCCAGCTTTTCGCCTACGCTATTTCCGGTATTGGCACCAGAAACTTTTTTGTTTTTAGTGGTTGCTGGTTTTGTTTTAGCGCTGTGCAGCGCGGCGGGTTTTGATGCTTTAGTTTTGCCAGCCGTATTTGCGGCGGCTGATAATGTAATAATATTTGCCGCGCCGGGAGTTGGCTGGTTAGTCCACTGCCACTTGCCGTCTTTAAGCGCCCAAGCCTGGCCGCTTTGGGCGGCAGAGTAGGGGCCGGATTGGTCCACAATATTCCCCGCTGGGTCATAAAGTTTTACCTGGCCGCTGGTATTGCTGAGCGTGAGGTGGCTTTGTTTGCTGTAAATTACCGCGTAATTCCGGGGCTTAAGCGTAACGCCGGAAATTATATACTTATAACTTTCTTTAGTGCCGCTGGTTAATTTATAGCCGGTCAAGTCTACAGTGGCAGAAGTTGGGTTATATAACTCCACGAATTCATCGTTGGCGTCGGTTTGCGGCGCCGCCGGGTTGGGCATTAACTCAGTTATTTTTATTACGGCCGGTTGGGCAGCAGCCGAAGTTGCGCTTAACGCTTGCGGCGGTAGCTGAAATATATTGGCGGCTTTTGGCGTTGGGCTGGCAGTAATTGCAAAGCCGGCGCCGCCCAGCGCAATCGAACTGCCGGGCGGGGGCGCGGCGCTAATAGCCCCGGCCGCGGTACCCCAGGCGATTTGGTCCTGCACTTGGCCGGCCGGGTCAACCAACCTCAGTTGGCCGCCTTCCTGGGCTAGCGTACTATTAAAGCTGCTATCGGCCTGGCCGGTTAAATAACCGCTGCTAGCAAGCAAGTAGTAACCGCCTGCCCCAACCGAACCATTTACACCAAGGCTGCGGGTAGGGCTTGTCCAATCAGTTGAATTGGCGCTTAAATAAAATATTTTCCAGCCGCTTACATTAATTGCCACCGGGCTATTGTTATAAAGTTCGATAAATTCCTGCCCGGCGCTGTCCGTAGAGCCGGTTTGTACTTCAGAAAATCGCACGCCTGCCTGTTGCGCCGCAACGCTGCCGCCTCCCGGCGAACTAAACCCCAGTATTGTAAGCGTAAGTAATATAGCTATACAATATATCTTCACTAACCGCAATTATAGGCGCAAGCGTCCCTAATTCAAGGTGTTGTTGTAGCAATTAGTACGCTATACTTAAAACTATGTTGGCACTCAGTAATAACCTCATTGACCGGCCCATTTTGAGCTTGCGCAGCGGCGGACGCATCGGCACTGCCCTGGAGCCAATTGTTAACCCCCACAACCTGCAAATTATCGGCTGGTGGTGCGATAATTTGGCCGAAGAAAGCGACAATGTGCTAATGACCAGCGACGTTCGCGAAGTTTTGCCAACCGGCATCGTAATCGACGACAGCCATAACTTCAGCAATCCCGAAGACCTGGCCCGCCAAAAAGAAGTGCTAGACACTAACTACAAAATTATCGGCAAACAAGTGCGCACCGAACACCAAAAAATCGGCAAGGTAGCCGATTATGTTTATGATTCTACGTTTCTCATACAAAAGATCCATGTCGAGCAGTCGCTGCTTAAAGCTTTGGCCCAGGATACCCGCATTATTGGCCGCAACCAAATTATTGAAGTTACAGACAAATATATCTTAGTTAAAGATTCCAGCGTTAAGGCCGGCGCCCAAACCAGCAAGCTGAGCGACAAGCTGGCCGACGCCCTGCTGCCCAACACCTAGTCGCGGTTGAGTTCTTCTTTTATCATGCCGTAGTTAAAACCCTGGCGGAGTAAATATTGCATGAATTTTACCGGGTCGTTTTTATAACGGCTGCGGTTGGCGGTTTTGGCGATTACATCACACAAGGCCGCCCGTTCGTCTTCTTCACTGTCATCTAGCACCTCTTTTATAATTTCCTGGTCAATGCCCTTTTGCCGGAGTTCGAGCTGAAGTTTGCGGTTACTGCTGCGCTTGCCGGCCCGCCGGCTTTCAACCCACCATTTGGCAAACGCTTCGTCGTCCAGGTATTTTTTAGCCAGGAATTGCTGCTCCCAGGCTTCTATTAACTCCGGGTCGGCTTTTTTGCGGCGCAAATAATCCCGGAATTCTTTGACTGAATGTGGTCGCAACAGCAGCCAGTTTAGCGTCCGGAATTTGGCCTTGCCTTCGTCTGATATTTTTTGCAGCGCTTTTAACCGGGGCTGGTCTATTTCTTGGCCGTGTTTAAGCTTTTCGGCTACCAGCTCGTCCAGGCTTAGCGAAAAACTATATTTGCCATCGACAAAAATGCTGGCCCGCTCCGGGTTTTTAACCTGCTGTTTTATCGCGGTAATCGTCATACGGTTTTTAAGATAAGGGCGCTTACGAAAACAAACCACACGGCCTCCGCCCAGATGCCTTGCGGGAATTCTTTCCATTGGATGAATGAGTGGAAGCGCGACAGGTGGTTTTTTGGCTTGACGGTTTTACTGCGCCGTTCGTTAAAGAAGCGGAAGCCCCAGATAAGGTCGGGCGACATGCAGGCAAACATGCAAAGCGCCACCAGCCAGGGGTTTACCGTAGGCGCTATTAATATAGGCACGCTTATCAGCAAGGCCAGGGCAACCGCGCAATCAATCGCCAGTACTTTTAAAAACCTCTTGTCGGCATTGCGCTTTAACACGTTAGGTTCATCAATGCCGAAATGCGGCATGGCGTCCATGGCAAAATGGGCGCCAAAAGCTAATATTACCGCCAGCACCGGCTGGTGTATTGCCACCGCGATTAACGCGCCGGTGATGGCATGGTTAGTGGCCGTCATGCCACTATTTTATACTGCTTCGGCGGCGGCTACGGCTTTGCGGACTTCGTTGCTGACTTTTTTGAGAACCTCGGGCTTGTCCCGCAGGTATTGCTTGGCGGCTTCGCGGCCCTGGGCTATCTTGCTGCCGTCGTATTCGTACCAGGCGCCGGACTTAATGACGATCCCGTTGTTGGTAGCTATATCCAGCACGTCACCTTCGGTGCTAATGCCTTCGTTATACATAATGTCGAATTCAACTTCGCGGAAGGGCGGGGCAACCTTGTTTTTAACCACTTTTACCCTGGTGCGGTTGCCGATGACCTCATCCCCTGCCTTAATTTGGCCGATACGCCGGATGTCCATGCGCACACTGGCGTAGAATTTGAGGGCGTTGCCGCCGGTGGTCGTTTCGGGGTTGCCGAACATCACGCCGATTTTCATACGCAGCTGGTTAACGAATATAACCGTGCATTTGGTTTTGTTGATAATACCGGTGAGCTTGCGCAGGGCCTGGCTCATCAGCCGGGCTTGCAGGCCCATGTGGGCGTCGCCCATCTCGCCTTCGATTTCGGCTTGCGGTACTAAAGCAGCTACGGAGTCGACAACGATAATATCCACCGCGTTGCTGCGCACTAATGCTTCAACCACTTCCAGGGCCTGCTCGCCGTTATCCGGCTGGCTGACCAGCAAACTCTCGATGTTAACGCCTAGTCGCCGGGCGTAGACCGGGTCAAGTGCATGTTCGGCGTCAACATATGCTGCCGTGCCGCCTTCTTTTTGGACTTCGGCCACGGCGTGTAAACAAAGCGTGGTTTTACCGGAACTTTCCGGACCGTAAACTTCAATAATCCGGCCTTTGGGAATACCTCCGCCCAAGGCCATGTCCAGGCCTAAGCTTCCGGTTGGAATGCATTCTATATCTACTTTGTGGGCCTCGCCTAGGCGCATGATAGAACCTTTGCCGAATTGTTTTTCGATTTGGGATAGCGCTAGATCCAGCGCCTGGCTCTTGCCGCTGTTATCTTCTGATTTTTTTGGTTTAGTATCCGCTTTTCCGTCTGCCATAATCCCCTACTTTCTTCACCCAAAGTTATAATTATCCACCCATAATGTACTCCTAATATTATACAAAATCTAGCAGTCTTGGGTCAAGAGTGCTAACGCTTATTCAGGGCTTTCGCACCACGCCGGCTCGTACACTGGCAAAGCCAGTGAATCGCCGGCGTTTTTGGCGCATTACGTTGTCAAAGCCTCCGCTACTCCTTCACCGTACATTCCCGTACGGCTCAGTCCGTTACTCGACTTTTCCTAGTACTGCGCTCAAATGCAAAACCCCTGCAGCTATAAAATACGGCTATAATATTTATTGTGAATCCGGGGGATATTTCTAAAGCGATTATCAGCGCCTTGCCGCTGCTTGCGCTTTGCGTTAACTTGCTGTTCGTGGCCGATATTTACCTGCACGCCGAACACCGGCGGGCTTTATGGATAATTTTAACCATAATTACCGGCATTTTGGGCTATATATTTTTTTGGTTTTCCGGCGACCGCCAAAAATAACTTATCAATTTACAGCTTTCAACAATCAACAAGCTTTCAACTAAACAATTGTCAGCGATTTAATGAAATTTGAAAGCTGACGCGTTGCTACTTTGTTGTTAATTGAAAGCTGAAATTTGTAAATTCTTAATTCCTAAACTTATCGTATATAATTGCTTATGATTAACCTCGCATACCTATGGATGTCCTAGACAAAAAAATCGAGCGTCTGCTAATTAAGACCCAAAAAGTTAGCGAAGACGAACTGGCTAAGCTCAAAGAGCAGGCCGTGGCCGATAAGAAATCGCTGCGTGAGCTGGTGCTTAATAAAAACATTGCCACCGAGCAAGAGCTGGCCATGGAGTACGCCGAAGAAATCGGCGTGCCTTATACCGAATTTGTGGCCAAAGATATTCCCCGGGAGATCTTAAAGAAAGTCCCGGAACACATCGCTAAACAGTACCGGGTAATCTTGTTTGATATTGAAGCCGAAACCGGCGTTAACCTGCTGGCCATGGAAGACCCCGACGACGTCCAGGCCGTAGATATTTTGCAAAAAACCCTGGGCGAAAACATCCGCTTATATACAGCTTCGCCAAGTAACATCAGCGCCGGGCTGGACCAGTACCGCGGCAATATCAGCAGCGAACTTGGCAAAGTTATGGCTGAGGACGATGAGGCTGAAGCCGAAGAAGAAGTCACCGAAGAAGATATTGCCGAAGATTCACCGATTGCCCAAACCGTTAATTTAATAATCGAATACTCAATCCGGGCCGGAGCCTCCGATATCCATATTGAACCGCGCGAGCAGTACATTTCGGTACGCTACCGCATTGATGGCGTATTAAAAGAAGTTAACCGGTTGCCCAAAAAAATCCTGCCCGCCTTAGTGAGCCGCATAAAAATCCTTTCCAGCTTGAAGATTGACGAACGGCGCGCCCCGCAAGACGGCCGCTTAAAAATAAACGTTGGCGACAAGGTCTGGAGCCTGCGCGTTTCTACTTTGCCGATTATGGAAGGCGAAAAAGTAGTAATGCGCGTACTTAATGACGCCGCCAAAGCCCAAACCCTGGAAGAACTGGGTTTTTGGGGCCATTCGCTGGATGTTATTAACGAAGCCATGATGCAGCCGCATGGCATGATTTTAGTCACCGGCCCGACCGGCTCGGGTAAGTCCACCACCTTATTTAGCTCGCTATCAATTTTAAACAGCCCGAATACCAATATTTCAACCATTGAAGACCCGGTGGAGTACCGTATACCCGGAGTTAACCAAGTACAAGTAAACCCCAAAGCCGGCATGACTTTCGCTAACGGCCTGCGGGCCCTGCTGCGCCAGGATCCCAACATTATTATGGTCGGCGAAGTCCGGGACAGCGAAACGGCCGGCCTGGCCGTGCAGGCTGCCCTTACCGGCCACTTAGTATTCACTACCCTGCACACCAACAACGCCTCGACTTGCCTGCCCCGCTTACTGGACATGGGCATCGAGCCTTTCCTGATTGCCAGCACCGTAAGGGCGGTTATCGGCCAGCGCTTAGTCCGCCGGTTGTGTATGGTCTGCCGCGAACAGTACAAGCCCGGCAACCTGGAAAATGACGGCCTTAATAAGATGTTCCGTTTTAACGAAGCCAAAATTATGAGCCGCTACCACGCCCTGGAAAAAGAAGCCTTGGAAGGCGGCATCGGCAAACCAAAGGGTGACGAAAAAGCCGACTTAGCAACCTCTGACGACGCTATTAAGTATTTATGGCGGGCTAAAAAAGGCGGCTGCGACGCCTGCAACCACAGCGGTTTTAAAGGCCGGATAGGTATTTACGAAGCCCTGGCTAATACTTCCACGGTTCAGGGAATGATAGTTGGCAGTTCTACCAGCGAGGAGATTCAAATCCAAACTATAAAAGACGGCATGATTACCATGCAAATGGACGGCATCATCAAGGCATTCCGCGGCGAAACGGCCATGGAAGAAGTGCTGCGGGTAACCAGGGAATAATATGGCCAGTTTTGCATACACCGCCCGCAACCCCCAGGGCCAAATTATCAAAGGCAATGTCAGCGCCAGTTCCAAGCAGGCCGCAACCCAGGCAATTGTTAAGCAAGACCTTAAACCGATCCTTATTAAACAGACTGATGATGGCAAAGGCGTAGCCGCCCACGGCAGCAAAATCCCGCTTTTAGGCGGTAAAGTTAAGTCGCGAGACCTGGTGATTTTTACCCGTCAATTATCCACTATGATAAATGCCGGCGTGCCGCTGGTACGTTCGATCAATACGCTGATGCTCCAAACTGCCAACAAAAAACTTAAGGAGCAGCTGGCAATGATTGGCAAAGATGTCGAAAGCGGTATTGCCTTAAGCGACGCCCTCGAAAAATTCCCCGGAACTTTCTCGCCGATCTACGTCAATATGGTTCGGGCCGGTGAGGCCG
The DNA here is from genome assembly GCA_964460855.1 of uncultured Candidatus Saccharibacteria bacterium. GTDB lineage: Bacteria > Patescibacteriota > Saccharimonadia > Saccharimonadales > UBA10212 > CAYWQH01. The sequence goes on from CAYWQH010000001.1 coordinate 73,414, forward strand.
GCGGTATATTGGACGAAATCCTTAAAAAGCTGGCTACCCAGCAGGAAAAAGACGCCGCCATCCGGGCTAAAGTTAAAAGCGCCTCGACTTACCCCATGATTTTGTTAATTATTACAGTTTCGGCATTCTTTGTGTTATCGATAGCCGTAATGCCCAAAATCGGCGGTATCGTTACATCTTTAAGCGGTGGTAATGCTAAGCTGCCGCCCCAAACCGTGGCTATGCTGAGCGTCAGCGGCTTTATGCGCCACCAGTGGTACATAATTATTGCCATTCTCGTCGGCGGACCGATATTCTTGTCGCGCTGGCGAAAAACCCCCAAAGGCCGCCAAAAATTTGATACTTTCCTGCTAAAAGTGCCGGTCGTAAAAACAGTTGTTACTAAAGTTGCCATCGCCCGCTTTGCCAATATTTTTGCCTCGCTGATGGCCGCCGGCGTTTCTGTTTTAGAAACCCTGGAGGTTACTTCACGCGCATTAGGCAACTACGTTATAGAAACCGAGCTGCAAAACGCCGCCCGCGAAGTCAAAAACGGCAAGCAGCTCAGCCAGCCGCTCAGCCAAAGCAAGATATTCCCGCCGATTGTCGCCCAAATGCTAGCCGTTGGCGAAGAAACCGGCCAAACCGAAACTATCCTGGTCAAAGTCGCCGAATTTTACGAGGAAGAGGTCGATACGCTTGTGGATAGTTTGAGTTCTATTTTAGAGCCGATAATGATCGTAATTATGGGGGCGATGGTCGGATTAATCGCTGCGAGTGTCATAGGCCCGATTACTTCTTTGAACCAAAGCATCCAATAAGTTGACAATTAAGCATTTGTGTAGATAATCATAAGCATAATGTAATAAAGAAACTGCCAAAAACAGCATCCAAAAGGAGGGTGGTAATGACAATTAACAGAAAAAATAACCAACGGGGTTTCACGATCGTCGAACTTCTTATCGTCATCGTCGTGATCATCATCCTGGCCGGGCTGGTATTGAACAGCTTTAAAGGCGTCCAGGAACGGGCCCGTGACACAGAACGGCGCACCGACATCAACTCGGTCGCAACCCAACTGGAAGTTTACTATAACGACAACGGCGGATACCCGGTACTAACTGGTAACCTGGACACCGACTCATGGATCACCGCTAACTTAAAGGGTGCTGACCTAAACGCGTTCCGCGCCCCTAACGCTACTGCCAACACCATGACTAACTCCGCAACTCCTGACAAGGACCACTACGGTTACACCCCGCTGCAAAGCGACGGCACTACCGCTTGTACTACTGCTCCTTGCGCCAAATTCAAACTGTACTTCTTCGAGGAAAAGACCTCAACCGTTAAGAGCAAAGACAGCCTTAACTAAACAAAGATTTCCGAAAAGCCCCTGGCAGGCAGTGCCAGGGGCTTTTTATATTCGCTGAAACAGCTTATTATTAAGCATAATCCTTATGAAAAAACCCCAAGTTGGATTTACTGTTGTTGAGCTGGTTATATCAATCGTATTGATGGGCTTTATTATCCCGGCCGTTGCCATCGGCATGACTAATCTGGCCGTGATTAACAACCGGGCCCGCGATTTAGTTTTGGCAAATGCCATCGCCCAGAACAAAATAGAGTCGCTGCGCAGTATTGGCTATAACAGCGTTCCGATCAGCACGGTAAGCTTTACTACGTCGCTGCCGGTTTCGATGGGCAGCCCTAAAAGCGCCAGCTATACGGTTACGCAGAAGTCAGCCGGCTTAAAGCAAGTTGATATCTCCATTTCTTACAGCGAATATAAAACCACCCACACCCTGGCGTACCGGACTTATATTTATGAACTGGGGGTCGGCCAATGAACCGGCCTGGCAAACAATCCGGTTTTACGCTCACGGAGCTAATAATATCCATTACGGTAGCCACTTTTTTAACCCTGGTATTATTTACGGTTACCGTTTACTACTACGCTAATATTTTGCAAGCCCAAGCTACCACCGAAATGGCCCTAGAATCGCAAACAATTTTAACCCAGTTAACTGACGACATCCGGCTGGCCGATGCAATTTCATCCACTAACCAGATAGCCGATGCCAACGGCCCGGCTGGCGGCTGGGTAACCAGCGATCCCAGCAATATCTTAATTATTGAAAGCCCGGCAGTAACCAGTACCCGTGACATTATTTATAACGACAGTACCGGACTGCCCTATAAAAACGAGTTTATTTATTTTTCCAGCGGTACGACCATGTATAAACGGGTATTAGCAAATGCATCGGCAGTCGGCAACATCGCCAAAACTACTTGCCCAACCGCTACGTCTACTTGCCCGCTCGACCGGATTTTTACCAGTAATTTGAGCAACCTTAGCTTTACCTTTTATGACGCTAATGATGCCACCACCGCCAATGCCGGCTCGGCCCGCTCGGTAGTCTTAACCGTCGATATGGCTAAGAAAGTATTCGGCAAGAATATAACGCTTAGCAACTCAACCCGTGTAACGCTGAGGAACCAGTAATGAGGCAAAAAGGTTTTATCCTGCCAGTATTGTTGATTACCGGGGTAATGATAGTGCTGATGATTATTGCCGTATCTACCGAAACGGTAACCAACCAGAACGTATCGGTTAAAGGTAATTGGGCCCTGAACGCCCAACTGGCTGCCGATGCCGGCCTGGACGACGCCCTGCTGCATATGAACACGGTAAGCAACTGGAGCGGAAGCGGCGGCGATGTAACGCTGCTAAGCGACTCAACGAGGCACATCAAGACTACGTATAATACCGTTGTGACCGACGGCGCGACGAATATATTAAAAACCATTACCGTTACCGCTAAAACATACTCGCCGGAAACGGCCACCACTCCTAAAACGACCCGTAAATACGATATGGATATCCAGGCCGTGACTTCTGGCAACGGCCCGTCATCGGTGGTCAGCGGCGTGGGAGGCTTGATTATGGGCGGCAACAGCAAAGTGTCCGGCGGCGACGTTGTGGTCAACGGCAAAATAACTATGAGCAACAATGCCCAGATCGGGCTGAGCACAAACGCGGTTAATTTAAGGGTCGCCCACCAAAGCTGCCCCAGTCCCGCTACAGCCTCATACCCGCAAGTCTGTGGACCAGGCAACGGCGAACCGATTTCGATGGGCACCAACAGCCTGATTTATGGCAATGTCCAGGCCACTAACCAGGTAACCGGTACAAATATGTTCAATCCCGGCCTAATAGCCGGATCAACAGTATCGCCGGTAACTTTGCCATCATTTGACCGGGCGGGCTTAAAAACAACTATAAACGCATCAGGAAACACCATGACCGGCGCGGCGGCCTCAAATTGCCCTAATAACGGGTCTGTTAGCTGGCCGGCTAACGTTAAAATTACCGGTAACGTCGATATCTCCAATAAGTGCACAATTAAAATAAACGGTAATGTTTGGGTTACCGGCTATATTTCAATTAAGAATAATGCCAACATGGTCGTCCAAAACAGCGTAGGGAATTCGACGCCGGATATCATGGTAGATGGGCAGGCTGGTTTCGTAGTGGGTAACAGCAGTTCGATAACCCCCAATAATGCCGGTACGAGCATAGAATTGCTGACTTTTTATAGCGCGGCTCCCTGCTCTCCGGATTGCAGCACGGTAACCGGTACAGATTTGTATACCAGCCAGCAAGCATTGACCATCGACCTTAGTAATACCGGCTCGGCCCAAGGCGCCATACTGTACGCTTACTGGTCTAAAGTCCGCCTGGCAAATAATGGGGCTTTGGGCGCCATCGCCGGCCAAACCGTGGAGTTGGGCAACGGGGCAGTCATAACATTTGGCACTTCGATTCCGGGCAGCGACAACCGTATTACAACTTGGGTTAAAAGAGGATACATGCGGGTCTACAATTAATGGCCGCCAACAGATACCAATACATTTATGCTTATGATATACTTGCGATAAGATAACAACTGGGTGGCGCATCAAATAAACATACTATGAGCTCTTCGACCTTGTTTTACCGGGAAAAACCGTTATTTGGTTTTGATATCGGCCATGGCTCTATAAAAGTGGTCCAGCTAAGCATGGCCGGAAAACGGATGGTTTTAGACGGTTACGGCACGGTAGGCTTTGAGGCCGAAGCCATCCGAGACGGCGAAGTTATTGACTATGAAACGGTGGCGGCCGCCACCGCCAAGTTGTTTAAAGATAATATTACCGGCAGCATAAGCACCAACTCGGCGGCGATCTCGTTGCCTGTCAGCCAATCTTTCAGCCGGGTCATCCGCCTGCCGGTCATGCCCGAAAAAGACGTATTAGAAGCTATCCGCCTGGAAGCCGAGCAATATATACCAATAGCTCTCGACGATTTGTATATAGATTACCAATTGATCCATACCTACGAGGACAGCCGCGACTACCTGGTAGCCGCCTCGCCTAAGCGCGTAGTAGATTCCTATATGAAACTATTCGATATATTGGGTATTGATGTAGTTGTAATGGAGCCAAGTATCATGAGCGTTACCCGGGTAGTCCGAAACTCCGAATTATCGGACTTGCCTACTTTGGTTATCGACTGCGGCTCAATCAGCACCGACCTGATCATTTACGACCGCATGTCGGTTCAAGTTACCGGTACCGTAAAGTTCGGTGGAAACACACTTACCAAGTCATTAATGGACAGCATGAGCTTAACCGAACTGCAGGCCAATACCGTCAAAAGCAAATACGGGCTGGACCTCAGCAAAAAGCAGGCCGAAATTTCAAAAGCCTTGGAGGTGCCACTGCGCAGCCTCACTACCGAAATCCGTAAAATAATCCGCTATTTCGAAGACCGCGGCAACGAACAAAACAGTAAAGTCGAGCAAATAATTATCCTGGGCGGGGGCGGCAACTTGCCCGGCTTTAGCTCATATATTACAAATGCCCTGCGCATTCCTACCCGGCTGTGCAGCATCTGGCAGCACATCGATTTTGACGGGCTGCAGCCGCCCAACATTTTAGATACCACTATGTATGCCACGGCTGCCGGATTGGCATTAATTACGCCCAAAGAGGTAATCGAATGATTAACCTGATTCCTGATAACGTTAAGGCCAGCACCCACTACGCCATACTAAACTCCAAGTTAATCCGTTATTTGGCGGTCTCGGCCTTAACTATGGTGGCTATCGGCCTGATTACCGGCGCCTCGCTGCTGCGCATGCGCCAAGTCGATGAGAACCTGCAGGGGCAACTAAACGGCCAGAACCAGCAGATTACGCAGCTTAAACCTGTGGAGGCCCAGGGCCAGAAATTATCCGACCAGATTACAACCATCAAAGAACTTTTAAACCGCCAGGTTAAATTCTCGCTGGTTATACCCAACATTGCCAAAATCCTGCCGCCCGGCGCGGTGATGAGCAACCTGGATTTTTCGGTGGATGACATCGTAGCTTCCGCAACCGTTAAAGCTTCGGCGGCCAGCGCCGGCGACAAGCCGTTCGTAGTCAGCGCCCTGGTTAAAGACCAAGATACTGCCGCCACTTTACTGGATAATATTAACGCTAAAAAAGACCTGTTTACGGCTGCCGACACCATCGATATCAAGCGCAACGCCGACAGCGTGACCGCTACAAACTACCCGTACGTAACGGTAATTAACGCCTATCTCAAAAAACAAGCGCTAACCGATACAACTTCCAAGCAAAGCTATTTCGACGCTTTCCATAAATTGGAGATTGGCGGCTGATATGAAAAGCAAACGGCTGTTTTGGATCCTGATTGCGCTTAACGTGTTGATGGTGGTGGGTATTATCGGTACATTCTCTTTTGCCAGCAAAATAGCTAAAACAAAATCGGCGGCCATAGCAGTTAAAAAAGCCCAGATCAGCAATAATGAGAAATCGCTGGATAATTTCCAGACGCTGGAGCATGCCCTCAACCAGAACAAAGAAGTTGAAGATATAGCCGCTAAAGTTCTACCCCAGGACAAAGAGCAATCAGTTGTCATAAAAGAAATAAATAAATTCGCCACCGCGGCTGATATAAATTTGGATGACTTAACATTTGTAGCCGGCAGCGGCCCGACTACCACCAAAACCAGTACGCCGACGCTTACAACACCCTCCGGGTTAAAGGGCGTGTACGTGCTTAAAGTGCAGATCACCGGTAAAAATACCAGCATCAACAATATGCTCGATTTTATGAAGCTCATCGAAGATAACCGGCGGCGCATGCAAGTTACATCAATCTCAATAAAGCCCAACCTCGTGCCGGCCAAAGATTCGCAAGGCAAAATAATTGACGTCCAGAACTACGTTTTGGGCATCGACATTTACTTAAAACCATAGGAACAAGAATATGAAGTTAGTTGGATCCAAAGACAAAAAAAAGAAAGCCGAAGACGTTTCAGCCGCGGAGTCGGTGAAGGCCAAAGGCCGCGTACTTTTAGCCTACATTAGCCGTTACCAAGTCATCATCATCGCCTTGGCGGTCGCAGCTATTTTGTCGTTCGCCAGCCTGCAAATGCTGCATCTGATTGACCCGCCGGTTGACGAAGATTACGCCAATCAAATCGCCCAGCAAACTAAGACTATCCGCATCAACAGCAAAGATATCGATCAAATAAAGAGTTTAACTGACAGCCAAACGACTTCGTCGCCCAACCTGGACCCCAACCGCCAGAATCCGTTTAGCGAATAAATTAGCCGGGTTGGCCGGGATGGGTAAGTTTGTAAGCCTGCTCCATGTCGGTTTTAATAAACTGCTCGCGGGCCGCCAGTATTTCGCCGGCGTAATGGGTCGGGCTAGGACAGTAGGGAAATACGAAGTTTTCCTGCTCGCCGGCCGTTTCTACCGTTAAGGTGCCGTAGTTAAACATCGTCGCGAAAATGCCGTGCTGTTCGGCAGATACATCTTCTACGTTGCTCATCGACAAGCGCGATATTTTTTTGCTAAATAAGCCGTTTTGTAATACCTGGGTTAAGTTATCGTTGCCGACAATCAGGCGGCTTTCGCGGTATACATAGGTAGCCACAAATAAAACCAGCGCCATAATCACTACAATTATAATGCTGGCGGCCGAGACCAGGGCGCTTAAATTATGGCTGATGTTTTTGTCCAGAAAGTCGCGGGAGGCCTGCAAAATAAACAGTATGGCCACCACGGCAATTACCATGCCGATATATAAAATAATAATTCCAAACGGGTGGCGGTGGATTTCCAGCATTTTTCGGTCGCCGTCCAAGTCCATGCCAAACACATTTTCTTTTTGTTCAACAGATTGGTCAGCCATGGCTAGATTATAGCAGTTTAATTAAAGCAAACTGCCCTGTTTGGGCGCCGGCGGCGGGTTTTTGCCTAGGTGTTTAAAAGCTTTAGGAGTGGCCTTACGGCCGCGCGGAGTACGTTCCAGCAAGCCAATTTGCATTAAATACGGCTCAAAAACATCTTCGATTGTGCCCCGCTCTTCACTCATCATGGCCGCCAGCGTTTCAATGCCTACCGGCCCGCCGTTATAATTTTCGATAATAGCGTTTAGCAGTAATCGGTCGGAGGCATCCAAGCCCAATTCGTCAATTTCCAGCATTTCTAAAGCCAGGCGGCTGGTGTTGGCGTCGATAATGCCGTCGCCGTTAACATCGGCGTAATCACGGGTGCGTTTAAGCAGGCGGTTGGCGACCCGCGGTGTAAGCCGGGCCCGGCCGGCCAAAATTATGGCGGCATCGGCGTGCAATTGGCTGTCTAATATTTTGGCAGCCCGTTTAATAATTTTGGCAATCTCGTCCGGCGAATAGAATTCCAGGCGGTGCACAATGCCAAAGCGGTCGCGCAGCGGGGCTGCCAGGGCGCCGGTACGGGTAGTGGCGCCAATAATAGTAAATTTCGGCAAATCCAGGCGCAAACTGCGGGCGCTGGGGCCTTTGCCCAGCATTATATCGAGTTTAAAATCTTCCATCGCGCTGTATAGCACTTCGGCAACACTGCGGTTAAGGCGATGGATCTCATCTATAAAAAGTATGTCGTTATCCTGGAGGTTGGTAAGCAAGCTGGCCAAATCACCGGCCCTGTCAATTGCCGGGCCGCTGGTCACCCTAATAGTTGCGCCCATTTCATTGGCAATAACCGTGGCCATGGTGGTTTTACCAAGGCCTGGCGGACCGTACAACAAAACATGGTCAATCGGTTCGCCGCGTTTTTTGGCGGCATCAATTGCCAGCTTTAGATTTTGCTTTAACCGCTCCTGGCCGATGTAATTGGCAAAATCACGCGGCCTCAGGCTATTTTCCAGTTCCTGTTCGGCGGCATCAGCCTGCACGGTCGTATTTGCAATACGCTCAATCGCCATATATTAGATTATAGTGGATGGGGTTAAGTAAGACCCAGTAAAAAAGTTGTTTGACAATATAGTCGTAGTTAGTTAAAACTAAATTCCTATGGGAGAGATACCTGGAAAATACGAACCAATCAATAACACGAATTGGTTATTGGAAACCGCTTTTCACCCTTATTGGAACCGCGAGAAAAGCCGGTTGCTTTACGATTTGCCGGTGCCGGTTAACCGCATAAGCCGCCGGCCCTATGGAATAGGCTACCTTACTAAAGAAGCCGGCTTAAAAATGGAGTATTTAAACCAGTTAGCCGGAATTTATGTATATTCCAGCCCGATGTCGCATATCGGTCCTTATAACTCAGCCATGGATATTATCGTAGCCGACGGCACGCCCGTACTGGCGTCCCAAAAGGGCAAAGTCGTTCGTTTCCAAGACCAATTCGACACATGGGGTACTACACCGGAATATTCCAAATATTTAAATTTCATTACCTTGCAACACGAAAACGGCGAATTTTCGGAATATGGCCATTTAATGCGGCATTCAATTAACGACCTTTCGTTGGATTTAGGCGATGAAATAACCAAGGGCCAGCGGATTGGCACAGTTGGCAAAACTGGCTGGACCACCTTAGACCACCTGCACTTCATGGTTTTCCGCGAAGACCAGGGCGATGAATCGTTCGAAAATAAAGCCGGCTTTAAAAGCCTGGCGCCGCGGTTCGCGGCATTTTAATAGAGGGCTGCGGCCTTTGGCATCACTGAGCCTTCGAATAGCTTCAGTATTTCGTCGGCTTCGACGGTTTCTTTTTCCAGTAGCAATTTCTTTAGCTTTTCCAATTTATCCATATTGGCTTTAATCACATCTTTGGCCCGGACAGCAGCTTCGCTAATCAGATCCTCGACTTCATCGTCTATTACTTTGGCCGTCTCGTCGGAATATTGCCGCTCGTGCACCAGCCGGTCAAGCATCATACCGTCGTCCACATGGAACACTTGGTTGCGCAGCTTTTTACCCATGCCCTGGTTAACAACCATGTCGCGGGCTAGTTCTGCGGCTTTTTGCAAGTCGGAGCCGGCACCGGTAGTTACGCGGTCATGCCCGTAAATAATTTCCTCGGCCATCCGGCCGCCCAGCACCCGGGCCAGTACATCTTTATATTCGATAATGCTGTGGTAGTTCTTGTCTTCCGGCGGGATAAACCAAGTTACGCCACCTGCTCCGCCGCGCGGGATAATGGTAACTTTGTGCACTAAATCACTGTCAGGCAGTACATGCCCAACAATGGCGTGGCCGGCTTCGTGGTAGGCAGTCAGCTCCTTGTCTTTTTCGGTCATGACTTTGCTTTTACGCTCGGGGCCGATGGCAACTTTTTCGAACGCGTTTACTACGTCTTCGTTAGAAATTTCTTTATGGTCGTGGCGGGCTGCGATAATGGCTGATTCGTTGGCGATATTTGCCAGGTCGGCGCCGCTGGTACCGGCGGACTTGGCCGCCAGCGAGTCCAGGTCAACATCTTTAGCGATTGGCTTCTTGGCAAAATGGACTTTTAGTATTGCCTCGCGTTCCTTACGGTCCGGCAAGCCAATGTTTACCCGGCGGTCAAAACGTCCGGGGCGGAGCAGGGCGGGGTCTAACACATCAGATCGGTTAGTGGCCGCCAATACTATAATATTCTGGCCTTGTTCAAAGCCGTCCATTTCAACCAATATCTGATTAAGAGTTTGCTCGCGCTCGTCGTGGCCGCCACCCATGCCGCTGCCGCGCCGGCGACCGACGGCGTCAATTTCATCTATAAAGATAATGCACGGGGCGTTCTTTTTGGCCTTGTTGAATAGGTCGCGCACACGGCTGGCGCCGACGCCGACGAACATTTCAACGAATTCCGAGCCGCTGATGCTAAAGAACGGCGCGTTGGCTTCGCCGGCTACGGCCCGGGCCAGCATGGTTTTACCGGTACCAGGAGGGCCAACCAGTAACACGCCTTTTGGTATTTTGGCTCCTAATCCTTCGAATTTCTTAGGGAATTTCAAAAACTCAACGACTTCTTCCAAATCTTGCTTGGCTTCGGCGTTGCCGGCAATATCCCTGAAATAAATCTGGTCTTTTTCGTTGCCGTATAATCGGGCCCGGCTTTTACCAAAACTTAAAGCCTGGTTGCCCTGCCCCTGGGCGCTGCGGAACATCATCACTAAGATGATCGTGATAATAATGATCGGTAAGATATTAACGCCAAGTTGCAGCCATAAATCGCCGGTTGTAGATTCTTTCTTATTCACGATTTCTACCTTTCCTTGTTTTAGGCCTTGCTCGTAAATGCTCGAGCCGGCTTCTTTGCGCGATTGCTCGGTGGGTTTATCGGAGCCTTTAGGTGTAACGGCTAACTCTTCGCCAGTAACCGTAATACGGGTTAGCTGGCCGTTGTTAGCTTCGTCAACTACTTGAGAAAAAGGTACTTCTTTAAGTTGGCTGGGTTGGTTAAAGGCCGCGAATACAATCAAACCGAGTAGTAACAAAAGCGCCACAAAACCGGCGTTTTTGAAACGGTTGTTTTTCAAGTTGCTGCCACCTTCTCTGTTCATCCGTAACTGCTTTCTACTCATACGCAATAATTATAACAGGTAAAAGTCATTACTTAACTTGTAACATAATTTTATCACGGCCGATGTTAATTGAATTGTGTTTATCTAACGGGTATATTTTACCTATAGCAGCCGTTTTACTAAAAGACGCGGCTTTCTCGATTTGTTGCTTATCTAATTGCTTGACATCATTTAGCTTGAACCATAACAACAAAATCTCTTTAGATACGCCGTGAGGCAGTCCAATAAAAGTACCCCTGTCAATTTCCCTGCCCTTTGCAATATTATGATATAAAGTCGCAATAATATTATTGATTTTTTGTCTGTCTTTAACTGATTGATTAAGTATATTTATCAGTTTATCGCGCTGGGCCGAACCGGCAGGGAAGGCCGGCAGTAAATTTTTACGAACATAATTACGCAAATACGACTGGTCTTCATTGGTAGCGTCTTCTACCCACTGCAAATTATTTTTTTTGGCATATTTAATAATGTCTGCTTTTGGCATGTCCAATAACGGCCGGCTGACGTTGGGGTTGGCTTTAATGGCCGACAAGCCTTTATGACCCGTTCCCCTTAAAATATTGATTATGGCGGTCTCCAGCCAGTCGTCTTGGTGATGCGCAGTTATGACTTTGGCAGCCTGATGCTTTTTTTGCACCGAAAACAGAAAGTTATAACGCGCCCGCCTGGCCTCCTCCTCGCTGCTATTGGGGCCTAAGTGCCCCTGCCCGGTTTCCAGTTGTAATTTATATGTTGTGGCTAATTGCTTAACAAATTTAGCATCTTCGGATGAGTTGGGCCTAATTCCATGGTCGAAGTGGACAACAATATACTTTTCCGGTCCGCCTCGCTTGGCCAGCATATCCAGTAGAACTACAGAATCGACGCCGCCCGAAACGGCAATAATGTAAGTATTATTCATATAAATTAATCCAAAGATTCGAGTTCGCTTAGTTTCCTAAGAAAAATTATGGCTTCCAAGCCTCCAACCGCCAGCGCCGGCCAACCATAAGAGGCTAGAAGTTCCGCCACTTTAATATCCTGTGTCGTTTCAGGCAGCGAAAATAATAGTTTAGATGAACCAACCGCGATCGCGCCCGTGCTGGCTAGTAAGAGGCTCATCGAACCATACCAGTCCGAGTCTTTTTGGATTTCTTTCTTGTATTTTTCCTGCGGGCTAATTTGTTGGGGGCCGGAATCTCCCTCAGAAGCACTCATGCCCAGAATAATGCGCTTTTTAACACCTATAATCAAGTGCCGTAATGGCTTAGCTGTTTAACTTAATCATCTTGCCATATTTAATGGAGGAGGAGATGTTATCTAGAAGGTGGTCATCTTATTACGTCGGCGGTTATGAATCAGAATCACTAGCGATAAGATAATAATCGCGACAATCGTTGCCAGTATGGCATAAACCAGCCAGTTGTGGGTTACTGCACGCGTTGATGTTACGGTGTTGCTGTTGGCGACTGTGTTACTGCCTGTAGTTATTAGCCCGTTAGAATCAGAATTAGAGTTTTGCGGAGTCGTGTTCGCGGGGGTTGATGGTGGAGCCGTAGTGGTTGAAGCGGTTGTCTTTTTCTTGCTGCCGCCCGACGAGCTTTTGCTGCCAGAAGAGCCGCCGTTGCTGGTTCCCCCACTTGTGCCTCCGCTAGTACCGCCGCCGGTAGTCGTAGAAGTGGAGCACGTGTCATACGTACAACCATCATAGCCGCCGCTGCCATAAGGTAAAGCGCTGGCCGGCGCCGCCAACATAAAGAATAGGCAAGCGCTGCTTGCCAGAAGTGCTGGAATTTTATTGCGCCAGCGGCAAAACATTACACTACTACCGCCCGTAGGCGCTGCCGCCGTAACCGGCCCGGGCCGTAGGCTGCTGCATTTTAGCCGTCTGGGCCGGCACATGTTCGTGCAGGCCTTTAATAAACGCAGTGATGCCAAATATACCAATAAAAGCCACGCCGATATACTTTAAAAATTCGGAGCGGCTGACTTCCCTCTCTAGGAGGTTGCTGACTTTTATATCTCTCATTTTTTACCTTTTGGATTTTTGTATAAAGGAACTGTGTTGGTTTCAGTTTAACTCTCTTATGCTTGTATTGCAAACCATATTTTATCGTTGTTGGGCGGGCCAGGCCACATCCATTATTAACTGGGGCCGCGGCCGTGGTTGGCGGGCAACAACGGGCGGCGCCTGGTTAGGTATAGCTGCCGGAACTAAATTAGTTGTGTCACTCCAAGCAGGTGATGGCGCGGCGGGCACAGGCTTGGCTTTATTGCTATTGGCAATCCAGATCATAACGATTGATACCTGGTACAGAATGATTATCGGGGCGGCCATAATAGCCTGGTTGAGCGGGTCCGGAGTTGGCGTTAGTATGGCCGCGATTATGGCGCTGCCCAAGATTACGTAGCGCTGGTAGCGCATCAAGCCGCGCGGCGACTGCGGTTTTACCCGGTTAATAAACAAGATAATGAGCGGCAGCTGGAATAATATTGCAAAGCCAACGATATAGCTCAAGATAAAGTTCATATACTCATTAACCAGGATAAACGGCGCGATGCCCGGCGTATTAAGGTTGGTTAAAAAGTGCAGGGCAGCCGGTAAACTTATGAAGTAAGCGACCGCCGCGCCAATTGCCGCTAACGCCAGTGAAGTAAAAATTATATATATTGACCGCGACGGCAGCGACTTATGGAACGCCGGCTGCAAAAAGCCGTGAAGTTGATGAATAATGACCGGCAAGGCCACGACCAATCCAAACAGGATTGACACTTTCAAAATAGCATTCAACCCGCCGACCGGTGACGTGTAATAAAGCTGCTGGCCGAGCGGTTTTTGGATCATGGCAAATAACTGCGCATGCAACCAGTAGCCGGCAGCCGTGCCGGCTAAAATCGCAGCCAAACAAACAATCAGCCGTCGCCGAAGTTCGCGGATGTGTTCGCTAAAAGGCTGGCGGTGCATGCGAGAAGCACCATCCATACTTTTCTCCTTAACTGTTTATTTTTGCTCTGGGGTTTCTGTTTTTTGATCAGAACCCTTGCCATTTAGCCCGTCGCGGAGTTCCTTGGCCGATTGGCCCAGGCTGCGCGATAGCTTTGGCAAGCGTGTACTGCCAAACAGCAACAGCAGGATAGCTAAAATTATTATTAATTCTGGTAAGCCGATATCCGGCATAATAAAACCCTCCAATCAGGTTTAACTTTATAATAGCATATGCTTTTTGAAATAGTACAACTTAATTTTGCGGTATTTTTACAACAGGCCGCACCAAAAGGTGAAGGCGCTGGCGGTACTGTTGCTGAAAAACAAGGTATTAGGCATTGTGGTTTGGCCGGCAATATTCGAAGCCCAGCGGATAACGAACTTGTCCGAGCCCATTACGCCGAGGTTGGCGCGGGCGGCCACGCTGTTGCCGCACCAGAAAACCGGCATTGTCGTACCGGTAGCCAACATAGCTACCACCATATACTGCCCCGGCGAGCCGGTGAGCTTTACGGTTGAGGTCAAAGCCAAGCTTTGTTCCCCCGTACCGCCGAATGCGGCGGTAACATCGCCGGTCACCGCCATTTTGGTGCCGCGCATATCATAGATAGCCATAAAGTTCCGCCCGGCCGTTAGCCCGGATCCAGCTGTTTCGATGCCGACCATAATGTTGCTGACATCCATAAAATCTTCCATCGGAACTTTAGCGATAAATATCTGGGCACTAACCGGCGAATTGGTGGACTGGATATCATTGGGGTCAAAGCTCCACGACTTGAACTTATTCATGTTGGGGCGGACGCTGCGGCCCAAACTCTTATTGGAAGTGGCCATGTCGTTGGTGACTTTGGGGAAAGCGGCTTGGTAGCCGGGCGTCACGTAGTTCAGGCCGGCAAAGGTGTTCGATACATAATTGCCGGAAGGCGGCGGCCCGAGCAGCACCTGGCCGGAGATATTGGCTTTGGGCGGCCAGTAAACGCCTTTAATACTGTCGTAGTTGCCGAGTCCGTCGTCGGCGGTAGCGATGGAGCGCAATTTGACGTCCGGTTCGGCGGCGGTACCGTATGGCCGGCAAGTAGTTAGCAGCGTTTGTACCAGACCGCCCGTGGCAGTCATTTGGTAAGGAATAATATAAACGTCTTTAAGCTGCATAGGTATGTCGCGGGTGCCTTGCCAAAGCAGCTGGCGGGAACCAATGCCGGCAATCGTATCGACGGCTGTGATGTCCATTCGTTTAGCCACTATGCCGCGGCAACGGGCGTCGACGTTGGCAACATTACTAGCGAATAATCCCTGGTAAGTAGAGTAGCCGGTCAGTTTATCTACCCGGAGTTCGCGGCAGCCGCCTTCCATTTCGATAATATCGGGGTGCTTATCGGTAAATGTCGAACTGTGGGCGACGATTGGCTGGCCGGGATCGCCTACGCGGCAGTTCTGGATCTGGACGATAGCTTCCGGGCAGTAAACCTGGAAGCCATCAGATAAGTCCACCCCATGAAGATAAAGTCCTTCGAGATGGACTACGCCGGTAGCGTTACCAATAAAAATGCCGCGGCTATAAGTATCGGAATCGTTGGGCCGCTGGTCGGGGTGGTCAATCTCACCGCCGATCCAGACAATATTGCGGCCGCCGCTTAAATAAACGGCACCCGTAGATAGGGTCGAACTAATCGTATTAGGGCAATAAATAACGTAATCTTGGTTGGGAAGTAAATTGGGGTAATAGTTGCCGCCGGCTACCAATGTGATTTCTATCGGGTTATCCAGCTCGGGCGGCGCCCAGGTCAGGCGCTGGTCATCTACGGCCGACAGGCGCGGGTCGGTGGTATCCACGACAGCATTGCCATTGTGCTGCAAGGCGCCGGTAAAATCCTTATCGCCAGTTACCGTTTCGGTACCGGCTAAATGAACAACGGACGTATCAGCGGCTTTAGCCGCCAAGCCTGGTACTGTCGGCGAGGCTGCCGTGCCGGCCAAGTCGCCGGCAAGCTGTACGATACCTTTGCTTAAAGTGGTAGCATCGGCCGCGCCGGAAGGCGTTACCCAGGTCTGGTCACCGCGTAAGAATTTTGTGTTATCAGCCCCTGCTCCACCTAATTGGGCGGTTGGAACTTTGGAGCCGCTATCGAGCGACGCGTAACCCGAAGCAGCCCCTTTATTGGCGGTACTTTCTTTAGAAGCTAAACCAGGGACTGTAGGCGAAGCAGCCGTACCGCCCAAGTCGCCGGCAAGCTGGACGATACCCTTGCTGAGAGTGGTGGCGTCGGGCGCGCCGGCAGGCGCAACCCAGGTTTGGTCGCCGCGCAAGAATTTAGTGTTATCAGCCCCGGCACCGCCCAATTGGGTTGTAGGTACTTTGGTGCCGCTGTCGAGTGAAGCGTAGCCCGAAGCCGCGCCTTTATTCGCCGTATTTTCTTTGGCAGACAATCCCGGAACCGTAGGGGACGCGGCGGTACCGCCCAAGTCGCCAGCTAGCTGGACAATGCCCTTGCTTAGAGTAGTAGCATCCGGCGCCCCGGCTGATGTAGTACTGTCTACATACGCTTTAGTGGCGGCATCCTGCGGATTGGAAGGGTCGGCAACGTTAATAGCCTTCTTACTATTAAATGATACGTCGGCGCTGGGCGAAGCCATCGGGCGGGCATCGCTTAACCGCGAATCGGATGTCGAGATAGTACCTAAATTCGAACGGGCAGTAGCGGCATCGGTCGCGCCGGTGCCGCCTTTAGTTACACCTAAGGTTTTCTGCGAACCGTCGGCGTTATGCTCCTGCGATAAAAAATCATTTAAGATGTCCCCCCAGGTGCCGTCATCTGATCCCGGTATGGGCAGGCGATGAGCCATTGCTACTCCATGTTATGCTAATGGCTATTTTAGCAATTTTTTGCACAAATTTGTATCTGTAATTTAGCCGGCGAATTCGTAGCCCGGGAAGTAATCGGTTTTAATCTGGTCCTCGGGAATATCCATACCCTTCAAAACTTCAACGTAATGCTCAACCATTGGTTCCGGCCCGGATACGTAAATAATTGCATTTGGCTTTTGATTAATAAGTAGTTTTAAATCATCGGCTTCGATTTTTTTATCGCCGGTGAAGTAGTGAATCTTAAATTCCGGATGCCGCTTTTGGACGGCTTCGAACTCGGCTTTAAATATAAAATCTTCGTCGCGGTTGGCATACATTAAGTCAACGTTCAGTGGCTGGCTGTCGTGGTCCAGCTGGCAAATTATCGAATGGAAAGGCGTGATACCGATGCCGCCGGCTACGAAAATATAATCTTGCTGCGGGTCTTCAACCACAAAATCGCCTTCGGGCGGGTCGGCTTCTATTTCGGCGCCCACATTTAAATCGAGCAGGGCGTTTTTAAAACTGCTGCCTTTGTCGCTGGCAATACGAGTAGTGATAGTTGGCTGGCCGGCGTAAGGCGGGGCAGAGATAGTAAACCAGCGGCGCTCTCCCCTATCGTCCTCATTCTTATGCGGCAAGTCATAATACATAAATTGGCCGGCCTGCCATTCGATTTTTTTGGCAGGCTCCCAAATAAAAGTTTTAACACCCGGTATTTCTGATTTAACGCTTACTAATTTTAGCTTCATAATTTTCCGGCCTTACATAATATAGAAATTGTAACCTTTTAATTGTAAATGCCGGCCTAAGCCAAAAAAAGCATATGCGGATAAAAGTAACACAGCGCCATTGGTTTTAAGGTGTTATTATGGTATATTCTGATCTGTTAAGGCAGGGTAGCTCAGTTGGTTAGAGCACAGGACTCATAAGCCTGGGGTCGCGAGTTCAAATCTCGCCCCTGCTACCAGAGCGCACGAACGACAAGCTTTTACGAGAAGCAAAGCTCCTCGCCAAGCTTGTCTTTTCATTTGTGGCGGTGTCAAAACTTCCGGTGCTCGCAGCAGTACTATTTGTACAGCTGCTTCCGCTCCTCAGTTTTTCCTACCCACAAATGAAATCGAGCGCTCTGGTTATGCCCGCAATTGATGTGGAGCGAAAACTCTCGCAGAAGCTTGCTTCGAGAAAGTTTGAGCGGAAGAGGACGAAGTCCGCTAATCTCGCTTTGGGCTTATACTGTGAATTGCTGGTAAACTTTAGCTGTATGGCAAATACATCATGGCTCAATAAAGACGCTTCGCCATTAATGGGCAGAGTGCTCGATTACATATTCCCGAACTTTACCGAACTGCATTATTTTATATTGATTTTTGTGATTGGCGCCGGCATGGTTTTTTACCAACCATCGGAACTGGCTGTATATGCCGGTAATTTCCCGTTATATGGCTTAATTATTGCTGCGGCAGTGCTGGCCAGCTTGTATATTCTGCTTAAAAATAAAGTTTACGGAAAAAGAGTTAAATCTGTCATCGCGGCTTTTTATTTTTTAATTTTCGCCATATTAGCTTATAACGCAATAAGCGAGGCTGCTATACCCAAAGACGGCACACTTTTCGATATGATAAATTTCTGGCTAGTAAGGTTATCGTTATTGCTGGCAGTAATTAGGGGAGCCATAGTTTATCTATTTGGCCGGGTATCTTTAGAATCCGATGATTACTGGTTCTTTGATGTGTTTGACCGCAACTTTGATGATACGCAATTTAAAATCCAAGGTTTTTTGCTGGCCACGCTAACAGCCTGCAGCATATTTTTAATTTTAAGCCGCCACTACCCTGGCCCGGCTACCGTGGTGCTGCTCGCGTACTCATATACAAATTTATTGCTGGCTTGTACCCGGCCGTTAATCGGAAAATACATTGCTTATCCTTTAAATAGCGATGCAACGGGTATGGTAGAAAACTAATAAAAATGCGATATAAAAAAGCTCCCCGGTTGGGGAGCTATTTGGTTATGACGACTGATTATTCAGATAAAATTGGGTCGATTGCTAGGATGGCGCTGTCGTTGGTGGGCAAAAGCTCGAACGACAATTGGCCGGTGGTTTGAATGCTACTCATTGTGCTTTTCCTTTTTTTATTTTTGTTTGTGTTATTCGCGATAACAATTAACATTATACATGAGTTTGACAGAATGTCAATAGGCTTATGCTAAATTGTTTCGCTTTGTTTGTTTTAACTAAGACTAAAAATAAAATAACATAGTTAACTTGTTAAGCAAAAGTTTTTTGGCCGGGCAGGGGTTATTGGCTTTTCATTTTGAGCATTGTGCCGGTAGCCATCTGGGCTATAGCAATCAGAGCTACGAAAAGCCAAATCATGCTGCCAGTAACTAAAATGGCAATTATAGATAGCAGCAGGAATGCTGCCCCGAGGGCAATAAAGAACCAGGGCGCTTGCGGCTGGGAGCTTATTTTTTCCGGCTCATCTTTAAGGACGCGTTCGAAGCGGTTAATAAACGAGCCGTGCTCCTGGGCATGCATTTCCACTTTGCTTTTAGCCTGGCTGATCTCTTTATGCCCCTGCTCTACTTTTTGGCTGGCCTGCTGCACGGCTTCGTGGGTAGACTTAACCTGGTTTTCTAATTCTGCCGCGGTGAACTTGTCGATAGCCGGCTCCGGCGTAGGCATATTCATTTCGTAATTCGGTTCGGGCGGTTTGCCGAGTGAACTTATTAAATCTTCGGCTTTAAAGCCTACGTCAATTTTTGGCTGACCGCCTTTGCCCTGTTTAACTTGCTGGGCAGCCAGTTTTTCTTTCTGTTTGGCCTCTTCCAGCTGGGCTTTGGATTCCTCGGCTTTTGCTTGGGCGGCGGCCATCTCTCGTGCTAATTGTTCTTCATTCTCTATAATCTGCTGCTCGGCATTCTTAGCTTGCTGCAGCGCCTCCTCCATGGCTTTTTGGGCCTGCTCCTGGCGCTGTTGGGCTATATCCAGCTGTTCCGTAATCTGTTGCGGGTCCGGTTCTTGTGGTTGCATATATACTCCTTTTTCGGCCTTAACTTTAAGCCTTGCTCAAGCTATTGGCTATAAACTATTTAACATTAACTGGCATGGCGAAGCGGCTGATCTGTATAATAAGAGAAACAATAATATGGAGGTGATATGAGAGGACCGATCGACTACATCATCGTGGGCTTCGAAGGCAATAAATTTGACGGCAGCATCATGAAAGCCCTTGGCGATGCGGTTGATAAAGGGATTATTGATATTGTCGCCTTATCCATGATTACCAAAGACAAAGACGGCAATGTGTCTGCCCTGGACGCCACAAACCTGGGCGATAGCTACGCCGTAGAAATCGCCACCAAATATAAGGACGCTTCCAGCAAGCAAGTCACCCAGGACGATTTAGACGAAGTTTCAGAACTTCTAGAAAATAATACGTCGGCCGGACTGCTGGTAATAGAACAGTTATGGGCCATCCCGTTAAAGCAAGCATTAATAGACGCTAACGGCGTATTAGTCGCCGAAGGCCGCATCCACCCGGACGCCGCCGCCGAATTAGATAAATAAGGAGTACATAGATATGCCAGGATTATTACGAGGCGTAGCCCGAACAGCAGTTATTGCCGGAACCGCCACCCACGTGTCAAACAACGTTAGCCGCCGCCAAGCCCAGCGCTGGGCCGCCGAAAACCCGCAGCCAATGGAAGCTGCTCCAGCCCCTGCTACCGACCCTTACGCCGAGCTGGAAAAGCTCGGACAGCTCAAAGAGCAAGGCATCTTAACCCAAGAAGAATTCGACGCCAAGAAAAAACAGCTGCTCGGCTTGTAAGTTTAAGCCGGTTTAGGATTATCGTCGCGCCCTCTTAAGGGCGCGTCTTTAAGCCGCAGGGCAATTATCAGCGCCAATATGGCGAAAGGTACGCCGGCTAAGAATAAGTCTCCAAAAGACAAGCCGAAAGCTTCGAGGATTGTGCGGTGGACATCGGGCGGCAAGTCTTTTAGCTTAGCTGCGCTTTGCTGCAAGTTGGCCGAAGCGTTGTTGGCCGCAGCGCCCGGCAAAAATAAGTGAAGATAGTGGATCAGCCGGTTTGTCAGGATAGCGCCAAAAATAGCCGCGCCAATTGAGCTGCCAATGCTGCGGAAAAAAGATACTGAGCTGGTGGCCGTACCTAAATCTTCGCGGTCTACGGAGTTTTGGGCGGCCAAAGTTAATATCGGCATGATCTGGCCAATGCCCAGGCCCAGTACAAACATCCAAAGGGCTATGAGCGTGCGGCTGGTTTCAAATGTAATATGGCTAAGCAATATTAAAGACACTACCAGCATCGACGAGCCGATAATCGGAAATATGCGGTAACTGTTGCGCTTGGAAGTCAGCCGGCCGGCGACAATCGAGCTTATCAACAAGCCCAAAACCAGCGGAAACATCAGCAGGCCTGACTTAGTTGCCGAATCGCCGCGGACTAACTGCTGGTATTCCGGTAAAAAGATAATCGCCCCGAACATCACTATTCCCACTACAAAACTCAGCATGGTCGTTACCCGAAAAATACTGTTTTTAAACAAATGCAGCGGGATAATTGGCTCGTTGGCATGGCGCTCGCGCCAGATAAATAAGACAGCGGCTACCAAGCTGAGCGCGAACAGTCCTACAAGTTGGCCGGACAGCCAGGCGTATTTGTCGCCGCCCCACTCCAAACCCAACAGTAAAGCTATTCCGGAGACAGACAATAAACCGGCGCCCAGGTAATCCACTTGATGAGGTGATTTTTTAACCGGCAGATGCAAGCGCGTCGATATAACCGCCATCGTAAACAGGCCGATCGGAACATTGATATAAAACACCCAGCGCCAGCTGAAGTTATCAGTTATAAAACCGCCCAGCAACGGACCGATGACGCTGGAAATTCCAAATACGCCGCCAAACAAGCCCTGGTAGCGGCCACGCTCGCGCGGCGGCACAACATCGCCGATTATAGCTAAAACTAGCGTGAACAATCCGCCGGCACCTAAACCTTGTAAGCCGCGGAAGAAGATAAGCTGGCTCATGTTCTGGCTTAGCCCGCACAATATCGAGCCGACTAAGAAAATACCAATCGCAAACAAAAAGATTTTCTTACGGCCATACATGTCGCTGATTTTGCCGTAGATCGGCGTCGAAATCGCACTGGTCAACAGGTACGAAGTCGCCACCCAAGAATATTCGCTCAGTCCATTTAGGTCATTAACGATCGTCGGCATGGCCGTCGATACAATAGTTTGGTCCAGCGCAGCCAGCAGCATAGCCAGCATCAAAGCACCAATAATAACCTTTAAGTTAGTCGCGGTTTCCGGCAAAATTTTATTTCCAATTAAAACTTAACAACTATTATAACTTAACTTGTTTAGGGTTTTAAAGCTTAAGCTGCCGGTTCGGCGGGCGGCGGTGCCGGGGTATTACGGCGCGGCATTATGTAGGCGATTATCAAAATCAGTAAAAAAGAAAATATGATGCTTAGTAAAAAGAACAGTAAAAAGCTGTAGCCTTTGCGTGAGGCCACCCGAGCCGGCCAGAATGCCAGCGCCAGCCAAATTAGAATGCCGATTATCAGCCATATTGTTGTCACCGTAGTACTGAGAATTTCTAGAGCGAACATATTGAACTCCTTGTTTATCTAATTATAGCCCTTTTATGGTCGGTTGCGTTAAATTACGTTTTAGCTTATGGTTAAGTTACTCAATCAAAAAGCTTATGAAGCTCGCAAAACCAAAAATAAGCAATTCAATTTCAAAAGACTCGGCTTTATCTAAAAAAGGCCTGTTTATATTTGCCGGCGCTTTCGCAATTATCGGCGCTTTTTTGTTAATTAAGAGTTTTGCGGCAACAACTTTAATTACAAAGTTAGAAGCCGAGCAGATGATATTATCTGCGGGAGAAAAAGTGGTTACAAGCCCCACCGGGTCGGGCGGCAAATCGGTGCATTTAAACTACAACGGCAGCGCCACCGGGCAAGTTAGTTTTCCTAGCAGTATTACGTCGCTTACCGTAATGGCTGCCGGTTCGCAGTGTTATGGCGCGCCGCATATGACACTGAACGTTGACGGGGTGAACCTTTTAACTAATGTATCCGTTACTTCCAGCAGCTGGCAGGCATTCAGCATCGCGCATAACTATGGCGCTGGCGTTCATACCCTAAAGATTAGTTTTAATAATGACTACGCTAAATCCGGGGTTTGCGACCGGAACCTATACTTGGACGTCACCAGGTTCTACGGCCCAGCCGTAATTACGCCTCCCCCGACCATATCACTGTCGGCCACCCCAACCAAAGTAAGCACGGGGCAAAGCTCTACCCTAACTTGGAAAGCAACCAACGCAAGTTCTTGTACGGCCAGCGGATCATGGAACGGCGCTGTGCCAACCTCGGGTTCACAAAGTACCGGCGCGCTTAATGTTGCGTCAACTTATTCCCTGGCCTGTACCGGCAGCGGTGGAACGGCCAAAGCATCAGTGACAGTTTCGATAGGCACGGCCGCGCCGCCGCCCTCATCTAATTCTTATATACCGACGTATTACGTTAGCGCCAACGGAAGTGACTCAAACAGCGGTACCTCGGCCGCGTCGCCGTGGCGGACTATAGCCAAAGCTAAAAGCGTGTGCATGTCGCCAGGCCAGGTAATTGCCTTTGAAGGCGGCCAAACATATAATGACACCTGGTTCGGACCGCGCTGTATGGGCACGGTATCAGCCCCGATAGTTGTTACCAGTTATGGTACGGGCCGGGCGGAAATTGCCGGCGGCGTTTGGTTAGACGGCGGTACCCACAATATAACTTTTGACGACCTCGATTTTACCGATTCAGCAAGCGGCATTATCGCGTCTTGCGGCAGCTGTAGTGCCAACCCCACCTACGATATAATCATTCAAAATTCTATTATCCACGACACGCCCAGTACAGGGTTGCAATGTAACCCTAACGACCACAACTGGCTGATCCGCCATAATACTTTCCGCCACATCGGCGATTCCGGGCTAATTACTTACTACTGCCGCGATATCGTCATAACCGGCAACACCATTAATGACACCGGCTGGAACGCTGCCATTACTTACGGCAAGCACGGCATTTATTCTAAATCGGTAGGTTCAGAAATTAGCTACAACGACATTTCCGGCAATGCCGGCGGCGGCGCCGTATCAATCCGTACGCACGGCCAGCGCATTTTTGGTAACGCGCTGCACGATACCATGTACCCGCTGGCTTTCTTTAACTACGACAATAAAGCGCAAGACCCGGGCGTTGCGACGTACATTTACTACAACCGCATGTGGAATATCGGCGGCTACGGTTTCTATTACGATAACGGCCTCGACCCTTCCGGCCAAGTTTCCACTGTAAACTTCGTAATCGCCAACAATACATTCGTTTTCAATAATGCCTCAGAAGGCTTTAACTTCTCATTAACGCCCAGTACCGCCCACGTAACGTTCGCCAATAACATAGCTACCGGTACTTTCGGTAACGCCTTCAGGACCTGCCCTACTTGCAGCGAATACAACAACATTTGGAATGGCGGCGCTTCGATGCCGCACGGCACAGGTGATATTGTAGCCAACCCGCTGGTTGGCGGCGCGCCCGGCTTGGCCCTGCCCAGCAACTCACCGGCAATCGACCGCGGCAGTTTGTCGGTTCCCGGTTTAAGTTATACGGTTAGCGCCGACGGCGCGCCGCTGCATTACCAAAGTTCGGCTCCCGATATGGGCGCCGTCGAATCGCCCTACTAGATTCTTATATATTCGCGGAAGCGAAACGGTACTAAGACAATCAATTGCTTATACATTCCAATTGACATTCACCCCTGTTCATCAGACAATACGAATATCAATATAAGGAGTTAATATGAGCGCAAAAAACGAAACAACTAGCGGTTGGGTAGGCTGGATTGGCTTTGCCGGCTTAATGCTTTTACTGGCTGGTTTTTTCCACGTAATCGCCGGTTTCGTAGCCTTGTTTAAAGACGACGTATACATTAGGTCCAGTTCTAACCTATGGATTTTCGATTACAGCCAATGGGGCTGGATCCACATCTTAGGCGGAATATTGGCTATCATTGCCGCCGGCTCTTTGGCCCAAGGCAATTTGTACGGCCGCACTTTTGCGATCGTAGTAGCTCTGGCAAGCGCTGTTGCCAATATGGCATTCGTGCCGGTCTACCCGATCTGGTCAATTTTGATCATCACCATCGACGTGCTGGTCATTTGGGCAGTTATGGCCCACGGCAACGAAGTCCGCAACTTGCGCTAACACTAGCGCGTAGATTTAAGGGGGCCCCTTTGGGGCTCTTTTAATTTAACTTGCAATACCAATTTGGATTAAGTTGATATTATTAATAGATATGGAGCACCTGGTAATAGCCCATGCATTTGGGCAACGTTATGAATTACCTATTTCATTAAAGCTCTTTTTGCTGGGCGGCGCGGCCGTAGTTTTTTTAACCTTCTTATTAATCATCCAGAAAAAAGTCAGTTCCAGGCCGGTAAAAACTAAAGAAGAAATTCACATAAAGGACTTTAGCTGGCCCTGGGCGGCGATATCTTTTGCTCTGTTTGCGCTTTTTGCGGCTGCAGGTATTTTTGGCTCGCAGGAAATTCCGGAAAATATCGTACCCACAGCGTTTTGGCTGGTCATTTGGATAGCCGTTCCGCTGGCCTGCGGCGTGCTTGGCAACTGGACCCAGCGGCTAAATCCGTTCGTGGCCATCGCCCAATTAGCTGACAGTAATAAGTTCCGTAAACTAATTCTAAATGGCGAAATGCCTATAAAGTGGCCGCATAAACTAGGTTGGTGGCCGGCGGCCGTTCTTTTTTTCCTGATTGCCTGCGGCGAACTTATTTTTAACGAAACGGCCATCCGGCCGGAAGTAACGGCCATTGCCCTGCTGCTTTACTTTATAGCCAGCGCTTTGCTGGGTTTGGTTTTCGGCCGGAACTGGCTGCAGCGCGGCGAAGTTTTCCACGTACTGTTTTCTACCTGGGGCAAGCTCGGCATTTTCCGCTTTGGTTCCCCGGGCAAAACCGGCTTTGCAGGCGGGCTGGAAGTGCCTTTCGAAACTTCGGTCAGCCGCGTGGCATTTGTGCTGCTGCTTCTAATCAGCGTTAGCTTTGACGGCCTGCTTTCCACTCCGCTTTGGACCCGGTTCGACCGTCACCTGCCGGGTGCTTTCGCGGTCGGTACAATGAACTACCGCTTGCTCCAAACCCTGATTTTTATAGCACTGGCAGTAATTATCTGGCTGTTTTTTATGGCGATGGCCGGGCTGGTAAACAAGGCAGGCAAACATGGCTTAAGCAGAACAGCTGAGCTTGCCGGCTTATTGCCGTCTTTACTGCCAATATCTTTCGGCTATTTATTAGCCCATAACATTGAGTATTTAATAGTTAACGGGCAGCTGCTGTTTCCGCTGGCCGGCAACCCGGTAGGCAAAGAAAGCTGGCCGCTGCACTTGCCCTACCCGTTTAATGATTCTTTCGAAGTGCATATACATTTACTGCCAAGCAGCTTTTACTGGTACTTTGCGGTTTTCGTGATTGTGCTGGTGCATGTCGTGGCTGTTATATTAGCCCACCGGCATTTGGGCTCGCTAACAAAAAATGCCGGCTTAGCCCGCCGTTCGGAATATCCATGGATTGCCGCCATGGTAGCCTATACAATCCTAAGTTTGTGGCTGCTGGCCCAACCGCTGATTAAAGAAAAAAGCCATGGCGCGGAAGCGTCAATCCGTTCTTGCCCTAAAATTTCTATTGCCCAACTATGAATTTAAAATCTAAAACCAAGTTTGTTTTACTGGCCGGCATTTTAGTAATAGCCGTGTCCTTTATTAATGGCAAAGCCGTGCCGATTTACGACGGCTTGGGCCAGCCCGACGAACCTTACCGCTATGTAGCGCCGCCGGCCTCGCAAAAAAACCCTGCACCGCCGCCAACCGACGCCAACGAAACTTTCACCCCCGACAAAATTAATGGCGATATAAATGGCGTATTTATAGTAAGCAAAGAAAGCGGGCCGCAAATATCTTTTAATTTGAGCCAGAACTCGGTAATATTTTCGGCCGGAGCCAAAAGCGTCAATTTTAAAGCGGAGCCCTTGGCACCGACCGACCAGCCGAACGACGGCACTATCGACGGCAATGTTTACCGTTTAACGATGACTCCAGACGGCGGTAGCGTAAGCTTTGCGCCAAACAGCAGCAGCGTTTTCAAATACGTCGATATGCGTTTGCCCCAAAACTTTCCGCCTGGGGCAATAATCGAGCATAAACCGGAAACAGGCAGCGGCTGGCAAAAACTTCAAACTAACCAAGTCGGCCAGGATATATACGAGGCCAGGTTCGAACAAACCGGCGACTTTGCCATGGTTACTCCACATAAAGCTACGGGCAGCAACGGCCAAAAACATAAAAATAAAACGCCGCTTTATATAGGCGAGGCGGCAATTGTAGTGGCTATCGCGGCAGTGATAATAGCGATCCGGTATATGAACCGGCAGGATAAAGCATGAGCACTGCAATAAAGTCCATGGCCCCGCCATTAAAATACCCGGCATTATTTTCTTTAGTTTTAATTTTGGGTTTTGCGGCGGCAGTTTTGCTAAGAGTTTTAGTGGGTGGCAACAACGCGGCTTTTTCTGTACCGGCCGCCCTGGTATTCGCCGGATGTTTAATGCTATTTACTTTCGCCTCTAAAACTAAATTAAAGTTCAACAACAAGGTTATTTTCATTGGCCTAGCCGGCGGTTTATTTTTATGCTTGCCGGCGGTAATACTAAAAATAACCGGCTCGAGCGTTAACTATAGTTATGGCGGCTTCGCTAACTGGGCCGTTGTTGCCGTTGTTGTTGCCCTTGCCGAAGAAGCTTTTTTGCGCGGCGCGCTTTACGACGCGGTAAATAAATGGCGGGGCGAAAAAGCAGCCATAGTTATAGCTGCTTTATTATTTGCAGCGCTACACATCCCGCTATATGGCTGGCGGGTAGTGCCGCTGGATTTTGCCGTTGGCCTTTGGCTTGGAGCATTGCGCTCTATTAGCGGAACTTTCGTAGCTCCGGCCATTGCCCACTCCATCGCCGACTTGGCTTCCTGGTGGATATAAAATAGGGCTCCTGAGAGCCCTATTAAATAATTTGTGTTAGTTATTTTTAATGTACTTGCAGGTTTCCGCTGGTAATAGTGAAAGGCCCGCCGCCTGGAGTAGCCATTGTTGCAACTGCATTTTTAGCAGCGGCATCGCTGGCGATTACTTGGCCCCAAATTTGATCATGGCCAATGCCGGGCTCACCGTTATCGGTTACTTTGATGAAAATCCATGTGCCGATTCCGAAGTTTCCAGAAGTAGTAGGCCCTGCGAACCAGGAACTGTTACCCGAAACATTTACATACTTAACATCCATGACGTAGTTGATGCCATTTGCATCTGAGTAAGTAAAGTTTCCTTTACCGGTACAGCCAGTATCAGCTACCATTTTTGCAGTTCCTGCTGTTGCTGACCATTCTCCGCTTCGTGAGCCACCCAGGTAATTGTCAGTCCAAGTTCCACTCATAGCACCATTTGATGCTATGGTGCCATTAACTATCATTGTAGTTAATGGCGTAACGGCATCGGCACCAAACGTATAGTCTGCAGTAAACGTAATTGTATTGCCGGTTACTGACCCTGAAGTAATAGTCCACTCATATTGGTGTGGTCCCACTATTGGAAAGTAGCCTGAACCACTAACTGATCCACCAGTTTGAGTTAGCGATGCCGCGTGCGTATACATAGTCGCATCGTTGTGTAAGTTAAATGCTAAGTTGTAATTACCTGATACATCCCATTTCGAAGTACACGATGTAGAAGTGGCAATTGCGTTAAAGTCATCATATGCTTGGGCGCCGCTGTTAGACCAGCCAATACCGCCGGTTGCCTTAGGCGCTGCAGCCGGCACATTTGCAGGCTTTGCTGCAAGTGCTGGTACTGCTACCCCAGCTGCTAAAACCGTTGTTGCTATCCCTGTCGCCAAATATTTTTTGGAGTTTGTCTTGATTTTGGTCACGCCACCACGTACCGAATACCTGTATTTTCCCATTCCTTATGCTCCCTAGTTAGTAACTACATTATGACATTTATTCCGCATCTCTGCTAATGTTTAAAAGACGAAGACGGAAAAGTTTACGTTGAATTTTATTGGGCAGCCTTAATTTTCGGCCTGGTACTGAGTATCTCATTGACGATTTTTCTGAATATAATTTTCTAGTTGGCCAATTACTTAACTACGATAGTACCGCGCATTGAGGGGTGGATACTGCAGTGGTATTGGAATGACCCGGTTTTATTAAAAGTAAAGCTGTAGGTTTGGCCTGGTTCAATATTGCCGCTTTTTGGTCCGTCTACATTCGATAAATCATCTACGACGGTGTGCGTCGTAGTGTCGTTGTTTGTCCAGGTAACGGTGCCGCCTTTAGCCACGGTTATCTGCGAAGGCGTAAAAATCATATTCTTAATATCTATGCTTCCGGTTGATGCGCTTTGGTTTTGTGATGACGAATTGGAATTTTGAGAGCCGGTAGTAGCCGGCTGCGAGTTATTTGATTTGCGCGTTAAGGCGATTGCCCCGCCAATGACCACAACGGCAATAATTATAATTACTAGCTTTTTCACTTAAAGCTCCTTGGATTATTTGCTTAGTATAGAACTTTTCCGTTGCGTTAACTGTGAAGTTTTTTGCTAAGAAAAAGCCCTCATTCAAAGGGCTTTAGCTATGATATTTATTGGTTGGTGCTCTTTTGGCCTAAAGGCAGCCGCGGCGGCGCTGGCGCCTGCGGGCTCCGGCGATAGAAACTGGTGTGAGTGGTCTTCCGATCATATGATTCTCCTTATTTATTCTTACTTTATTTGCGCGATGTCTTCAACTGCAGCTGCTGCTTTTTCAGGATGTATACGGCCCTCGTCCAATAAAACCGCGTCTTTATCCAATAACGCCTTTTTCAGGCCTTTAGCCCAAAGCTGTTCAATTACTAAGACTCCGGCGGAAGTGTCGTTCTCCATTTTACTGCCAAGTTTTTCGATATCAGATTCAGTCATAAGTGGCATATCATCTTCATGCCCTAATATCTTCGCGACTTCTTTTAAATCTTCGTCCTGGTCTTGAACTTCGGCCATTGCTATGGTGCCGTCTTTATCTTTTATAACAAATACTAAATCCACGATTCTTATAACGCCGCTCTCAACGGCCTTGGCTAATTCTTTTAAAACGCTGCCGTCAAAGTTGTTACCCTTGAATCCCACAACTATATAATCTATCGGTCCTAACATTTGCTCTCCTTTTTAATAATTTCCGCGAACAATTCTACTCCCAACTCTTACGTTATTTTAAGTGTGCGCTTATTATTGAATGTTGGCAAAAGATAATGATTTTAAAAATGATGACCAGCTTTAGAGTACAAAGAGGTTTATGGAAACCGGTTCAGCGCAAGCACCTGCTAATTTACTGGGTACTATAATATCGCCAAGCTTTATAGTCTTATCCGCGGATATTTCGGATACTTTGCTGTCAAATTCAGCTTTGCCACCGGTAATTAACCGGTAATTATAATTAAATGGCTGGCTATAACCTATGCACACGCAGCTGCTAATTTTACCACTATTAACTTGGCAGTTTTTAAAACCGGTAACCTTTTTTACAGGTATAAAGTGCAGTAGGCAAATACAAATAATTAGAATTGCTGTTGTGCTAATAATTATTTTTCGCCGGCGGGCCATATTAGCTTAAGCATAGCAAACTTCATGACCCCGATAATAAAAAGGTACCGAAAAGATAATTACAGGCTAATTATTTTATTTATTGCTAAAAATATCTTCTAAAGATGAAGGTGATTGCTTGCGAAGTTCTTTAGCGAACTCGATTCCACTTACAGCGGCGCCAAATAATAGCCCGATTTCCAGAACTTCAATAACCATATATTCACTTTCATGAGCATTATCAATTTCGGATACGCAAGCTTTTGCTTGGCTCGGATCTTGATTATGGCATTCAATTTTTTCGCGGGCTAACGTTTCGTTAAGAGACTTATCCAGTTCAAAAGCGCCAAAAGATCCGGCAACAAATAGGCCGGTAGCTAAAGCAGCAGTTCTTAACTTATTCATATAACTCCTAAAAGTAACTTAGCAAGAGCATATTTTAACACTTAATAGATAGTTTTTCAATTGCTGCATTGGGGGGAGAACAACGCACATCTGCAGTCGTGTTATTTGTTCTTAAATCCAAAATATAAAGCTAAAATAAATAGCAGCGGCAAAGCAATTAAGCTAATTAAAAACAAATCATAAAAGAAAACGTCAGCACCATTCCCGTTACCATTAAATACATCTGAATATTTTGTGGTTTTGCTGCCAATCAGATCTAAAATTAGAAGTCCTGTAAAAAATAAACCTAGCCAATGATACTTCTTCATAAGCATAAGCATAACAAAGTATAAATTTTTTGGCATCGGGGGCCGGTCTACTTAAGGCTCCTCACTTTGACAGCTCATGGTTTACCATGAGCGAGGCTCGATACGTCGAGCCGAGTCGAATGGTGGGGATGCCTGGACTTGAACCAGGGACCAATCGGTTATGAGCCGACTGCTCTAACCACTGAGCTACATCCCCTTGGCTAACAGATCAGATTATAGCAGTTTGGTTAATTAATTTATACTGTTAATGGTATGCTCGACAAAGCCCAGGATTTACTGCAGCACGAACGCGTAAAACAATTTACCGATATCCGTAATGTCGGTTTGTACGTATTCGCCTTGCTGGTTATAGCTACTACCTGGAGCGGCGTGCATACCGTAGAAGATAACTTTACGCTGCAGCAAAAAATTAACCGTATCGCAGAAGAAAATAAAGTGCTGCAGCTGCAAAACGAAAACGCCGCCCTGCAAAATAAATACCTGGACAGCGAGCAATACCTAGACTTGTCGGCCCGCCGTCAATTCGGCCTGGCCGCCCCTGGCGAAACGTTAATAACAATCCCCAAAGACGTAGCGATGAAATATGTAAGTGCGCAGCCGCAGCAAGCGGCCGGCGCAGCGGCTACGACAGCCAAAACGCAGCCCAAATATATCCAAAATTTCGAAGCCTGGCGTGACCTGCTAATGGGCCGCGGCCTCAACGCCTCCATTGACAAAACAGATCAAACTAACTAAAATTCATCATCGTTAACAGATAAGTTCGTTTGCAGCTCATAGCAATAGGGAAAAAGAGCAGCGAGCTTGGTCCCGAAGTTTACGAGGGACTCAGCTTTGCTGACGAGCGATGAGAAAAAACCGTCAGGTTTTGTCTCATTATTACCGCGGGGTAGAGCAGTGGCAGCTCGTGTGGCTCATAACCACAAGGTCGCCGGTTCGAGTCCGGCCCCCGCTACCAAGAAAAAACGTCCATCACAATATGGACGTTTTTTCTTTGTTTAGATAATTTCTTCTATATATTCGTGTTCGATATCGTTGCTTTGTTTTTTGAAGTTTGCGTACTGCAATTTGCTTGGCGTAATTTTAAGTGGAATATATTCGCCCTTATGCACTTTCATTAGCGGCGGAGCCCAGTTAATATCGTCTTTTGGCTGGATATCTACAAGATCTGTAAAGATTATATCTTTGTAGTCTTCAACTGGCACTTTGGATATTTTACCTACAAGTTGCACCGTAGTTTGGTTATCTTCGTCTGCCACAGTAAGGGCGGCATATGGTTTTTCGTCTAAATTCTGGTACTTAAAAGTCTTCATACGGGTAATAAAGAAAATATTAAAGTCTTCGTCAACAACAAAATAAATTGCCGACCCCCAGGGTTTATTACTTTTTGTAACAGTAGATAAAACACCCATGTGGTGAGTTTTAAGGAAATCGTATACGTGCTGTTGATTTGCTTTCATAAATCAAGAATAGCACAGGCGTTGTTTCTATTATGTTTCTGTCCGATTGCGGTCCGTGCTAATGAAATATATAGCTAATCTTCAAAATTACTTGGGCGCAAAAGCTGGCTGGATATTGCCGCGTTGCCCATCCGGTCAATCCTATCCATGTTTCTAATAACTCTTATTGAGCCATCGATCTCATGACTTTTCATGCCGCTGACTATTATTAATGCGGCCAACTCTTCGTCTCCATCTAATGAGAGTAATTGTTTTTGTGGAGAAAGCGGCCCCTCAGGAGTATGTGGGGGTTGGCTTTCTGCTGACATCTCCATCTGTTATACGCCGCTTGGCCAGCTTTGTCAAAAGCTTTAGCAATTCGTCCGTGGTTTGGGCCTGCATTAATTCCTGGCGGAACTCGCCGGCGCCTTCGAAGTCATTTATATATAGCTTGCAGAACTTATTGAGTGTCACGACTTTGCGCTCGTTGTTCTGCCAGGTTTCGGCAAATAGTTTTATATGCCGGGCATAAAGCTCCATCTTTTGGGCCGGCGAATATTCTTGCCAATGTGACGGATTTTTAGAAAAAGCGAATGGGTCTTTAAGTACGCCGCGGCCAATCATTACTCCGTCCAATCCATATCTTTCAGCCAGCTCCTGACCGTGCTGGCGGTTAGCTACGTCGCCATTGCAAACTATTAATGTCCGGGGCGAAAGCTTGTCGCGCAGTTCGCGGATTTGGCCGGCCAGTTCCCAATGGGCCGTAACGGCGCTCATTTCTTTTTTGGTCCGCAAATGTACGGTCAGCATATCCAGGTCCTGGCCAAGTAAAAATTCGACCCAGTTTAAATCTATTTCATTAAAACCAATGCGGGTTTTTACGCTTACCGGCACCCTGCCTTTAGAACCAATTTTAACCGCATCGATAATTTCTTTAGCGAGCGGCTGATTATTAATTAAAGCTGCGCAGCAGCCGTTTTTTAAAATCGACTTATCTGGGCAGCCCATATTTATATCAGTGCCGTCAAAGCCCATTTTAACCAATTGTTTTGCGACTTTCTCGTAATTATCAGGAGTTTTACCCCATATCTGGGCAATTATTGGCTTCTCAGCCGGACCAAACTTCAGTTTGGGCATTAACCGGTCCCGGCCGGCGCTGCTTAAGCCATCGACGTTAACGAACTCCGTAAAATACAAATCGGCCGGCGCGCAGCCGGCTACCATTTGCCTAAAGACGGTGTCGGTTACATCGTCCATCGGCGCCAATACAAAAAAAGGTTTTCTTAACCTCTCGAGAAAATTCATTGCTATATTGTATCTCTTAATTAAGAAGGCTTGTCGGAATCGCGGTGTTCAGCTAAAAAGCGCTTTGATGCTTCACTTGCCATTTTGAGCTGTTGAGCTGTAGCTTGATCAAAATTCATTTGGTCTGGATTTTTCTCTGGAGTCATTTCTTTATGTTCTTTAGATAGTTGCTCCCGAGTAACTTCACCATGGTTTACCGGCGGTTGATCACCAGTGCCTTCGGGCATCGGTATATATAATTGTTCGTTTGACATACAACTATACAAACATAATCAAGGTTAGCATACAAGTATCATAGTTATGTTTAAATTTAAATTCTTTGCTTTAGCGCAAGTTTAATGCGTTCTTCAGCTGATAACTTGGGGTCGATACTGGCCAGGGCATGTGCGGCGTCATTAGCCGTAAAGCCTAACGCGATTAAGCCTTGCAGGGCTTCGTCGTCGCTTTGGATGGCGCCCGATGCCAAAAAATCAGTGGCGTGCTCGCTGGTAACCAATCCGACTTTGTCTTTAAGGTCAACAACAATGCGCTCGGCAACCCGGCGGCCGACGCCGCTGGCCCGGGAAATGTACTTAATGTCGCCGGCGGCGATTGCTGAGCGTACGGAATCCATACTGCCGATGCTCATAATACTCATGGCCATTTTTGGCCCTACTCCATTTACTCCAAGCAATTGCTCAAATAATCCGCGGGCTTCCAGTTTTATAAAACCAAACAGGTCAAAATTATTTTCGCGGATGTGCTCGTAAATATAAAGCTTGGCTGGTTGGCCGGATTTAAGCGCGCCATGGTCTTCGGCAGTTACCAGTACGCCGTAGCCTACCCCTTGGCAATCTATAATTACCTGGTCGGTTAGTTTTTCGGCAACCTCGCCCCTAAGCTGGACAATCATAGGTGTTATTTTACACGAATGTGAGACATATGGTGCAGGGCGGCGGCTAAGGCGTCGGCGCAGTCGTCGGGTTTGGGCACTTCGTCGAGCCGAAGCATTGTTTTAACCATTTGCTGCATTTGGCTTTTTTCGGCCCGGCCGTAACCGGTTATGCCCTGCTTAATTTGCAGCGGCGTATACTCAACAATTTCGAGCCCGCCTTTTTTGCCGGTCATCATGGCAACGCCGCGGGCGTGGCTGACGCTCATGGCAGTTGTGACATTCTGGGCAAAGAAAAGTTTCTCGATAACCATTACACTTGGCTTGGTGTCTAAAATAATTTGCTTAAGTGAATCGTGGATTTCTACCAAGCTGTCGGCCAGCGGGTTATTGCGCGGCGTTTTTATTACGCCGGCATCAACCATAGTCGCTTGGCCGTTAGGCAAAGCGTCAATAACGCCAAAACCCAAAATACCCGTTCCCGGGTCAATGCCAATTATTCGCACTACGGGTCCTGACATATATTAAGTACGGTGTAACTAAGACGGCAATCCAAATTAAAGTATTTAAGGCAAAACGATTACGAGCCCAATACTCTGATTTAATGTCGACTCCGGCAATTCCGCCGGTTTGACGCATTTCTCCCTTGAATGCTATTGGAAAGCCTCTATCTAAATTAATAGAATTCGAAAATGAGTCAAAGGCACACGGGTTATTATCACACCATTCCGTATGAGTTTTAATGCCCCTAATATTTAACGTTCCGGAACCATAAGATAGCAGGATTGCGCATACTACCAGAGCTCCCGCAATTATCCAGGTAATTCTTGAATATATCATTTAGCCGTCTTTTTGCCGGTCTGAGGCTTTGCCGTTTTCATTCGTAAATATACAAAAAATAGAATGTTAATTGCTAGCCAAAGCAAGATATCCAAATCTAATGCGTTGCTATTATTGTCTACAAATTCTGTCGTAGTAGGTGCCGGTGGGATATTATTGTTTTGAAAATTGGGCGCGGTATAAAATATTGGTTCTGTCTTAATTACACTGATCCAAGTATATGGTAAGCCGATGTCTGCCGAATATATCGCATATCTATCTGCGCATCGGTCACCACAAACCATAGCACCTGAAGTTAATTCGCTATTTTCCGTGTTAGTATGCTGGTAATTCCTTGGAGCAAATAGCAATCCTAAGAGCAACAAAAAACTAAGAATTATTAATTTGTAATGCCGCTTGATAAGCTGCTTATTCATAAGCTGATAATAGCACGCTATACTGCTATGTTGTCGGCGATGTCGAAGTTGGTATAAGTATTTGTAACGTCATCTAAATCATCGAGCCGCTCCATGAGGTTCATAATTTTGCGGGCCGTGTTATCGTCGGAAATTTCGATTGTATTGTTAGGCTCGAACGTTAATTCGGCTTCGATAATTTCTACGCCCTGCTCGGCTAAAGCTTTGCGGACTTTGGCCAGGTCGGTCGGTGCTGTATAAACAATGATCTCCCCGTCTGACTCAATCGCGTCTTCGGCGCCGGCATCTAAAATCTGCATCAGCAGATCCTCGCCGCTGCCCTTAACCCTAATCATGCCTTTGCGGCTAAATTGGAATGCCACGCTGCCGGTTTCGGCAATGCTACCGCCGCTTTTACTAAATGCCGTACGGACATCCGGGTAAGTACGGTTTTTATTGTCGGTAGCGCACTCCACTAATACGGCTACGCCGCCAGGTCCGTAACCTTCGTACACAATTTCTTCCAGCTGGGCTGCCGACTTATCGGCGACGCGCTGAATCGCCCTATCAATATTGCTGGTGGGCATATTGGCAGCTTTGGCTTTTTCGATGGCCATGGCCAATGACGAATTAGTAGCCGGGTCGGTGCCGCTGCGGGCGGCAATCGCCAATTGGTTGCCTAATTTGGTGAACAAGGCGCCGCGTTTAGCATCATTTACGCCTTTTTGGCGTTTGATTGTCGCCCATTTACTATGTCCTGACATACCCTTATTATATCTGTTTTACCAGATGAAAGCTAAGGTTCTAGTTGCTGGTTTAGTAGTTGTAGCCAGGCGAAACGTAGTTGTAGCCAGCCACGCCGACCGGAACGAAGTCGCCACCCGCAGGGCTTCCCGGCAATATTTTTCCGATAATTCGGGCAGTGGCCGGCCATGATATAGATCCGTCTGAATTTTTAATGGCCCGGTTTCCAACAACCGGATCGACGTTGCTTGGTTTAACGGCTGCAATTAACGGTTCTGTAGTTCCATTGCCTAACTTTTGAGGCTGCAGGTAAACATTGGTTAAATAAAGCGCGTTGCGGTTATCTGCCCGCCAAAGCAATTGTGCATAGTGGGTGCCGGGGATCGGCGTGCCCCGTACATTAGTATTTCTGATATAAACCGGGTAGTTTTGGTTGGCTGCTGCTCCGCCTGTCCAGTGCGCAAAGAATAAAGCCTGGTAATCGGTTTGGATTGTAGCCCTGTCGACGCGGACCTGGTGAGCGCCGGGTGCTATGCCTGGATAGACATAAACGCCGTCGGGGTGGTCGTCGCTAAAGTTAACTTCGTCGCGGGCATTGATGCCTTCGACGCGAATATTTTCATATGTAACTGTAGCGCTGGAGCCGGAATATTCGGCAAAATCGAGCACGTCGCCGTGGCACCAAAAGCCTTCGACATGGTTCCAGCTCCGTATGTCATTGAAAGATAAGCAGCGCCGTATTTTATGGTCATAAACCAATGGCTGCTGCGGGATTTTACACTCTCCGCCGATAATTTTGGCCATTCGCACATGGTTAACACTCAAGCAGCCGACTCCGGGCTTTGGAGTAACAGCGGTTTTCGGAAAAACGAATACGTAGTCTTTAGAAGGGTCACCGAAAAATTCCAGCCCGGTTTTAGGCACATTAACGGTAATAGTGCTGGTTGTTGTAGGCCACGGCGCCCAGGCGAGCCTTGGAACTGTAGCCGCATGGCTGTTAGTAATTAAATAAGTGCCGAGGGCCGCAAAAACGGTGGTGAATAAGGCTATTAAAAGCCAACTCAGGCGGTTGCCATAATTTAATTTTTGGCTTTTTGGGGCTGTTTTCTTTTTGGTGTGCGTATTTTTCTTTTTCATTTTGGTCATATTTTTATTATTTTATTTTTAACTCTTAAGCTAAGGCTATTCTTCTCTTGGGTAATTGTCAACTTTTGGACGCCCGCGGCGATGCAGAATTAACACTGGCGCCGCAAGCAAACTATATAGCGCAGCCATGTAAGCCGCGCTGATTTTTACTGTTACCGCCGGGGCGGCGTTAGCTAAAACCGTTACCGCTTTTAATATATAGCCGCCAATCAGCCACTTTGCCGGCAAGGCCAGCCAGCCGCTGTATGCCGGCAATAACCAACCTGCTATACCGGCAATTAACGCGCAGAGCATAGCCAATGGAATTAGCGGAACCACTAATACATTTGCTGCCAAAGATAATAAGCCGAATTTGCCAAATACGAACATTATTAACGGGGCTGTCATTAACGTAGCGCAAAAAGTTTCCAGGGCGATGCCCAGCACTACGCCCGGTTCGCGGCTGCCAAAGTACCGGGTTTTTACGGCCGGGGCTAAAATTAATATCCCGGCAAAAGCTAAGAAGGATAAATACCAGCCAATATCCGACCAAATGTATTGCGGATTCCATAGCGCGGTTAAAGCCGCGGCAAATAAAATTAATACCAGCGGCCTGATGGCGCGCCCGTAATACCAGCAGGCCAGCACCAG
Organism: uncultured Candidatus Saccharibacteria bacterium; assembly: GCA_964460855.1. GTDB lineage: Bacteria > Patescibacteriota > Saccharimonadia > Saccharimonadales > UBA10212 > CAYWQH01. The sequence continues at coordinate 111,940 of CAYWQH010000001.1, forward strand.
GCCGGACACCAAAGCCGCCCGGACGATAGAAGCGCTAAGCCCGGTTAGCTCAATAAACAGTACGATCAATATTAAACTGGCCGCCAATGTTTGGTAGCGCGAGCGGAACAACCGGCTACGGCGCACGGCATTAACTAAAATCGTTAAGTTATATCCCGATACAGCAATTATATGCGTCAGCCCCACGACACTTAAAGCGGCAAGCAGGTCGGGCGGCAAGGTGCTACGCTGCCCGACCAATAAACCCATGGCAAACGAGGCTTGGGGTTCGGGCAGGGCCGTTAACATACCGGCCGTAAACTTACGGCGGGCGGAGTCCAGCAAATTACTGCCGGCGGCCAGGCGGCTTATTTGGGCAAAACTCAGTCGAGGCTGGCCGTGGCTCAGGTATATTTTTCCGCTGACTTCCACGTTATCGCCGCGGTACACCATTGGCTCGCCAAAGCCGCTAACCGCCAAATTTCCTAATAAATGCTCCCCGCCTGGCTGCAATTGAAGATTGCCTAAAGTAAAAGCCAGCTGGCTTTTGTTGCCATAAACCGAGTCGGCCAACACGCTGCCATGGATAGTTACTTGATGCCCGGCTAAACTTTGCAGCTGGTTTAATTTTAAAAATTGCTGCTGGCCGCGGTATAAGGCGATAGTAAAACTAAGAATTATAAGGCCGGCAATGAACAGGCGGGGATTGGTTTTAAAAGATAAGATCGTTATCACCGCAGCGGTGAAGGCCGGCCAATAGTTTAGGTAAGGCAGCTTGCGGGCAGCCACCAAACCAATCAATATTGCCAGGCAGCAAAGCAACACCACGTTAGTCCGCCTTGGCAGCCAATTGTCCCGCTCCACAGCCAAATCATGCCACAAGCCTGCCTAAAAAATAATTGCTTATGGCGATTTAAGTATTGTAAAAAATTACAAGCTTAGTTAAGGCTGTCTTTGGCGGTTACGGAATTTGAAACTTCAGAAAACCAATATAGGCGGTATTTAGCGCAAGGCTCATTTTTGCAAATTGTAGTACCGTCGGCTTGTAGCGGGATATAGCCAAAATGATTTTTATCAGGTTTTGCAGATTGGACCATGGAGTTGGCAGTTTGCCCCGGAGCCCGGAATTGTTGCGGCTCGGCGCCGTTCATATTCGCGGAGATCCAGCTATCGGTATTAACCTGGCTTGACAACAAAGGGTAGCCGCCATTGTCGTTATAGTAGACTTCTAGCTGCACGGCGATTGAATTAATGTCAAACTTGCGCTCAGCGTCACGGTTTTGCGGCGTTGGCCCAACACTACTGCTATCATTGCCGCCAGTACCGCTACTGCCGCCCAGCCCCAGCTCGGACGGGTCTAAGCCAATTTGTTTTAGCACTGTTTGGATGGGCACGGAGTCTTTGGGCTTGTTGGTATCAATTACGCCGCTATATGGCTTGGCTTCGAGAGTAACATTTACTTTGTCTTTGGTATCGCTGTTGGTATAGCTGATACTGCCGGTAGTTGTGGCCGATTTCGTATCACTAACCAATTTAACGTTGGTATCAGTTTTACTTTGGCCGTTATGGTTGTTGGCGAACAGGGTGAATGTATCCCCGCCTTTATATATTTGGCCGACGTCGGTATACGAAGAATTATCAATGTCGTCAGGAATCCGGAATTTATAAATAAGCTTATACTTGGCATCGATCCACATGTCGTATACTTTTTCTTTTCCGTTTGGTACGTCTCCCGATGGCAGATGCTTATAACTATCGCAATCTTTTTGGGCCTGGGCTTTATCCTGGCTGATATTTTTTTCATCAACCCACGGCAGTTTTTTATAAGCGTTTGTAGAATAAACCTTGTCTACGGCGTCCTTGCAATAGGCCACGGCGTGGTCCTGGTTGATGGTGACTTTATAGTGGTAAACATTAAGGCCGTCTGACGTTTCTTTGCCTTCGTAACTCTTTTGGACGAACACGGCTTTGGACTGGTCGTTGGTAAACACATAGCTATTGGTTGACGTGGTAAAGGCATGGGCCAGTTCGGTATAATCGCCGGCCGTCAGCGTTTTGCTATTAGTTTTGCTGGCCGACGGGAAATCGCCCAGCGACTTTAAATAGCTGGCCGAAACTTCGATCCATTTACCGTCGTAAGCCAGCAGCTGCGGATAAAATTCCTCGACACCTAAAGATTTAAGGCCGTTTAGCTGGAAATATATATTGGGAAAATCGCTGTCTGCCGGAATTTCGCTAATGGCTTTGGCGTTGAATTTTATGTCGTTGCCGCCGGTACCCGCAGAAGTTACATTTATGCCGGCATTGGTTTTGGAGGCGTCGAATTTGGCGTCGAAAGCGGCATTGTATTTAGCCCCGCCATAGTTGGCATCGACCTTTAAAGTCAGCTGGGTTTTTTTATAAGAGTCGATTGCCGTTTGGTTAGTCGATTTATCTACCACGATCGACAAAGCTTTGCCGGTGCGGCTGAAGCCGGTTTTATAAACATTTTGCGGCTGGTTGGGTAGGAATATTCCAAAAACATAACCGCCGCCAACTAACAATATAGAAACAGCGGCGATAGCCGGCAGCAGCCAGCGTTTTTTACCTGTTTTTGTAGGCTTGGCGGAATTAAAAGATTGGAAAACCTGGCCGGCCGGTTGCGTCGCAGGTTGCAGCGGATCTGCGGACGATGGCTGCTCCGGGCCGGGCAGCACCATTCCGTTAAACGGCTGGGGTCCGGGCGAAGGCTCGGCTATTGGATCGGCTGGTGTAACGACCGCGGCGGTAGCCAGGTTGCTCAGGCTGCCGGGCATTTCGGGCTGGCTGACTTTAAAAGCCGGGGCTACTTCGGGTTGGCTTACACTTGACGGTTCGGCTTGAGGTTCTATGGTGTGCACGACTTGCGGCGTATCCACTAAGTTTTGGGCGGCCGGCACGGCCCTGGCAAACAAATCGGTGGGCGGTAAGTTAAGCGAACTGTGCTCTGGCGGATCCATTGGCTGTTCGGCGACCGCTGCCGGAGCAATGAAACTATTATTATCAATATCATTAAGAGATGATGATGTTCCGGTTTCAGAAAATGGCGCCTGGAAACCGGCGCTGGGTTCTATAACCAATGCCTTATGCGACAGCGGCTGGCCGGTTTGGTATAAATCGCCTGAATTGTCAGGATCCGGTGTTACGAGCGAATGATCCATTTTTTTGCGAGTTTTTAGTTTTAGTGAACTTAACGCCAGTATATCTTATATATAAGCAAAAGCAATAAATTTATTCCCTGTTTAACTCTAGTTTCATGTCAGTTTTAATTTGTTCTATTACTTCTTCGGGTACTTCTGCCCGCGAATAGGGGGCGAATTTTTTAGGGTAATTCGGGTCAATAAATGCGTGGCCAAGGACTATACGCGGAGTTGCATAGCGGGGGATTATTTGCCATGTATATTGTTTTTGCTGATTATCAGCGTAAGAAAATTCATCAGGTTGGTATAGTCTGTTTACTGCATTTGCCACGCCGCGAAAAATCATGTCTAATTCATCAAACTCTTTTATCGTTACTGCGACTTCTAAACCAATTCCCATTGCCCTATTTAATGAAACCCTGCTTCTGCCAAGGTAGGTTTGGTCGCCATCTAAAATAACCGCCCAGTTTTCGTATTGCTTTAGTGTGTTAACTTCATAATCCGGTTTGGTTTCAGACATTTGATTTAGCTGTAATTATAGTGGCTGCTCGTGCGCTATTGTAACTTCGCTTTTGACAGTTTCTACCGCGCCTTGGCTGGCTAAAAATTCCAACCCCCTATGGTGTTCAACCAGCCGGTTTTTTGCATCTTCGCCTATAGCTTCTCGATCTCCCGCCAACTGCCCCTGGGTGAAATTTTGCTCAACTAATTTTCCGGCCGCCGCGCCCATCCAGCAAGCTGCCCGCTGCCGGTCTCTAAGCTCAAGCGACTCCGCGAATCTAACCAACGAACCAATAGCACTGTCTATAGCCCTATCTATTCTTTGTTGCCTCTGAGCCTCATGGTACCTCGACTCTACATTTTCCCCATAATCCGACATAAAATTCTCCTGTAATTTAAGTATCGGGATAATTAAAATCCTTTGCAAGCATATGCGATATAATATTTCTATTAATTAGCAACCGCTTGGCTGGTTATTTTCGCTTTATAAACCGGGAAATGCGCCCGCTGCCTAAGGTGAGGGCGAATGCAATGCTTAAAGCATGGCCGGCAGAAAATAAGCGGCCGCTGTGGGCACCTTCGATTAAAGTATCGCCGACGGGGACGATTTCGTCGGCGAAGGGCCGCAACGAAAGAATTTTATTTCGCTTTTGGCCATTTAATTGAGATAAACTCGCAGATAATTTTTTAACGGATTCCTCGAAAGCAGGGTTTTTAGCATAATATGTTTGGCTTATAGTCTGGACATTTCTTAATTTACCGCAAACGCATACTACTTTATGTATACTCTCTTGCCTGGCGGCATAAGCGTTAATAGCCGCGCTGGCACCAGCGCTAACGCCGATCAAAGAAACCCGGTTGCCCTGCGCCAACTGCTTATCTATTTCTTTTAATACGTTATCGTATTTGCCAGCATATGGATTTTTATCGCTCCAATGCATCGGCACGTATACGGCCCCCAAGCCATAAATTCTCCAAAGCCGTAGTACTTTAGCTTGCGCCCCGCCCTCGGCATGGTCGCCCAGGCCTGGAATGTAAATTACGGTATGTTTCACCGGTTAATAATAGCAAATGAGAAGTGCCTTCCGGCATTTATGCGATTCTTGGCAGGTCTTTTTGATGTACCTGATAGCGTAGTGGCTGGCCGCTTACATATCTAATTATTTCTTCGACTGCTAACGTGCCCATTAATTGCTGTTCGTTACCCCTTGAACCGGCAATATGCGGTGTAACAAAAATGTTAGAGAGTTTTCTGAGTTGATGATCTGCCGGTAACGGCTCATTCGGATCGGTTACATCTAAAACAACCTCAATATTCTTTTGCGGGGTTAGGTCTACTAGGGCTTCGTAATCAACGATTGTGCCCCGGGCGGTATTTATAAAAAAGCTTCCGTCTTTCATGAGTTGTAGTTGCTGGCGGCCAATTAAGTTTTGGGTTTCCGGTAGTTTAGGCGCGTGAATACTAACCACGTCGGCCCAGGCCATTAACTCATTTAGTTCCATTTTTTGGACGCCAAGATTTTGGGCATCGTCCGGCGTTAAGTAAGGGTCATAAACCGCAATCTTGACGTTATAAGATTTTAATAACCTAATTACTTCCCGCCCGACAAACGAGGCGCCAACCAAACCAACATTTAGCCCGTTAAATCCTACCAGTGTATCGCGGAGTTTTAAGTAATTATCTTTGTCGTCGTTAACGTAATTTTCAGCGGCATGCCGGACGTTTTTTGCTAAAAATACCATTGCGGCCACGGTATACTCGGCAACCGCAATGGCATTTGCCGCGGCAGCTGAAGTTATTTTTATATCCCGTTACCAAAAGTCATCGGTTACGATTTTTTTAATTGTACCGGCGGCATAAGCGACCATTTTTAGATTCGGCAGCGCGTCCAAAAATTCCTTGTCCAGATTTGGTCCGCCCCAACTAGCCAGCAATATTTCAGTATCATTTTTTGGCGCGCCTTGCACAGGCTCCCAACTTAACACTTCGCACACGTCATTTAAGTCGCTCTTGGCTTGCTGGTTAAAAAGCGTACCAGCCAGGTTGGGTGCCATCATCACGCTAACTTTTGGTCTTGGCTGCATTAGCTGATAGTAACAGAAAATGCCAGCAAAACTCCAAGGCCCCGCACAATTCACTGCGGGGTTTGCTACTTAAATATTCGCGCCCGGCAAAAATTTAAAAATAAAAATTTGTGCGTAAACCTGAAAGCCAGAATATTGAGGCGGTAGTAAAGATTGTTAAAGCGATTACCAATATCGTAGATATTTTTCGATTCTTGTAACAGGAGTAAAGTGCCAAGACAAGTCCGATTACCAGGGCAGCTACGGTCGGAGAATCAACAATATGCACTGTACCGTCATGAACCCTCATGCTTGTATGATGCGCTACGGTTAAAACCGATTGCATATATATTACGGCCATCAAGAAGGATATAAGATCTATAACTTCAATTTTAGACTGGGCCGATTTTTTTGCCATAAGCAAATAATATCAGTTCAAATATGGTTACGCTAGAGGTTACTAAAATGGTCTTGCGGGGCAGCGCACATCTGTGACTGTTCCGCAGGGCCCTCCGAGACAATTGATTTCGCGACTGGGTAGGAAGAAGCGAGGAGCGGAAGAGCTGTACACGGAAGTACTGCGATGAGCACCGGAGCTTCTGACACCGCCAGGCGCGAAAAAAGCACCCTAGAAAGGGAGCTTTGCTTCCTTTCTAGGGTGCTTGGTCAGTGTCTTGGAGGGCCCTGCGGGGGGCGGTCGCTGCGCTCCCTATTTCCGCTCGGCTCATGCTCGAAGTAAACTTCTGCGCGTGAACCTCGCTTCACGAACCCGCGACTTCAATCCGCTGCGCGTCTTGGTCGCGAGTTCGAGCCATAGAGCTCCACAAAAAATGCCCCACTTGATGTGAGATATTTTTTGTGGAGGGCCCTGCGGGGCTCGAACCCGCGACACGAGGCTTAAAAGGCCTCTGCTCTACCAACTGAGCTAAGGGCCCCCAAACAACGCCTTATATTATCCTTATTTTTATCTGTTAGTCAATCTGTTTGATATCATTACATCATGCAAACATATTTGGCTTTTTTGCGGGGAATAAACGTAGGCGGCAACAGCTTGGTAAAGATGGCCGAGCTTAAAGCCAGCCTGGAAAAAGCCGGCTTAATGGAAGTTAAAACCTATATCCAAAGCGGCAATGTTTTATTTGAATCGGATAAAGATAAAAAGGCCTTGGCCAAATTAATTGCCGTCGTTATTGAAAAAGATTTCAAAGCAAAAACCAATGTAGCGGTATTCACCAAAGCCGAATGGCAAAAAGTTATTAAGGACGCGCCTAAATGGTGGGGCCAAGATAAGACTTTCAAGCACAATATATTAATAATGACCGAAGCTCACAAAAACGAAGAGATTTATGCCGGCTTCGGCGAGCTAAAACCCGATATCGAAAACCTTGAACCAGGCAAAGGCGTATTCTACCAATCGGTTTCGTGGAAAGACTTCGGCAAAGCCGCCACCGGCAAGTTAAACACCAAGCCGGTTTATAAAAAAATGACCGTCCGCAACTTCAATACGGCCACTAAGCTCGCCCAATTAGACTAGCCATTAGCATTAAGCTACAATCGGGATATGAGTTCGGCCGATAAAGAGTCGCGCAAGCCTGAGATAGTTAAGGCCGTAATTGGCATATTGGTTTTCATTTTAGCCGGAATTTACGTTATTACTTACCAGCAGGAACATTTCAAAAATACCGCCGTAAAAACCAGCCCGGCCAAGCCGGCCGCTATCCCGCGCCCCAAATTCAGTATTAACTTAAACCGCCAGGTCGATGCCAATTATGCGGCCCAATACGGCCTTCAAGTTCAATTTCTGGACAGCTACGACCCCCTGGCCCCCTGCCCGGAAGTAATGAAAAACTTCAGCGGAAGTATAAAAACATCCGGCGTTTCGGCCGACAGCCTGACTCTAACGCTCGCCCAAAACGTTAAGCCCGGCGGCCAAAAAAAGCAGCCCGGCAAAAATACCGTTTGCCCTGCCATATACGCCGTTCCTTATACCAAACAATACCTTTTAGATAAAGCCTGGCTGGCTAAAGGCAGCCCGATTAAAACGATAAATATAGAAGATAAAAAATATGTATTGCATGTCGATAAAACCGATTACTTACTTATAATTGCGGGCCCCGAGGCTAAACTTAATACGCCCTACTTGCCCGACGGTTTGGCCAGCTTGTCGACTAACACAGGCTGTTATAACACAGCCCAATTAAAAAAATATGCTAAAAATAATGGCATCCAACAGGCAGAAACCTTATATCCTGAGATTGATCAAAAATTAACTGAAAACACGGTAGATGTGAGCAACCCGCACATAGCAGTAGTGGCCGGCACCAAAGTAAAAAGCTTAGGCGGGCACAATATTCAGGCAGCCAATTGCCAAGTTGTAGCAGGCAAGCTGTAAAATAAGCAATTCAGAACGCCTGCTATTATAAGCATATGGCTGAAATGTCAGAAGACTACTCGCTGGTAATAAAATTTATAAAGAAAAACCACCTCGGCGCCCTAGCAACGGTCAACAAAAAAGGCCAGCCCGATGTAGCTGTAATTTATTGCAGCATAAAAGATGATCTCAGCTTGTATTTCTCCACCCGGGTAGAAGCCGCTAAATTCCAGAATATTTCCAACAATCCGGCGGTAGCTATAACTTTTTACGATGCCAAATCCGTCAGCACCGTCCAGATCCGCGGCCGGGCCAAACGCTTAGAAGACTTGAAAGCCGAGCAGGACATAATGCTGGAGCTGGTAAAACAATTTTACAGCCAGGGCGGCAAAATGCCCCCGTTCCAGCAATTATTCGAAAATTTCGACAGCAACGAGCTGGCAATCGTAAAAATCAAACCTACCGATGTAAGTTATTCCAGCTTTAAACAGACCCGACTCAGTAAAGCCAAGCCGGTTCACAAAAAAATACTATAGTTTAGTGGCCTTTTTTGTCTTTGTCTTCTTTGATTTTCTTTTTGGTCAGCCATACGATAAATAAACTGGACACCACACCGGCGCCAACTATAATGGCCTGGAAATCCTCGAACTGCTGCCAGGGTTTAGACTTGGCGATATTGAAATTGCCGATGGCTCCCAGGTGCGGGGCGGCCAATAGCGCCAGCAAGGCTCCTGTACAAACTGCCGGTACGGCATACATTAAAAACTTATTGCGGTGAATAGACTTGCGCATAAAAATTAATGTAAGCAGCAATGGCAAAACTAATAGTACGAGACTTAAGTGGTCCGTATCTGATTGCGGCAGTTTTTGGGCCGATGCCAAATCGGTAACCCGCCGGGTGCAGAATTGCTGCAGCATACCTCCGGCGCAAACGCTTAAGAACGCGATGGCCGGATTGCTTTTTAGCAGGAACATTAAGACAGCAGGCACGGCAATTATTCCAGCAAGTAGCGCTGTTTCCATAATGCTTATGATACCAAATGCTTGCCTAAAAAGTGAGTTGGGTACCGTTTTCGATGCCAAGCTCGATGGAGCGGTTGGCGCGCATCTCTAAAACATATTGGGCTGGCTGGGTATTGGTAAATGTTTGCGGGTAAGTAGAGGGCTGGATATTAGGTTGGACCGTTACGACTTGGCGGTCGCTGTTGAGCCAGATAATATCGATGGGGAACTTCATATCTTTCATCCAAAATGGAAAATAGCCGGAATTTTCAAACGAAAATAGCATGGCGTCGTTAGCCCCCAGGCAAGGCCGGCCGCCCAGCCCTACGGCGCGGGCATCGTAACTGTCAGAAATTTCGACGGCAAGCTCCTGGTTATTTGGCAGCTTTATGATTGTATCTTTGCGGATGGCGTTTTGGCAGCCGCTAGCAACGGGTTTATGCCTGGAGTGAAAAGCTAAAAGTATAAATAAAATAACTGCGGCCGAGGCAATTGCCCGCCAAGCCGGCCGCAAACGGTTAAGCGCCGACTTTGTCTTTGCGGCGGCGTTGCTTGGCGTTGTGCTCGACATATTCTATTATCTTAGTCGCCACATCGCGTTTAGTCACTTTTTCAGGGGTTTTGAGGCTGGCAGAGGAGTTAACTTCCAGTACTAAAGAGCCCCGGTCGGAGCGCATCATATCGACGCCGCAGATTGGCAGGCCCATGGCCTTGGCGGCTTTAACGGCCGTCCTTTCTTCTTCGGGAGTGAGTTTTACGGCCCGGCCGTCACCGCCCTGGTGGGTATTGGAACGGAAATCTTCGTCCAGGCTCTGGCGTTTCATACTGGCCACGACTTGGCCGCCGACCACCAGCGCCCGGATATCCGTACCGGCAGACTCTTTGACAAACTCTTGCACCAAAAAGCTCACGCCTTCGACATAAAAAGCCTGCATTACAGCTTTGGCCGCTTTGGGCGTTTCGGCTAATACCACGCCGTTGCCGTGGGTGCCGCGGGCAACTTTAACAATTAACGGCGTGCCGCCGGCCAATTGGATAACGTTATCAAAATCTACGGTTTCGCGGGCTAATACGGTTTTAGGGATACCTACCCCGGCTTTGCCTAAAATCTGGTAGGCCCGAAGCTTGTCGCGCGAACGGTTAATGGCCAGTGAAGTAGCCGTAGTGAATACTCCCTGCAGCTCGAACTGGCGGACAATGGCCGTACCGTATTTCGTATAACTCTGGGCGATACGCGGGATAATGGCGTCGAATCCGGTGAGTGCTTCACTCTTGTAATAAACAACCGGCGTATTTTTCTCGACGGTAACATAACATTTGGCATAGTTAATTATTTTAACTTCGTGCCCGCGCTCAATAGCCACTTCTTTCAAGCGTTTCGTTGTATAGTTGGCGGCACCTTTGGATAGAATGGCGATTTTCATTTTACGAGCTCCTTTGCAATAAGCGCCGCATGCTGGCCGTTCGGGCTTTTTCGGCGGCCACTAATGGCTTTCCTATCTTAACATTGACGATAAAGTTCCCGCTCAGTACATTTCTGCCGACTAATATCGGATAGGTCATTTGCGAGCGGTCGGTAAGGGTGAATGCAACTCGCATCTTTTTGCCTTTGAGGCTGATTACCAGCCTTACTTTGTAACGCTTTTCTAACTTGCCGTTTGAGCTGGCGACCACGGTTTCGGAAAAAGCTTTGGTACTGATTACCTGGCCGGTGTAAAACGGGCTGCCTTTGCCGAATAATTTAAAGCTCAACTTGCCGTCTTTTGCCAGCTTTATATCGCTGGCCCAGATGGCCGATGTCTTAGCGCCGGTGTCAATACGGGAACGGACCGAAATTTCGTAATCCGGCAGGCGTATGGATTCTACGCGGCCAACGTGAAGCATACGGCCGCCATTGGGCGATTTAGCCGGCGTGCGGGCTAAAATATCGTCTAGGGCTTCAGTATATGCCCGTAATTTTTTAGGCCCGAAAGCGCCGGTTGCTAATTGCGGGGCCCGGTTAACTTCTAAAATATAGTGGCGGCCGTTCTCTTTATTTATAACAATATCAACTCCGGCTACTTCCAGTTCTTCCAAACGGGCGGCCAGCCGGCTGTCGCGCAATATCTTTTTACTGAACTTATCAAGGCTATAGGATTTAGCCGTGCCGCCCTGGGAGGTGTTGTTAAGGTGAGAACCACTGACGCTCTGACGATGTATTGCCAGCCGTGGCTTGTAATTTAATACCAGGATCCGATAGTCGCCATCGTTAGGGATAAAGTTTTGGGCGACAAACGAAATATCCGGGCTGCCATCTATTTTTCCCAGTAGCTCATTGAGGTTTTTAACCAGGTAGTTGTCGCGGCCTTTGCGTCCAAAATCGGCTTTTAATATTACCGGAAAGTTAAATGGCGGGTCGGTTTTAAAGACTTTTTCGAATACTTCGCGGCTGCCATGGAAAGTTTTTGGAACCGGCAAGTTATTGGCGGAACGCAAGAAGGCGCCAACTAATTTGCCTTTGCTCTGGGTTAACAGGTAAGAATCTATAAAGGCGGTGCCGGTCATATAGGCATAATGCGCAGTCGCGATGCCTAATTCTATTTCTGAGCCTACAACGCGGAAGACAACCAAATCAAAATCGGCGACATCCCAGCCTTTTTCGGGATGCCAAACGCGCGAACGGTAGCCATCGGCCAAGTATGCCAATTCGCTAAAAAAGGCGTTCTCAACCGAATATTTGCCTTTTAGCAATTTAGTCACCGAACTAATAAACAGTTGGTGGCCGGGATAGTTCGACGCGCTTTCGCTAATGTAATTTGTTAGTATCAGTACTTTTTTCATGGTTATTGGTCCTATTATAGCTATGGCGCCAGGTTGCGCCGGAATTACGGGTATTTACGCCCGTAATTTCTCCTGTACTTTTAACTTGTAAATTATAACATATTTATAGACTTTTTTCAATACTTATGCTATAGTTTGGCCGATGTCCGCCAATCCTCTTACCCTAACCGTCCATAAACCCAAATTCCAGGGAACAAACCTGGCTTTTGGGTATAGTTTTAAAGGCGAAAATTTTATAACGACTTTTGACCTGCCCCAAGCTTTACCGGCCCAGCCTGACGGCTACATAATCAAGCTTTTAGATTGGCTGGCAGTAGCCAGTTCGTTTGGCCTGTTTAATGTTGAATACTACGGGCAAATTAACTGCGAATTTCCACTGACCAAAGCCGAAACCGACTTTTTTGAGAAGCTGCTATACTTCGGCCTTGGCGAATTCCGCTACGTAAATAAAATTCCAATAGATAGTAAAACCACAGTCCGCGGCAACGGCAACCAATCTGAAGCATATGCCCAAACACCCGCCCGCCAGGTTAACCCGCTGCTGTTAAACGGCGGCGGCAAAGATGGCAGCGTTTCGGCGTTACTGCTGGCCGACGCTGGCATAAATGCGACCTGGTTCCAGCGCGGCAGTTCAGCCGCCCAGCGATCTGTTGTGAGCGCCTGGAATATGCCCGATATAACAATAAAACGGACCTTGGACCCAAATCGGCGCGGCCGCAAGTTTGGCGGGCACCGCCCGATAAATGCCAGCCTGGCGCTGATATCTGTATTGTTCGCCTGCCTGGCCAATTATGATTCTGTCATCGCTTCTAACGAAGCTTCGGCCAACGAAGGCAATATGGTAATCGACGGCTTTACGTTAAACCACCAGTATTCCAAGTCTTTGGAATTCGAAACTGACTTTTCGACACTGCTAAAAGAATTCAACATTCCGGTTAAATATTTCAGCCTGTTGCGGCCGCTGCACGAGCTGCAAATCGCAGTAATCGCTGCTAACTTGCCAGCCGAAAAACTGGGTGCTATAACTAGCTGCAACAATGGCACTGGCACCGGCCAGTGGTGCTTAAACTGCGCTAAATGCGCATTTGTAGCTTTAGTGATGACGGCCGCCGGGTCCGAAGCCGCGGCTAAAGTGTGGGGCCGGCAGGTTATTTGCGAACCGGCGCTGCGCCAGCACTTGCTGGAACTACTGGATCCGGACGTGCCAAAGCCCCTGGACTGCGTCGGCACGCTGCACGAATGCCAAATTACCGCCCAAGTAATCCTTAATAACAAATCAATTGAACTCGACGAACCGACCCGCCAGCTGCTGGCTAAATACGCTACCGGCAGCCGCCAGGAAATCCGGGAATTCATCGAAAACTTAGAACCACAGGCCATACCGGAAAATTACCAGCCAGTTATCCCGGTTATGAAACGCTATTTGCAGCAGTGGCTGGAAACCCAAGGATACTTAAAATGACCGATAGCTACCGTAAAAGCTGGGATAAGCACGGCGCCAGCCCCAAAGCGTTGCAGTGGAATAGCTACAAATCCATGGCTGTAAGGTACAAGGAACTTGTAGCCAGCCTACCGGTAGACGGACATACAGTTCTTGATGCCGGCTGCGGTATGGGCGATTTGCTGCCATTTCTTTATGCCAAATCCGATAATTTTGACTATACCGGCATGGACATTACACCGGAATTTATCGACATCGCTAAAAAACGCTACGACGGCCATAAGTTTGTGACCGGCAACGTGTTTGGAGCAGAGCTAGACGAAAAATTTGATATAGTTATTTGCTGCGGCGCGCTAAACGCTTTTTCTGACAACTGGCTGGCCGAGCGGTCCGAAAAAATCGATAAATTATTCGAACTTTGCAATGTAGCCCTGGCCTTTAATATGGCCGGTAGTTTTGCGCCTAAAGAATCGACTAAAAAAATTACTTATGCCGACGCCGGCGAGATACTAAAATTCTGCCTTACTTTGACGCCTAAAGTAGTTATTAAAAGCAACTATTCTTCGATAGATTTCACGGTAACTTTATACCGCTAAGCTATTTATTGGCGCTGGATACCCGCCAATAGGCTAAACCGACCACGGCGACCACTATAAATAGCAATAGCACTATCATAGTTATAAAACCTTGGGCGTTAGGCTTACGCTTAGTCATTAATTCCATTATGCTACGGCCGTAGCAAAAATCAACTGCTTCTATCCAAAAATTCCGCGTTTGCCGCTGCTTTTGCCGAAACTTTCGAGAAGTTCCTGCTGTTCGCGGCTAAGTTTGGTGGGCGTATCGACTAAAACCGTAACAATATGGGCGCCCCGGCCGCTGCCTTTAATGTGCGGCACGCCGTGGCCGGATAGCTTAAAGTCGGTACCGCTTTGGGTGCCGGGCGGCACTTTCATGCGTACCGGTCCGTCTACGGTTTCTACTTCAATTTCGGTACCCAAGGCGGCGTCTACCATGCCGATATGTTCGCTGCTTAAAATAAGTTCGCCCTCGCGGGTGAATTTTTTATGGGGCTTGACCCGGAGGTTTACGTATAAATCGCCGCGCGGGCCATTAGCTACGGCTTCGCCGTTTTCGCGCAGTCGAATGGTGGCGCCGTCGTCTATGCCGGCCGGTACTTTAAGCGTGATTTTTTCGCTTTTGCGCTGGGTGCCTTTGCCTTTGCAGACCGTGCAGACTTTTTCTGGGATCTGGCCGCGGCCATTACAGGTCGGGCAAATACTGGCTTGTTGGATGTTACCGAAAATAGTTTTGGTAACGTTTACTACTTGGCCGCTGCCTTTGCAGGTGCCGCACTCTTTAAGCTCATAACCCGGCTCAACTGTAGAACCTTTGCAGTGTTCGCATTCGACATCAAGGTTTAAGTTTAGCTCTACTTCCGTGCCGAAAACGGCTTGCTCGAAGGTAAGTTCCACCATCGTTTCGACGTCCCGGCCGCGGGCCTGGCGCTGGCCGTTGCGGCCGCGGGCGCCGCCGCCGAAATCGCCGCCAAAAAAGCTGCCGAAAATATCACCTAAGCCCAGGTCGCCAAAGTCAAAATGAAATTCCTGGCCGTTGCCGGCACCGCCAAAACCCGAGAACGGATTGCCGTCGCTGGCGGCGCTGCTGCCCACCCCGGCATGGCCGAATTGGTCGTAGCGCTGGCGTTTGCTGGGCTCTTTTAATACTTCGTAGGCTTCGTTAACTTCTTTAAACTTCTCTTCGTCGCCGCCGCGGTCCGGATGGTGCTGCACGGCTAAGCGGCGGTAGGCTTTTTTAAGCTCATCCGCCGAGGCAGTTTTACCCACACCCAAAACTTCGTAATAATCACGCTTAGCCATTCGACTAACCTACTCCATTTTCTTTATCTATTGTAACCTGTACCATTTGCTTGGCTGCCAATCGCGGCGGCATTTCCTGGGAGGGGCCTTTTCTGCCTTGCAGCATTTCCGTAAAAAAATACAAGTTTTCTTTGCCTTCCACGTCATACGTATTAAAGGCGCGGCGGCTGTCCCATAATACAAATAAGAACCAGAGTAAGTCGTCGTATTCCGTGAACATCTGTTCCTGCGTCTGAAGCTTTGCTTTATCATTTTCGTGCAGCATTTTGTCGCGGGGGCGTACCCAGCTGGAAACCGAAAAATTCATGGTCGTTGGCCAGTGCCGGACAACTATACGTTCTTTGTTTTTTTGCACCATTTCAAAAATATTCAACGGGCGGGGAGAAGCTAATGAGGCGATACCGATAATGTGGTTATCGCTGTAATAACCCTCCTGAATTCTGGCGTCGAAGCCCTCTACGAAAATCCGCTTACGTTTTTCACCCCTGCCGCTTACTATGGTTTCCGTGGGAACATAGCGATAATCAAGTTCGCCGGGCTCCGGCTCGCGGGTCCTTGGCGCTCTGGTTCTTATACGTTTTGGCCAGTCTGATTTTTTGGCGGAATACGGAACTAACGCCTTTAGGAAAAACGCGTCCAGGTGGCTTGATTCTATTTCGGGCAGGGTGAAATGCAAAGTATTAAACCTGATCATTTCAGGCTTGTATAACTCTGCCCGGCTTAATGGCGTAGGGGTCCGGTTCCGTTCGAAACCTTTACGCTTTTTCTTTACTTCCTCGATAGCGTTTATAAAGCTAAACTGGCCGTCTAGCTCAACTATCTCTAATTCCGGTGCCGGTAATGGTTCTCTTTCGGTCATAATACTAGTTTTAGATTAACGGGCGGCTTGGACCTTGCCCTTGTCCAGTTCCATTCCCAGCCACTTTTGGGCGCTTCTAGCGGTTTTCACTACCGGCACAGCCTCTAATAAGAACGCCCGGTAACTATGTACTTTTTTAACTTCTTTTTCTACGGCATCGAAAAGGTCTACACGGCTGGACATACACATCATTACTTCATTATGCGTTTCTATGCTACCTAGCATAAGGTAATCGGTTTTTACGGCGAACTGTTTTGCGCAGCCAATTAATTTAGCTTCCAATAAGATGTTGGCAATAGTCTCGGCTTCTGCCTGGTCGGCACACGTTAGCCAAATTTGACAAAATTGTTGCGACAAAAGCCGACCTCCTCATGCATTCTATTTTAATATATTTGCCGCTAGTTTTCTGGCGCTTTCTGAAAACTTAATCCAAGTTGGTTTTGCACTTTGGCAAATGCAAATGCTTGTAACAGCGGTCCGATTTGGCCAATATTATGGTGGTTGGCAACTTCCGTTTCAGAAATTAAAGTCCGCTGGCCTGTCTTATCGTCAACTTTATAGCGGCGCTCCAAATATTTTACTTCGCCTGTATCAGTCCATATAAATTCGGGATGCAATGCTATGCCAGTAGCTTTATATGGCACGTTTACTAGTTCGATAGAATTAACGCTTTCCGCATCAGAACCAGCAATATGACGGGTTAAAACCATAATGTTAACAGGTTCATTGTATGAGTGCCAGGCTATTAGCAAATTGGCGCCATTTACATGCTCGCCGTCAAATATTTGGCTTATTTTTTTGCCCCAATTTTTTAATTCAAGCTGGTCGGCTTTTTTGGGCGGGCTGGATAAGACTTCTGGCCTTTCTCTTTGGACGCTCATGGTTGGTCGCTTTCAAATTTATTGGCTTCCGATATTTGTTCTGTAACTGTAGTAAATATTTGCCTTGTGCCTTTTTCCGGTCCCTCTATTAACACCACTTCGCCGTCCAAGATGGCATTTATGAAATAAGTGTACGAGTCTAAAGCGTCTGTAATTACTTCTGATCTTGTGCGGCCGGTAACTTCGGAAAGTCTTTCCAGCTGTTGGACAGATTCGCGATGAAGATAATGCGTCAACTTAATATGATTTTCCGGACTATACTCAGACATTTTGCTAAATTTTACTCTGTTTTCTTGTCATCTACTACTTCGCCTTCGATTGGCTCGTCGCCTTTTTTATCGACAGTTTCAGCTCCGCCCTCGGCAGATTCGCCCTCGGCCGGCTTTTCGTCTTTTTGGGCGGCCTCATACATTTTGGCGCCAATCGGCATAATCTTGTCACTCAGGGTTTTGGCGGCAGCTTCGAGCTTGTCTTTGTCGGTTTCTTCCAAGGATTTCTTGGCTTCTTCGGCGGCGTCTTTAAGGGTTTTAGCATCTTCTTCGCTGAGCTTGTCTTTGTAATCGCCGGCCATTTTTTCGGCCTGGTAAATCGAATTCTCCAGGATGTTTTTAGCTTCGGCGGCTTCGCGCTTTTTCTTGTCTTCTTCGGAGTGGGCTTCGGCTTCTTTGGCGGCCTTTTCTACTTCGGCTTTGTCGAGGTTGCCACTGCCCTGGATGGTGATGCTTTGCTCTTTGCCGGTGCCTTTGTCTTTGGCGGTTACATTTAAGATGCCGTTGGCATCGATATTAAAGCTGACTTCGATTTGCGGAACGCCGCGCGGAGCTGGTGGTATGCCATCTAAAACGAACCGGCCAAGGCTTTTATTGTCGGTGGCCATTTCGCGCTCGCCCTGCAGCACGTGGATTTCCACACTGTTTTGGTTATCGGCTGCGGTGCTGAAAACTTCGCTCTTACTGGTAGGGATGGTGGTGTTGCGTTCGATTAACTTGGTAGTAACGGCGCCTAATGTTTCGATGCCCAGGCTCAATGGAGTAACGTCCAGCAAAAGCACGTCTTTGACGTCGCCTTGCAACACGCCGCCCTGGATGGCCGCGCCGACAGCTACTACTTCGTCGGGGTTCACGCCCTGCTTGGGGTCTTTACCGAAAATGGATTTTACTTTTTCCATTACGGCCGGCATGCGGGTCATGCCGCCAACTAAAATGACTTCGTTAATGGCGCTGGAATCCAGGCCGGCGTCTTTCAAAGCTTTGCGGCAAGGATCTTCGGTTTTATCTATCAGGTCGCCGACCAGTTCTATTAACTTGGCGCGGGTAAGTTTGTATTCGAAGTGCTTGGGGCCATCGGCATCGGCCGTCAAAAACGGCAGGTTAATGTCGGCGACTTCGGTAGTGCTAAGTTCTTTTTTGGCTTTTTCGGCTTCTTCTTTTAGCCGCTGCATGGCGGCTTTGTCTTCTTTAACGTCTATGCCGCTGTCTTTTTTGAACTCCTCTACGAAGTGGTTAACGATGCGCATGTCGAAGTCTTCGCCGCCCAAGTGGGTGTCGCCGTTAGTGGACAATACTTCAAACACGCCATCGCCTAGTTGCAATATGGATACGTCGAAAGTTCCGCCGCCGAGGTCAAACACGGCGATTTTTTCTTCTTTGCCTTTGTCTAAACCGTAAGCCAGTGCGGCCGCCGTAGGCTCGTTGATGATGCGCTTAACTTCCAAACCGGCGATTTTACCGGCGTCTTTGGTAGCCTGGCGCTGCGAATCATCAAAGTATGCCGGCACGGTAATGACCGCTTCGGTAACCGGCTCGCCTAAGAAAGCTTCGGCGTCGGCCTTTAGCTTGGACAGTATCATGGCGCTGACTTCTTCGGGGCTGTACTCTTTGCCGGCCATTTCGACTTTAACGCCAGTGCCGCTTTTGACGATTTTATAAGGCATCAGTTCGATGTCTTTTTGGACTTCGGCATCGGAAAACTTGCGGCCGATTAGGCGCTTAACGCCAAAAATAGTATTAGTTGGGTTGGTAACCCTCTGGCGGTTGGCTACCTGGCCTACCAGCCGTTCGTTATTCTTATTTATAGCTACGACACTCGGCGTGGTGCGGTTGCCTTCGCTGTTGGCGATAATTTCCGGTTTGCCGGCTTGCATGACGGCCATCGCCGAGTTGGTTGTTCCTAAGTCTATTCCTATAATTTTTCCCATGATTTTTCTCCTTTTTAAGCGCTTGGCGGTTCCGGGAATTCCGGATGCTCAATTTCTTCCTTATACATATCAAAAAACTTCAATTTTTCTTCGTCGGATAATGCGTCTATCTCCTGTTGAAGCCGCCGCATATCTGCTTGGTTAGCCTCAGTATTGCTTTCAGGCGAGGCAGCCTTTGTGTCTACATCAATGGCCCGGTTTACCAGACCTAAAAGATATTTTTCATTGGCCACTTTTTCTACAAATCGATCGCGAAATTCGCTTAAATTTATTACATCGCCCATTACTTTTTCTCCTTGGCCGGAGCGGCATCCTGCTCGGCAGCCTGGTTTTCGGCTAAGAATTTAGCCCTGGCTTTATGGCCGATAGCTTTGGCTACCTGGTTAGGATATTTGCCGTACAAACCGGCTTGAAATAAGCGGTCGGCTTCGGCCAGGTTTTTAGGCAAACCGTTAATTAGCGTTCCGTCGTCGAACCGGAACTGGACATTGTCCAGATAAGATATGGTTTTAACTGATTCGTTCATTACTGATTCTCCAATTTAACCCGTACCATGGCATGGCGGATAACTTCGTCGCCGATCTTATAGCCGGGTTGCAGCTCTTCGCTGACAATTTCGGTTGAGCCGCCATTGTCCTCAACACCAACCGCTTCGTGCAGCCGCGGGTCGAAAACTTCGCCGACTGTTTTAATCCGCTCGATGCCCAGCTCTGTTAAGGCTTTGTCGAATTGTTTAATAACTCCATGTACGCCCTTTACGTAATCGTGCTCGGCCAAATCGCCGGGAGCGTGTTTTAGGGCGCGCTCTAAGTTATCAAAGGCCGGCAGCATTTCGCGGACAACCATGGCCTTGTAGAACTCGGCCAGATGGGCGCGATCTTCTTCGGCCCGGCGGCGGACGTTGATGGCGTCGGCCCGTTCACGCTGCAAAGCGTCGGTCAGTTCGCCGATTTGCTGCTCTAAATCTTTTAAGTTTGGTTTTTTACTGCTCATCCTTATTTTTTCCAGTTAGAACTTTAAATAGATCGCGCAGCCAATATATGAAATCGACAATCATACGTAAAGCACCTCTTCCAGGTTCTTGCCGGCAGTTTCGACCAGGCTCATCACTTGGCGGTAACTTTGCCGGGTGGGGCCCAGCACTCCAATGTAACTTTGGTCGGAATACGGGCTGCGGAACCGGCTGATTATTAAACTACAACCGGAGTTGCGTCCAATGGGGTTTTCGCTGCCGATATAAACGCTGAGCGGTTCGTTGGGGGCGGCTTCGCGCAGCCACGGCTCTAAATTGTCCAGGAGCCTCGCAACTTCCTGGACCTGGCCGGGATGAATGAATTCCGGCTGGCCGAACAAGTTGGACAAGCCGCTCATATATAACTGGTTGCCGATAGTCGCCATGCCCAAGTTGTGGGTCAGTTCGACTAAGGTATCAACCGCATTGCGGATGGTCCGTTCCGGCATACCGCCATCGGCGACCCGGGTTTGCAGGGCTTTTTCGGCCCTAGGCACGTTAAGCACTTTTTGGGCTTTGCCGGACGACATATTATTAACGTAAAACCGGTAGCCTTTATCGGTAGGGATACGGCCGGCACTGGTGTGCGGCTGGCTGATAAAGCCGCCGCGTTCCAACTCGGCCATTTCGGCGCGGACGGTGGCGCTGCTGACATCAAAAACTTTAGCCAGCAAACTGCTGCCTACCGGGCTGGCGACTTCGGCGTATTGCTCGACGATCGCCTCTAGAATTTTGGCCTGTCGGTCTGTCATTAACTACCTATTTAGCACTCGCTAGTGCTTAATGCTAGTTTACCGAAATTGGCACTCTCATGTCAACAGTGCCAGTCGCCACATACTCACCCAAGACATTCGAAAACATTATTGAATTTGCTGTATGTTTATTAGCCGCGCAGCGACAATCCCACTTTAGTGGGACTCCCACCCTTTAATTAAGATTGTGCGGGAGCGAGTCGCTGCTTTATTCGGCGGCCAATTAGCAAATTCATCAGTTTTCCCGAGTCTTGTGCGAGTATGTGGTTCCATCTATATAACTAAAAGTTCACTATTTTCACACTCCGCTTTACCGCATAGATTTTAAGCTAACCGGCAGTAAAGTTCATAAACGCAAGCCGAAAATTGTAGCGACCATCGAGCAAATTTTATTACTGATAATAATGGGTGCGGGCTGGGAGGGAGCTCGCGCTCACCTCCCGCCCGTTGTCGTCAGTTTCGCTCGCTGGTGGACTGGCGCGAAGCCACCAGCCGGTCCATGGCCTCCTCGTGGTTCTTGGCCATGCCCGTCTCAGTTGCAAGACGGATGTGGTTGATGCGAGCAGCGTCTTGCTGCTGCAGCAGGAACTCCGTTTCGTCGGCGCGCGTGGGAAATTCCTTGGAATTCTCCATCAGCCAAGCCTCAAGCTCTTCGTCCAGAGTGTCCCGCCCAGCATCGAGTATGGCCACACTGTGGTACACGCCATGACCGGCGATGACCAGCACCCTGATGCCGCGCAGGGCGGCGTACAGGATGCGGGCCCGCCGCATTGGCAGACCCGGAATGTCCGGATCAACCGCCCACTCGGCATAGCGCAAGAAGTTGTCGAGGCGGTCAGTTGGACGGACGCCCAGAGCCTCGATCCCGTTGAAGAACCTCGTGAGGGAATCGATATAGCGCCGGCAGTCCCTGATGAAGTTCTTCGGCTCTACTCTGTAGAGCTGCAGGACTTCCAGGTCCCGGTGATCCTCGAACTGTGCCTTATTGGTCAACGAACGCTCCTTGTTCAGAAGGGTTGAAAACGACTAATATATTATACTATATTTAGCATTATTTACAAGAGTTAGCATTTAATTGCTTTGGATGGCGGCCAGGAGTTCAGCGGCCAAGTTCCGAAGTTCGGTTTGTTCGCCGGGATTTGACGTTACTCCATCGATAATTTCGCGGGCGGTTACATCGTACTGGTGGTTTACCAACATAATAAAGTTATGGTCGTTCAGGGCGGTTTCCAGCTCCTGGCGGGCCGAGTTTAAGCGGCGGCTTTTTTCGCCGTCGCTCATGTGCCCGCGGCCACCCAGGCGCTGCATCCAAACCTCAAAACTGGGCGGCAGCAAAAAAATCGGCTTAATTGCCGGGACGTGCCGGGACAACTGCAAGATACCCTGCACGTCCATGTCGGCAACCGGCATTTTGCCCGTATTAATTACCCTTTTATATTCTGCGATACTGGTGCCGTAAACATAAAGGTCATGAATTACCTGGGCTTCTATCATTTGCCCGCGCCTCAGTAATTCTGCCATTTGTAGTTCGCTGACGAACCAGTAGTCTATACCGTCCGCTTCGCTGCCCCGTTTAGGACGGGTGGTGTGCGTAACGGTACGCTGGTAAGGATAACGCTCCAGCAAGTAGCTAATAATCGTATTTTTGCCAACGGCCGTAACCCCGGAAATTATCAGCGGCGGATGCTGGCTCACCAATTCGATTGCATCCGGCGGTATGTTGTAATTACGGGCCAATTTAAATAGTTGGTCGCGCTCATCCGATGGTTCAGGCATTTCCGTAAGTATAAGAAATTACCTTTCGCCTAACAACCTTATTGCTTTTTAAGCTTTAGCAGTGTTTGATAGTGTTAGTAATTGGAGTTAAGGATGGACAGTGTAATTAGCATAAATTGGGCGGCGATATTGGCGGCAGTATTGGTTAATATGCTGGTCGGTTTTATCTGGTACAGCAAATGGTTATTTTATGACATCTGGGTCAAAGCCCAGGGCAAGAAAAACGCTTCTATGCGCTCCGGCCCGAATATATACATTTTGTCTATATTGCTGGCCTTTGTGCAGGCTTTAATACTTAAACACATGCTTACTTATACCGCGGCTTACTATCCGTCGATGTCAAATATCCAGGTTGGTATTACTACGGCACTGTGGCTATGGCTGGGCTTTGTTGTCGCCACCATGGGGCTGAATTATTTATATGCCGGGCGCAGCCGGGCGCTATTTGCCATCGATTCCGGATATTTTTTGTGCGTGCTTTTAATTAACGGCGTTTTATTGGCCAGCTGGCTTTGACTTTCAACTCAGTTATGCTTAAATTCCTATAAGCATTTCGGAGTTAGACAAAAATGGCAGCTTCTCGCAGGGCTCGGCATAAGAAAAAACATCATTTAAAAGATAACGCCTTCAAAATAGAGGTAATGGTTGCTTTTGCCGTTGTTTTCGCCCTTGTAGGCGGCTTGGTATGGCATGGCAGCCGGGCCGCTTCGCTGCACTGCGTGGACCAGACTTTTAGCGAAGGTTCCAGCGGCCAATGCGTAAAAGATATCCAATCTATGCTCAATTATAAGATTTACTACACAGCCTCTTCCAGCTATATACCAATGGACGGAGCGTTTAGCTCGATTACCAAATCTAGGGTTTCGACGTTTCAAAATGACGTAAAGCACGGCAAACATTATCCCCAAGGCGCTGAAATTCAAAATTGGCAGTACCTGCATGCTATTAACGTGACGGGTACGGTTAACCCCCAAACCTGGGCCCAGTTATGCCTGCCAACCGGCACCGATAACACTAACGAAGCTAAAATTTCCGCCAACCAGTTATATAACAAAGCCGCCAAAGAGGCAGGCTGCGAATAGACAGGAGAACTACCATGGCCACCGCCAAAACTTCAAAAAAACTTAATAAAATGGCTTTCCCGGCAGGGTTTAGTCTTAAATCGAACCGCAGCAAAATGATACTTTTCGCCTTGGTATTCGCCGTTATCGGCGGTGTTTATTACTTATATTCCACTCATGCAGCTTCTATATCCAGTAAAAGCCGGATCGTGATTTTAGATTACGGAACGGTAGAAGGAATCGGTACCCAGCCTAAGCTCGTTAGCAATTCTAACGACATTTGGGGAATTCCGTCTGTCAGCAACCAGGCTAACGGCCAGACGCCAATATTTACCTATATAAACCCCACCGGCACGGCTACCTGGTTGACGTTCGGTAAAACCGCTTTCAAACGGGCCTGTTTTATCGTTAACGTGGCGCCAAGTAAGACAGCCGTTAACACAACTTTTAAATTAAATACCGGCTACGCTACGGCACAAGACACATTAGCGCCGTCCAACTACTTTACCAGGGAGTGCATTGATGCCAGCGCTTATAACCCATCGGTTACCGTAATTAGCGGTTCAGCCCTCCGCGTTTACCACATAGAACTGTATCTCTAGTCTCTCTTTAACATCACGGTAAATGCTTCGGCTGGGATGTCGACTTTGCCGAAGCGCTTGAGGCGTTCTTTGCCTCGCTTTTGTTTTTCGAGTACTTTCTTTTTACGGGTTACATCACCGCCGTACAAACCGGTAGTAACGTCTTTGCGGTAAGCCGACAGGTCTTCGCGGGCTACAAACTTGCCGCCGATGCCGGCTTGTAAGCTGACTTTAAAGTTCTGGCGAGGGATTACCTCTTTTAATTTGGCCACGGTTTCGCGTCCCAGGCTTTGGGCTTCGCTGCGGTGCACCATTACGCTCAGGGCGTCGACCCGGTCGCCGGCCACGTAAAAATCGAGCTTAACTAAATCTTCGGCCCGGTAACTATCCAGTTCATAATTAAATGAGCCATAACCACTGGTAATGCTTTTGAGTTGGTCGTAAAAGTCGGTAAGCATATTGGCCAGCGGCGCTTCGAAATTAATAACCGCCAAAGTGCTGTCGACATAACTCATATTTTTCTGGTGGCCGCGGGCCTGGACGATTAGCTGGATAACGGCGCCGACATAGCTGCTGGGCGCCACGATTTCACCCTTAATCCACGGCTCGCGGATTTCGGCGATATTGCTGGGGTCGGGCAGTTCGGCGGCCGAACGGATCTCTTGCTCTTCGCCGTTCATAAGTTTGATCTGGTAATCGGTTGAGGGGTTGGTAATGACCAGTTCGAGGTCGTATTCGCGCTCCAACCGCTCGCGCACGATATCCATGTGCAGCAAGCCTAAAAAGCCGATGCGCACGCCAAAGCCCAGCACCGGGGAATTTTCCAAACTGTATTGCAGGGCCGAATCGCTGAGGCTGAGTTTTTCGATGGCGTCTTTTAGCAGCTGGTAATTTTCGTTACTGTCGGGGTAAAAGCCGGCGTAAACGAACGGATGCACGTCTTTATAACCGGGCAGCGCCTGGCCGGCCGGCGCGCTCAATAACGTAACTGTGTCGCCGACTTTGGCTTCGCGGGCGGTTTTTAAGTTGGTTACGATATAGCCGATTTCGCCGGTGATTAGCTCAGCAGCTGGCGCCATGTCCGGTTTAAGCGAGCCGACTTCCAGGGCTATGCCTTCGGCATTGGTGGCCAGCATTTTAATAGGGCTATTTTTGGAGATTTTACCGTCCATTATCCGCACGTATAAAATCACGCCGCGGTAATCGTCGAAGTAGCTGTCGAAAATTAATGCACGTGTAGAGTCGGCGGTGCTGCCTTTGGGCGGCGGCACATCAGCCACTATCCGTTCCAAAACTTTATCGACGCCTTCGCCGGACTTGGCGCTGATATGCAATATATCTTCTTTTTTACAGCCCAGCAGCGAAACAACTTCGGCGCTGACTTTTTCGACGTCGGCGGCCGGCAAGTCAATTTTATTGAGTACCGGGATAATCGTGAGGTCGGCGGCCAGCGCCAGGTAAACGTTGGCCAGCGTTTGGGCCTGAATGCCCTGGCTGGCATCAACTATTAACAGCGCGCCCTCGCAGGCTTCGAGGCTGCGCGATACTTCGTAGCTGAAATCTACGTGGCCGGGCGTATCGATTAGGTTAAGTTCGTAATCCTGATACTTCATACGGACGGGGGCCAGCTTTATAGTAATTCCCCTTTCCTGCTCTAAATCCATTTTGTCTAGAATCTGGCTTTTCATATGCCGCTTTTCGACGGTACCGGTAATTTCCAATAGCCTGTCGGCCAAGGTCGATTTACCGTGGTCTATATGCGCAATAATACAAAAATTCCGAATATGACTTTGTTCCATGTCCATGCCAGTATAACAGAGGTATTACTGTATTTTGACCGGTCGATAAACTATTCTTCGGATACGGTCGACCACCGGAATGGCTTCTTCCAGACCGAACAGCGATGAAATTCCCAGGTGCACCAGGAAGGTCGGCGCGACGATAAAGAATAGTTTAGGCGCTAAGGTTGAAAAGCCGCGGTCACCGGTATTTAACGGTACGATCGAGACCATAATATAGGCGGTTAACAGCGTGAAGCCGGTAACCGACATAATCTTCACCACGCCGTTCCAAAATTCTTTGTTAAAGAAGTGCCGGTCCCTATAAATTATTATGCCAACCAGGATTACTACTTCCGAAACCGCCACTATAGATTGGGCGATGGCCAGGCCGGCTATGCCATAACCATTCGGGCTGGGGCGCGACAAGTTAAATGCCAAAAAGATGTTGAGGGCAATGGCGAACAGCGAAACATACAGCGGAATCCGGGTGTTTTTATAAGCGTAAAAATAGCGCGATATCAGGGTGTAGAGCGTCCGGAATATAATCGCGCCGGCCAAAAAGCCCAGCACAATGGCAATTTCGGCCGAGCCTTTTTTATAGATCAAACGGGCAAAGTAGCCGCGGGCAAAAAAGCTGACTACGGCAATCGGCATAATTATCCAAATCATGGCCCGCAGGATTTGCAGGAAGTCGCGGCGGAATAGGTCGGGCCGCTTTTGGGCCAGCCGGTCAATCAGCCGCGGGAAAGCGGCCGTCGAAATCGAGCTGCCCACCAGTAGGATGGGCGCGGTGTGCAAGATGTAGCCGTTTTCGTAATAGGTAATGTTACCGGTACCCAGAGCGCTGGCCCGGTTGGTTTCGACGATACTGTTAATCGAGTCAATGCCCTGGTCGATAGCCCGCGGCGGCAGCTGGCGCAAAATGCCGTGGAAGTCTTTGCTTTTCCACTTAATATGCGGGAAATACTTAAAGCCCAGGCCAAACAAGCCCAGGCAAACCACCAGCAGCTGCAGCAAAGCGCCTACCATGGCGCCAATGCCCAGCCCGATCAACCCGATATTATCCCGGAACACGTAAGCGCTGGCGATGATGCTCAAGTTGTAGATCAACGGGCTGATAGCAAAGAAAAAGAAGCGCCCGAAAGTTTGCTGGACGCTAGTCAGAATTCCGGAGATGGTGAAAAGCAGCGGGTTGAGGGCGATGAGCCGCATTATTGTAGCGGCGTTATGGAGCTGTTGGGGGCTTAAATCCTTATTAATAATTAACTTAATAAGCGGCTCGGCAAAGATAATCAGGAAGATGCCGACGATTGCCATGGCAATGCCCAGCAGGTTTAACAAGCTGGAGGTTAATTCCCAAACGGTTTTTTTATCGCCTTTCTCCAGCCGGTCGGCTAAGAACGGCATAAAAGCCACGCCCAGGGCGCCGGCGGCAATCGTATAAAAGAAAAAGTCAGGGATTTTAAAGGCCGCAAAGTAGGCGTCGGTGCTGTTGGGCCCGATAGTATGGAAATTGGCGTTAATTATCGAGGTCCGCAAAAAACCCAGCAGCTGGCCAAATAAAGCCGCGCCAATCAGAAGTGCAGCGGCGTTGCTCAGCGGCATACGCCGGTTGGCGCGGCTAAGCCACTTATTCTTTACGCGGTCCATACAATAAAAAGCTTTTGGTTAAGCATGCTAGCTTAATTATAAAGACGCCACCAAGCTTTTGGTAGCCAATTCTAGGCGGCTTGCTGTTCGACCGGTTTTATCGAGATGACGTGGTCGACGCCAGGTTCGGTCCCATTTTTGTGGCGTTCTTCTGCCTTTTTAGCGAAGTTCATCCGGGAATTATTTTCTAACTGCTCAATATTTTTATAAACGTAAACGGCCCCTCCAAGTACCAGCGCGCCAACCGCCGCGCCAACGGTTCCGCGGGCTAATGAGTTGTCTACAACTTCAGAGCCAGTTTCTGTGCTAAAGCCAAGCGCTTCGCCAAAAAATACGCCAATACCTAAAGCTGCGATTTGCAGCCGTCCCATTAATCTCTTATATTTTTCACGTCCGATTGCTTCGTTAATTCCTTGGCGCAACCGCATATTCATATTGCCTTCGATAATATCGCTAAGTTCCATTAAGCTTTTATCAGGATTACTAGTGTGAAGCGGCGCCAGCACTTCAACAACATTGCCGGAAACTAGCGCAGGGCCGTTGTCGCGGGCGACAACATCCGGGCTTTCAATTAATGCCGGCAGGCTGGGAACCGGATTTACAAAAACTTCTTTGATCCTGTCGCTAGGCCTAATTGCTTCGTTGGCATTATAAACAGCAACTGCGAACTTTTCGTTATCAATCACAATTTTATGTTCTTCGTCGTTTATAAATAAGTCTGAATGCGGAAAATCTAAACTGGCCGTGGGCGCTAAAATTGGGGTTGTTGAGCGCTTTACAACCTTGTCCTTAATCTCTTGAAACTCGGTAAATCCTTCTGCTGACATAGTACCCTCTTCAATATTAATGGAATTAGTATAGTCCTCTGAAGTGCCCGATTCAATCAATTGTGATTCTGAATTGCCGCTTATGCACCGAGCTGTTATCATAAAAACTTCGCATTTTTTGCGTAGCGTTTGGCAAGACAAACAACTGAAAGGGGGTGGCCGCCCTGGCTACCTACATTATTTCAGTCGGTGAAGAAGTGACCCTGGAATTCCACATCCACGACAACGACACGGCGATCGACCATGTCACAGAGTTGGCGTCACTGTGGGAAAAACGCACTGAAACCTGGGGCAAGCTGTTCGCCGGCCGGAAGAAGTACCCGTTGATGCTGCTTCGCCGGGAAAGAGACCGGTCCTTCGAGCATGTGATCACATGCACGGTAAACCTCTCTGGCCCCGGCGACTACAACTAGCGGCTTTGCGGGGCCGGGTCTTCGAACCCGGCCCCGCAGCGCGTCTTGCCAAACGCTTTTTTCATTGGTCCATAAGATTGCTACTTTATACTACTTATGTTATAATATTTTATTAGGCTACCCCAAAGGAGACGTCTGATGGTAATGCAAACCTATCAGATCGACGACGGCCCGCTGTTCCAGCGGCCCAGCGAGTTTCTCGCCAAGGAGGTCTTCCGCCTCGCGGTGGAACACCGGCGCGACGAACTCAGCCAACTGCCGGACCCGCCGCGGACAACCCTGCTCACCCTCTACAGCTTCCACGAGCGTGGGCGCACGCAGATCGACGACTACAAGATCGTCCTGCCAGGTGAGCCGGTAAAGGCGTAGCAATCCGGGGCCCCCTCCGCCACTTGGCGGACGGGGCCCTTCCCATTTTTATGTGTCTATAGTATTGCTATTTAATACTTCTTATGTTATAATAACTCTGATTTCACTTCGGTGGGGTCGTATTTTGACAGGGTTAAGCTTCTGCCGCGTCCAATGAGCGCATCTTAATAGATAAGGTGCACTGGTTGGACACGACAGAAAGGATCTACTATGTCCAACGCTCAAGGCCAGCCCGTGACCTATTACGTGCAGGTCTACGAGTTCTGCGAGCACCTGCACATGTCAGTAGTGCTGAAGGAAGCTCGGGGATTCGATTCCCTGCCCTTCCGCGACTACTTGAAGTGCGTCGTACCGGGTACTACGCTCAGCCATCATTTCACGGACCATGGCTTCCTCTCGATCGACATCGAGTGGCGCCAGGGGCTGAAGCTATCTGTTCGCGCGATCGAGTCAGTACAAGGCGCGATCGACGACTTCTTCCGTGACAACGGCGGCGTGCGAGACCATCGCGCCGAGCGCATCGAAGCGCTGGAAGCGGCGATGCGGCCTCAGGAGCTGTGGCTCGTCGAGTGGCCGGAGTACGATCCGACCGTCTGACGTATACGGCCGCCGGCCCCTTTGGGGGCTGGCGGCCGCGCCTCACTTAACCCTGCCAATCACATTTGTTATAAATCTTTTTAAAAGGACAAGCTTGCTTAATCCTAACTGCCCTTTATATTAATTTACATAAAGGAGCGTTTATGGAACGAGGACAGCATCCTGAATATACTTTCAGAAGACACGAACATTTTGAATTCAATGATAAAAAAGTAGATAAGAAAAAAAGAAATTCTATTCAAAAGGCCGCAACAAAGTCTCACGATGATTTAATGGCCTACCGTAGCCAACTAAAAGAAATTACAAAAGAGCTGGAGAAGCAACTTGAGCATCTCCAAGGCAAAACGATTTCAGTGAATAGCACAAGAGCAGTTTTACGTTATGGCGGCAACTATCGGCTGCTTACGATCTCAACTGATACAGTTGGTTCCACCAATGGAGTTTTGCTTGATTTAGCTTTATTTAATACTGCAGAATTACACCATCCAGACGATGAGGGTAGCTTTGAAAACGTATTCGAAATAGTCATGCGAATTCATACCAATCCGGACATAACAAGACATAATCCGAACAATCTAAGCGTAGTTTATGTCCCGATCGACGACATCCAAGGCCCAATTACGTTAGTTAAAGACGGTAGTAGCTAGTCTAGAAAAGTGAGTACTATTTATAACGAAACCACTGCGAAGCGAGCCCAAGTTGGCGTTTATCCAGTAAAGCGAAATACATAAGCACGCAAGACTCTGAAAAACTGAAGGAGTAAGGCTTGTAAGAAAGTAGTGAAGCGAGGACTGTTTGAGCCACTGCTTATATAAACTTCTGCGAGTTCCACAGCTTCCGATTTTCGCACAAGTTTTACGACTATCATGTTTTTCAGCTCTTGCGGGATTAGGTATTGAGCGCTATTCCCATCGGAAAACGCGAAACGCAACCGCATAAATAACCACCATCCATATCGCGATCAACCCGATCTGCGGCCCCAGCTCAGTCAAATGCTTACCCTCAGTGGCTATCATTCTAATTCCATCAATAATCGGCGTCAGCGGCAGCCAGGCCGACACGTGCTGCAGCCATTCCGGCATGCTGTAGCGCGGAAAGAAAGTACCCGACAAAAACAGCATCGGAAAAACTATGATGTTGGCCAGCGGCGCCGCCTGGTTTTCGTTTTTGGCCCAACCGCCTATCGCCAAACCAATGCCAAAAATACATAGAATGCCGTAAATAATAAATAACATTAGCTCCAGGTAGTTGCCGACAATCTTAAAGTCGAATAATACCGTGGCCACGGCCAGCATTATGCCGATGGCAAAGACACCGATTACTGAATTGGATATAACACTAGATAAGAAAAACTGCCAGACTTTAAGCGGCGTAATATGCAAACGCCGCAAAATACCCTGCTTTTTCATTTCCGGGAAGTAATTGACCGGGCCGAAAATGCCCAGTCCGATTATAGAAAAACCGATTATCCCGGCCACGGTGTAATCCAGCCGGCTCAAACCTTTAGTGTTGGTAGACTCGGCCTTAACCGTAAACGGGGTTTCGACTTTTACTAATTTAGCATTTACGGCATCCAGCGATTGCTGGATAACAGACTGGATAGTCTGGGCTGCCTGGTAGTTATTTTCGTTATACAAAACCTGGACTTCGCCTTGCGGGTATTGGCCATTCTGGTTATTGCCGAATTCTGCCGGCAGTACGATTGTCGAGTCTATTTCGCTGCGGCTCATTTTTTGCTTGGCTTCGTCAATAGTTTTAACGCTGTCGTCCAGTTTAAATAACGGATTTTTTTTGAGGCCGTCTTCGAATTGCTGGGCCGCCTGGGTGTTGCTTTGGTTAATTAAAGCCACGTGGAAAGACACGCTGTTGCTCTTACTGAAACTGCCAAAAATAACCAGGAAAATCAGCGGGAAGGCTACCGTAAAGAATAATGCTACGCGGTCGCGGAAGTAGCGGCGCACACTGACGCGGGCAAATGTCCGGATTGTAAACAAAGAGCCTTTGCGCTGCATTTTTATGCCCTCAATCCCTTACCGGTTAAATCAATAAACACATCTTCGAGGTTGGCTTGCTCCACTTTGCGTTCTTTTTTAAAGCCTTTGGCCAGCAGTTTTTTAACCAAGTTGGCAGGCTTGTCCAGGGCAATGATATTACCGCTGTCCATAATAGCCACCCTGTCGCACAACTCTTCGGCCTCTTCCATATAGTGAGTGGTCAAAATAACGGTCGTGCCCTTTTTTTGGATACTTTTTACCAAGTCCCAAAGGTTACGCCGGGCCTGGGGGTCGAGGCCGGTGGTGGGCTCGTCCATGAAAAATAATTTAGGCTGGTGCACCAGCGCCGCGGCAATGCTAAAGCGCTGCTTTTGGCCGCCGGACAATTTTTCGATATAACTGCCGGCTTTTTCGGTTAGGTCCACATCGGCCAGCAACTTCATGGCATCGACTTTTTCGCCGTAGGCCGAAGCCTGCTGGTCGAGCAGTTCGGTCAGCTTCACTTTATCCATGAAAGCGGTAGACTGCAGCTGCACGCCGATCATATATTTAACTTTTTGCGGGTCCTTAGATACATTGACGCCGTCTACAATAACTTCGCCTTTATCTATGGGCCGCAACGTTTCGATCATTTCCAATGTGGTAGTTTTGCCGGCACCGTTGGGGCCTAAAATGCCAAACACTTCGCCGTGTTTAACTTCGAAGCTGATACCTTTCACTACTTCTTTATCGCCATACGACTTATGCAAGTCGCGAACCTGCAGGATATTTTCGCTCATTGCGAATTAGTATAACAAAAATACGCCCCTTACGGGGCGCACCTTTGAGTTCAATTCAAGTGTTATTACTTGTTGTCGCGCTTGACTGTCAAGAAGCCGTTTCGCGGGTTCTCGTTAACGCTGAATCCTGCTGGTAAATCACATCCAGTATCAGGGCGGTCGTCCTTGCTGAAGTAATAAATTGTTTGTTCCTTGCCACCACGAAGTGTAACCTGCTTCGAGTTAAGGTAGTAGGTCACTCCCTTGCTGTTCGTGTGCTTGTAAGCCATTCTTTCATAACCCTCTCTGTTAATTAGTAATGGTACTCCTAACATACTCTGTCGGCTTTTTGATTGTCAACTGTTTTTTCAGATTAGGCCGTCTAACGGGCTTTTACTAAACCACAAACAGGCTTGCGGGGTATAAGCATATGCGTTACTATTGGTTGGTATAAACGTAAGAGAGGTGGAAACACACATGGAATTTATGTCCCGTGGTGGCAGGCCTACTGGCCATACCCATAGTGCCGCACCAGAACAAACACAAAGCTCCAGTTCGCTAAGCACTAGAATGAAGGGCGACACTAAGAGCATGCGCTATATGTTTGTAGCTCTAGCCGCAGTTGTAGGTTTATTGCTTTTACTATTAATCTTCTATACGATCCGAACTAGCGTGCCGACCATCAAGAGGGAAGGTACATATGTGGATGCTAACCGCTACCAGGCCGTATTCTTAAACAACAACCAGGTCTATTTCGGTAAAGTAACGGCCCTTAACAGCCAGTACATGGTGATCTCGGATGTGTTCTACCTGCAAGTCAACCAAACCGTCCAGCCAAACCAAGGCAGCAGCGCCAGCGCCAACAACAATAACAACCTGGTCCTGCAAAAGCTCGGTAAGACTGAGCTGCACAAACCGGACGACACTATGGTCATCAACCGTGCGCAAGTTACTTTCTGGGAAAATATCACCAACGACAGCCAAGTCGTAACAGCTATCAACAAATACAAGCAGAATCCTAATGCTACCACAACACCAACTACCGGGAATACGAGTACAACTAACAAAAACCAATAGAGTAGTCACAAAGTAACCAAATCTCTACCTTTAAAAAACTCCACGCAAGTGGAGTTTTTTATTTAAAGCTCACTTAGACCAAGCAGACCTAACATCAAAATAAATTTGATAGCGGTCTGCTTTTTCGGCGCATTACTGCGTCAAAAGCTCCAGAGCTCATTCACGGTACGTCTGTGTACCGTTCTTTCCGCGCTTCGCTTTTTCCTTGTACTGCATCCGAATCTAAGCGAGCTTTGCGCGTTTAGCCGAGATCAATTAAGTGGCGTTTGGTGAGCCAGTGGACGCCCCAGGCTATAGCGCACAGCGTGCCGCTGGCAATTGCCACTAATACGCTAAGGCCGGCTAAATCCGGCGTCCAACGGGGGCTGACAAAATCGAACTTATACAAATCGTCCGGCACCGGCTGCTGCTGGATGGCATGGCTGGTTACGTACTGCTGAATGCATGGTACGCGGGTGCGCCCCGAAAACGCCGTAGAATTTTGCTGCTCGCAATAATGCTGGGCATCGGTGTAAATCTGGCTGTTTTGGGCATCAACTTTGGCTTTTTCGGCAGCCGTTAAGCGTTCGTAGCGGTACTTAAGTTGGATGGGCGGCCGGATAGCGTTTTTACCGCTGGCCGGGTCGGTGTTCATATGGCTGTAAATGTATTCGCGTAAGTTGCGCAGGGCCGTTTCTACATCGCCGTTATTTTTATCGGCCTCGTACACCTTGTTGCGCAGCTCAATCATATGCAAATTATTAGCCCGCAGCGCCGACACGGCAATAACCGAGCTCAGAATAAAGACCAGCAGCAGGATGTAGCGCATCGAGTATTTCATAATCCTAATGTTAAGTTTAAAGTCGAAAGTTAAAAGTTTAAAGTAAAATAGCATTATGCATATCTATTTTTCGGGTATTGGCGGTACGGCCATCGGCCCGTTGGCCCTGATTGCCCAGCAAGCCGGCTACGAAGTAAGCGGTTCCGACCTGAAAGACAGCCAATATATTAACTACCTGCAGGGCAAAGGCATCCACAGTATCCACATCGGCCAAACCGAAGCCCAAATTGCCGACGTGCATAAGTTCCACCCGATTGATTGGTTCATACATAGCTCTGCCGTTACCAGTGACCAGGCCGAATTGCAATTCTGTAAGAGATACGGCATTAAAACCAGCAAACGCGACGAATTGCTTAACCAGATTATCAGCGACCATAAATTAAAGTTAATCGCCATTGCCGGCACACACGGCAAAACCACCACAACCGCCATGGTGGTCTGGCTGTTTAAACAGCTTAAGGTGCCTCTCAGCTATTCGGTAGGCGCCAAGATTAGTTTTGGCGATATGGGCGAGTTTGCCCAACACAGCGAATTTTTTATTTATGAGTGCGACGAGTTCGACCGCAATTTTTTGGCGTTTAACCCATACCTGTCATCTATTACGGGCATTGCCTGGGACCACCACGAAATTTTTCCGACACAAGAAGATTACCTCGGCGCTTTCCAACAATTTTTGGGCCAGAGCCAAAAGCAAATGCTATGGACAAAAGACTGTCAGCTATTGGGTTTAAGCCCCTCCGACAGCCTTTATACTCTGGACGAAAACGACCCCCATATTAACCAGCTCAAACTGCTGGGCTGGCATAACCGCGCTAACGGCTGGCAAGCCGTTGAGGCGGTACGCCAAGCACTCGGTGCGGACCAGGAAAATTTAATCGAAATTATTAACCGCTTCCCTGGCCTCAGCCGCCGCTTCGAGCAAATTACCGAAAATTTATACTCTGACTATGCCCATACCCCGGAAAAGATCACCGGCGCCATTACAACCGCCCTGGAACTAGCCCAGGCCAAAAACCAGCAGGTTGTGGCGGTATATGAGCCGCTGACCAACCGGCGGATGCACCATACCCGCCAGCAGCACCAAGGATTATTTAAAGACGTCGCAAAACTCTACTGGGTGCCGAGTTACCTGGCGCGCGAAGACCCTAACCTGCCGGTATTAACGCCTGCCGAGCTTATTACCAACCTGACTCCTGAAGAACAAGCCAAAGCCTCGCCAATGGAGCTTAACGACGGCTTAAAACAAACTATCCAAAGCCACCTATCGAATGGCGATATAGTGGTTTGTCTGTCGGGCGGCGGGGGCGGCAGTTTAGACGAATGGCTCCGCAAAGAATTCCGCGCATAGCCCTTATGCTTGTATACTTATAATCAATGACAGAACAGCCAGCAGGTATTAACATGTTCGATAAATTAAGTCAGTGGTTTGATAGCTTTTTGCATGGCTTGTCGGCCTGGTCACACGAGCATTTAATGAGCATTTTCATTATTTTGATTGTGGCCTGGATTATCCGCAAATTCGGCCCAAAGCTAACAATGCAGGCTATTTCGCACACCATGCGGGCCGACCTTTACCCCACCCAAACCGACCGCAAAAAGCGCATTAAAACCCTCCAGAGCCTTATCGAAGCGATTTTCCAGGTAGGTTCCTGGCTGGTAGCCTTTATGTTTATTGTCAGCGAGTTAAAACCCGGCTATACGGCCGCCTTGTTCACCAGCGCCGGCATAATCGGTGTAGCACTAGGCTTTGGGTCGCAGAGCCTGGTAAAAGATTTTGTCAGCGGCATATTTATAATTTTCGAAAACCAGTACCGGGTGGGTGATATCGTAACGCTAAACGATATTACCGGCAAAGTCGAAGCTATTACCGTTAGGACTACTATGCTGCGCGACCTGGACGGCTATGTGCACCACATTCCTAACGGCTCCATTACGGTTACTACCAACCGTACGATGGATTACGGCCGGATTAACGAAGACCTTAAAGTCAAAGCTAACACCGACATAAAGCTCATAGAAAAAGTCGTAAACGAAGCCGGCAAAAAACTGGCGTCACAATCCAAATACAAATCGCAGTTCCATGAAGCGCCGCATTTTGACCGGATTGTCAGCATAGACAGCAGCGGCATTACTTTTAAAGTACTGGGTAAAGTGGATTTGAGCGCGCAGGACGAAGCCCGCAGCGAACTCTTGTTAGCTATAAAGCAAGCATTCGATAAAGCCAAAATCGAATTTTAAGCTTTCAATTATCAGCTTACAATTCACAATAAATTTTCAATTATACAGAGAAAAGCTTTCAGCTGAACGCTGAAAAATTGTTAGTTGTATGCTTGTTGTCAGTTGATCGCTGAAAGTTGAAAATTATTGTAAACCCAATGCCTGGTCGGAGATGTCGGTGCCACCGAAGTCTTGGGTATCATTCAGAGAGTTCATCTGCGTAGTAATAGAAGAGGATAGTTGGGTTAGGTCCTGGCTGCTAACCGGCGTTGTGGTGGTAGCCGTTTTGGCCGGGCTATTGTTACCGGTAGTTTTATTTGAGTCGGTGCGGAAAGCGAAATATGCGGCCACAATTAGGGCGGCGGCAATTATTAAGGCGACGATGCCAACTAAAACCGGTTTAGCCGATTTATGTTGCTTGGCTTGGCCGGGCTGGGCAACGGCTGGAGCGGCCGCTTGGCCGCCGGGGTTGGCCATTGGCTGTTGGCCGGGCTGGCCGGTATAAGGCTGCTGGCTGCCTGCAGGCCCCGCCGAAGCCGGCGGCATGGCCGGCGCGCCGGGCTGGCTGGTGGTATGGATGTCGCTCATAATCTGGTCCAGGCCGTCGTCGTGGGACTGCTGCTGTTTAGGCAACTCCGGCGCCTGGTGCTCGATCGGGTTAAGCGGCGGCCCTGCCATTGGCGCCGGCTGCGGCGTGCTGGCCGGGGCGGGCGGTACCTGGCCCATGGCGGGCGGCGACTGGTTTACCATACCGTCCATCGACGGCCCGCCGTTCGTAGGCAGCGATGGACGGGGCGGATAGCCATTAAATGGGCTTGGCTGCGGCGGCTGGTTATTTGAATTATTCGGGTCCATTAATGCGTTCCTCCGGACAAACTCTTGTTAACATCGGCTAATGCCTTGCCGATTTGCGGTATTAAATCGCGGATAGCCTTGGAATCGGCCGCTAGCTTTAGGCGCAGGTCGCGGGCGGTTTGCAAACTGGCAACAAAACCGGCCGGGTCAGACGCGCAGTCCATATCGCCAGCGTCTTTCAGCGCTTGCTGGTATTTTGTGGCATCGGCGTTGAACGTGCCGGTCGCGGTATGTAAATTAGCCTTTAAATCTTTAAGGGCCGTAACGTCGGCTTTCTGGTTTTCCAGCCGGGTAGTTATGAGGGTTATGCGGGTATCCAGGTCGGAATAAACTTTATCGCGGTTCTGCACCATTTTATCGGCCCGGGTATTAGCGGTTTTAACCAGCCCCTGGGCGGCTTTGCATTTGGTTTTGAGTGCAGCTTGGCGGGCCGCGGTAAGCTGGAGCTTGGCGGCCGCTTTACGTTCAGAAATGCGTTGGTCCAGGGTAGTAGTAGAGTTAGCATCGGCCGTTGAGCCGGTTGTATCACCGCTGGTAGCCGTGCCGGTCCCGGTGCTATCGGTTTGGGCAAAAACCGTTGCAGA
Source organism: uncultured Candidatus Saccharibacteria bacterium (assembly GCA_964460855.1). Taxonomy (GTDB): domain Bacteria; phylum Patescibacteriota; class Saccharimonadia; order Saccharimonadales; family UBA10212; genus CAYWQH01. The sequence goes on from CAYWQH010000001.1 coordinate 150,214, forward strand.
TAACGCCGGCCCCATTAAAAACACTGCTGAAACCAGCGCCACTACTAACCGACCCACAAATGAAAAACACCTCATTTTCATACTTGTATGCCCCAAATTGTACCATAAGCAGCTTAGTGCTTAACAGTGGAAAACAGTTGATATTTTGCTTACTTGTGGTTAATTGATTACTTTAAAACTAGTAATAATACCACTTATCGACTCCGCCAATATTCGACACATCCTTTATCTTCATTGGATCGCCGCCCTGCAAACTCAATACATAATCGGCGGTTTCGTCAGTGTTGGATACGCGGTAAGTAATATAGTCGCCGGTTAGCCAGCGCACCGGGCCATTAAGGCCGGCTTTGGTTAACAATACCTTGTCGGTGCCGCCCTGGGTATCGCGCAATATCAACACCCCCTTGCCGTCGCGCTGGTCGACCCATAGCGCTTTGGAGTGGTCGTCGTTATCGACGAATACTTTGGTTTTTAGCTGGGCCGGCGGGCCGTTAGCTTTGGTGGGTGCCGAGCCGCCGAGCGTGTAGTTATACCAGGTTTGCTGCACCGAAATAGCCAGTTTGTCATAGTCTACCCGGAAAATATTCCAGGTTTCCTGGTCGAGTACGGACTTTAAATTACTGCCATCTGGATTAACAACGAACAACTTATTATTATCGGGATTTTGCGAGTACGTATTACTAGGAGCAAAATAAATTTTGCCGCTGGCGCTTAGCACGTCGTTAAAGTAATTGGCGCTGGCAATTTTTTTGGACTCGTCGGCAACCGTATCGTAGGTCATTAACTTTTGGCGGTTGGGGTCGGCGGCGCTGGCGCCTTGGGCGACGGCCACATAAACGATCCGGTCTCCGTACCAATCTATAATTTGCACCCGCTCAGACTGGGCGATTTTTTGGCTTTCGCCGGTTGCGACGTTAATGATGTATAGGCCGCTGAGCAGAAAGCCGTCGCTATTGCGCTGGCCGTCACGGGTGGTAACTACGGCAACTTGCTTGCCGGCCGGCTGCGGCGCCAAAACCATATTGTCGCTTTCCTGCCCGGTACCTGGCATCAGTAATTGTTCGTTTTTACCGTCCGCGTCAATTTTATATACGTCATAGCGTCCGCTGCGGTTACTGACAAAAAAGTGTTTTTTAGCCGGTACCATGGCTACCGGCATTTCGGTTTTCTGGCTGGAGGCAATGTGCAAGTTTTCGTCGCGGTATTTATCGTAAGTTAGTTTTACGTCGATGGCGTCATCGTTGGTGGTATCCAGCACCAGCACTATTTTGCCGTTTTTATCGGCTACGGCGTTGCCGTCGCCGCTGGAGGCTTCGGCCCCGGCCAGCGGTTTTTTGCTGAGCCAATCAGTAACCACAAAAGAATAGTGCGAACCGACTGCAGTTATTTGGTAGTTGCCCAGCGGGTTGCTGCCCAAACCCAATACTACTTTTTGCGATGAAGTCGCGAAGGCCCGCTTTTGTATGATAAACGTCGAGGGCCCGAGCTTTAATTTATCAAATGTAACACTGCCTTGGCTGTTGGTGGCTTTATCTTGGCCCTGTAATAATACGTGGACATTTTTTAAAGGCTGCTGGGTTTTATCGTCTAACACGGTCATCGAAGCTTCGGCCCGGACACCGGCCGTATTTAACACGTAGTAGCGGCTGCTTGGGACGGTGCCGGCAGCTACGATTGCCGCTAATAATAATAAAAATGTTGCCCAGCGGGCCGGCGAACTGTGCCACCATACCGCGAAAAAGCGGTTAATATGGTCAGCCAGTGATTTTTTGGGCTCTGGCTGGGCGGCTTCTTCTAGTGTTAAATCTTCGTGGGCCAGCAGGGCGTCGCCGTTTTCGCTTTCGACGGAATGGATGGCTTCTTCGAGGTCCTGGTCGTGCTCGTCTGCGGCCGACGGCAAATCTTCGTCCGGCGCATCTTCTACGGCTTCGGTTTCACCGGCTTCTTCGGCGTTCTCCTCTTCGGGCGCGTCATCTGCCGCTTCGGCAGGTGTTTCGGCGTCAGCTTCCGGTTCTTCAACTGTCTCTTCAACCGGCTCTGGCGGTTCCTCATTTTTTTTAGGCTCGTCCTCTTTTATGGGGTCCGGGCCTTCGTTCTCCTTGCCTTCACCCTTAGGTTCGGCAACTTCCGGATCTTCTTCGTGGTCTGTTTTTACTTTTATGGTCTTGGGTTGTTTTTCAATATTATCAGCAGCCTCTTCGGCAATTTGCTCAATTGTGTCAGGATCGGGGTCCGCGCCTAATTTGCCCTCGGGTTTTTGGTCTTCTGGCTCGTCGGCGTGGTTTATATTTATTTTCGGCATAAATAATTAGTTGAATAACCTATAGCAATTAGTCTATCACGAACGCCTTCCGCACCGCCCCTTATAAAAATTGGAGCAAGTCCAGACTTTTTAAGTGGCTTTTGGCGCATTACTTCGTCAGGGTTTCCGCTACTCCTTCACCGTACATTCCCGTACGGCTCAGTCCGTTGCTCACCCCTTCCTTGTACTGCATCCAAATGCGAAACGCGTTCCAACGATGGCTATTTAATGCCGTCCCTTAACAATCCGCCCCACTCAACGAACGTAAAGCCGTTGCGGGCCGGTGCCGTAAAGTGCTGGGGGTTCAAGCTTACCGGCTGGTTCAGGCCTTCAGAGTCTAAGAATACCCTGATGACGGTGTCAGGCGCCGGAGTTATATGCAGCGGCGCCAGTTCGTTCATTTGCCTTGTGGTCAGCCAAGTCAGTTTTACGTAGGGTGAGGTTGGAAGTTTTGCTTGCCAGAAAGCCATAAAATCAGTCTGCTCCTTGGCATTTAAGCCAAGCTGCGTCATTTGCATCCTAAGTGTAGGCAAAAGCTCTGATTGGCTTACAACAACGCCGGTTTTGGAAACGTCTGGGTATATACCGTTGCCGTAGCCTTCCCAGAAAAGAGAACCGTAACTATGGCCCTGGTAATTTAGCTGGCCGCTAGGCTGGGCTAGAACGTTAAACCAGCCATTGCCGTAAAATGGATCGCTTTTAACTACCCGGGCATCAACTTCAACATTTACGTTAGTTGTAACTTTTGGATACAAGTAAATAACTGGCTTGCCGCAACCGCCAACAACCGCAAAACGCGAATTTATCATCACCTGGTATTGTCCCAAGCCGTCTTTTACCAAAATAATAGCGTGTTTATCCAGGTACTGCTGGGCTGTCTGGCCAAGAATAAGATCGGTTCGGATACTGCCGTCAATATCTTTGGTTAGATCCACATACTCTTTATAAAATGTTGATTCAAAGGGTATTGAGCTTGATTTAGCCTGGTAAATATTATCGGACCCCGATTTTCCCGCAACCGCCAAATCACTATCTTTTACATTTAAGGCAATTATATTTGAACTGCCTTCGCCGCACCCGGAAGGTTGCCGTATATAGTCATCTTTATTGGCAGAACCGTCACTCCAGTTAATGTTTGCCGTACTGAGAGTTTCTATTCCCTTTTTGGTGGTAGTAAAAGTTAAATTTGATCCAACACGGTAAATGACCGTGCGAAAATCCTGCCTTAATAATATATAGTAGCTTTGCTCTGTGACTGCATCTTTCTTAGAAACAACTTTGTAGATTTTGCCATTAGCGCCGGTTGCCGCTAGTGTTACTTCCGAGGTAGAGTTTACGTCTTTCTTGGTGGGGTCAAGGTTAACAGCACCGGCTGTAAAAGTATTAGGTTCCGGTGTCTCTAAAACGTTTGCAACGTTATTAAGTTCCAGCTTATCTTTTATGGCTAATTCAGGGATTTTCGTTGTCGTATCTTGCTTAACCCCTACTGCCAGTTTTGGGCCAACGTATTCACCTGTATCGTATTTGCCGGTTTTATCATCATATTTCGTATACCAGCCAAGGGACTGGTCTTTTATGATATACGTCGCGTCCGGTTTCTTGATGACTAAACCAGTGGAGCCGTCGAGCCCGAAAGCTATGTCTACAGTAATTACCGGGTAGCCTTCTTTAGTCTTGCCAACCTGATAAAAAGTTACTGCGCCGTCTGCGGGATTTAGGTTATCGGGATCGTTAAATAGTTTTTGGTCGGGGAGTTTGGTGGCAGTTTTAGCCCAAACGATGCCGCTGGTGGCAGGCGATTGGTCGGCCGTGGTGCTGCTATTGGCGGTTTTATTGGAAGTAATGTGAGCGGGCTTCTCTTTTTTAATGAAATATAAGTAACCAGCCACGGCTGCCAGTATCAGTAAGACAATCAGCAAAAAGATTAATAACCACTTAATTTTGGCCCGCCGCGGGTTGCGGATCTGGCTCATCGAAGTCATAACCGGAAAATCGTCGGTTTTAGGCGTCGGATTAGCTGGGGGTTCGCTTGTTGGCTCAGTTTCGACAGCCGGTTTAGGGTGCTCCGAAGGTGCTACGGTCGGGGAAGGCTCGGTTTCAGCCGCATCAACCCGCTCAATTAACTTATCTTTTTCGTGTTCGTGGTTGCCGGTTTCCGGCTCATTCTTAGGCGGTTCCATATATAGTCCTAGCTGTTAGAATATTATCCCTCTTATGGCTATTAAGCAATCAAACATGGGTGATTACCGTTGTGCCGATTGGCGCCCAACCATAAATCCAAGAAGCGTCGGAGTTAACTACGCCCACGCAGCCATGTGAAGAATTTATATTGCCGAACCATGAAGTTGGCCGCCAATAATTACCATGGATTGCGTAGTCCTGGTAAAAGTAATTTATATATTCCACATTTGGCTGGAAGTAGCGTGTGCCATTGGCGTTAAAGCCGCGCATATCCTGGCGGCGGAATTTGGCGTATATCGTGTACTGGCCCTTGACTGTCGGCGTAGCCGGAGCGCCGGCGCTTACCAGGAATTCCCTAACTACAGTGCCGTGTTCGTATGCATACATCCGCTTATTAGTCAGGTCGACCTCTATCCATTTATCATAGTCGCCTGCCGTTATAGTTTTGGGCTCGGCGAAGGCTATTGCTAGCGGCTTAACCAGGCTCTGCTGCTTATTTACGGCGTCGGCTATTTCTTTGGCTGAGCCGTCCTTATTTATAATGTCGATGCCAGGCGCACCTTCGGATAATGTCCGGCTAGTGCCATCGGTGTTTTGCATCACAACTTTAGGCCGGGGGGGCTTAACGTAAGGTTTAGCAACGGCGTCCAAATATGCAGTAACCCTTACCGGATCAGCCGAAATACTGGCGCCGTTTTTTTGCGGCGACACGGCCAGCCAGGTGCCGATGATCTGGCCGGTCGGCACTATTTTGGTGCCGTTGATATCGATAGTTACCGGAGTCTTAATCATTTTTTCGGCCTGGGTTTTGGCGTCGGCCAGCATCGAAGCTTTGATATTGGGCTGACTGGTAAATGTTTTTACCTGAAGTGTTGCGTTTTGGCTGGCCGACAGGCTGGTATCTAGCAGCTTTTTAGCCGCTACCGGGTCCAAGCCAAAAGCCTGGCCCGGCTTTTCGGGGTTGATGGTTACAGTGCCGTCTTTAATTTCGACTGTCGCGTCTTGGGGGCCCTGGCTAACCTGGCTGGCCGATACCATGAATTTATCGAAAGCAGCTTTATCGAATGTAAATTGCAGCGGGATACTGGTGCTTTTTAGATAAGGGATTTTCCACAGGCCTTTGTTGAGGCCATTGGCCCGGGCAACGGTTTTATCTATATCAAACTGGTAGCCAAGCTGGGCCGGTTTTAATTTTTGCGGGGCTTTGCCGCCGGTTACATTAATTTCGAGCTTAGCGGTTAAAGAATTTAGCGTAGCTTTGGCTTGGTCGGGTGTCAGCCCGCCGATTTGGATGCTGCCGACAGTGACGCCAGGCGCGACGCGGTTCAAATAATAAGAGCGCAAGCCGCCAACGCTACCGGCCATTAGCAATATTGCTACTACTAATCCGGATATCAACCAGTGGTGCCGGGCTATTAAGCTTTTGCCCTTAATTTCGGCGGTTTGATTTTCTGGAATGGTTGCCGGGCCATGGAAAAACCGCCCCCACCGGGCGTGCATTATTCCTAATCTGTTACGGGCTATTTGAGGGTCGGAGTCGGATAAAACAGACCCTTCATCGCCGTGACGAAGTGACATGCGAGTATCACCAACCTATTATTTCCAAAGCTTTTTGATTTTTAAGCTTTGGTTTAAATTTAGCATAACCACTACTGTTTGGCAATTGGCGTTTATACTGTTAGCCATGGACCGCAAAGCCGAACTTCAAAAAGCCCAGCAACACCTTAGCCGGCATGACCCGAAATTAGCGGAACTAATTGCCATTCATGGCGATTGCACGCTGCAGCCTCATGGCAAATATTATTACGAGTTATTCGACAGTATCGTCAGCCAACAGCTATCAGTTAAAGCCGCCCGCAGCATCATGAACCGCATCCAGGCCCATTACGGCACCGAACACCCGAAGCCGGAAAAAGTTATCGAAACGGATAACGACACTTTGCGCGCTTTGGGCCTGAGTTACGCCAAAGCCAATTACGTAAAAGACCTGGCCCAGCATGTAATTGACGGACGGTTGGATTTAGAGCATATCGCTACCTTGGACGACCAGGAAGTGATTGACCAACTAGTTGCCGTGAAAGGTATAGGCGAATGGACTGCCCACATGTTTATGATGTTCAGTTTAGGCCGGCTTAATATTTTAGCCTGGGGCGATTTGGGCATCCGCAACGGAACCATGAAAGTTTACGGGCTTAAGAAGCTGCCCGTTAAAGACGATTTAATTAAGCTTTCCAAAAAATACCATTGGGAGCCCTACCAAACAGTCGCCTGCTGGTACTTATGGAAATCCCTGGACAATACCCCTAAGTAACTATTACTTATCCCAGCCGGGGGCTTCATAGGCATAGCCGACCGGCGCGCCGACAATTAACACGGTAGTTGAAGATTCAGCCGCGACAGCCGAACGCACTACTTCCGGTTCAACCACCAGGCAAGTTCCCTTTGGCGCGTCGAACTCTTCGCCGTCTAATATGAAAGTAGCCCGGCCTTCAGCTATGTAAAAGAATTCCTGTTGCGGCTTGTCGCCCATTTCGTTATGTTCTTTGGTGACCCAGTCGCCTTTATTAACGACCACGCCGTTAATGCCGAACGCTTCAATACCCAGGTAGTTGCGAATCGATTTCCAACCGGCCATAAAAGTGTCTTTGGTAGGCGGAATCTTGTTGATGTCTTCGGCTTTCCAGCCTTTACCCTGCGCCATAACTACTCCCTTAATTACAGGTTAAGTTTAGCACTTGGCTGCAAATACCCCTTAAAACACTTCTTTTGAGTATTCTACGCTGCGCTCTATGGACTGGCCGGGATTTATAGCAATGTCAGCTTCGAATTTATAACTTTCGAATATTTTGGGCTGTTTGGCTGCTTCTTCCAGGCTCATCCATTGGTTTTGGCCGCCCTCGAATTAGATTTGTAGTTCGCCTTTAGGCGAGGTGCAGGAAATTACATGAAAAATTTTATCTTCTAATTGCTCGCCGGTTTCTTTTTGGAAAACTTGCTCGTGGTATATGCCGCTATGCTCGCACTTTGCCGTTAAACCGGTTTCTTCCATTAACTCCCGAGCGGCCGTATCTAAAATAGTTTCGCCCCAGCGGATTTTGCCGGACGGGAAACCATAGAATCCATAATATGGGTGTTTCAGCCTCTGCTGGAAAACGTATTTGCCTTTGCCGTCGCTGATGGCCAATATCACGGCGCTTTTAGGCTGCAGCTCAATTGTGTTTTTATCGGTATCGAGTTTGTTGGCGTATTCTTTGCCGCGCGGGGTTAGTTTATATTTTCCGCGGCTGACTTTTTCGACTAGGCCGATATCTACCAGCCGGGCGATATGGAAATTAAAGTGGTCGCTGGTCAGGCCGGTGGGTTTTTGCAGCCCGGCAAAACCGGCTTCCGGCTGGAATAATAATTCCCGCAAAATGCTGGTTTGGGCGTCATGAATTTTAGCTTCGTAGCTCATTGTAAATTGCTCCATTTAAAGATGAAGCACCGGTGCGAGTTGAACTATATAGTTTCAAACAAGTTGAATCTAGTAAAGTCGACTTTAGTAATTAGGCGCCTAAGATTAAAGCTACGCCGGCGATGGCCATAAAGGCCATTAACATAACTTTTGCGAATTTTTCGCCTTTCTTCAGGGCAAACTTAGATCCGGCAAAGCCGCCGATCAGCGCGCCAATTAAAGCGGCCGTACCGTAATCAAAGACAATTAAACTGGTGTGCAAAATCAAAAGTACGATAACCGAGTTCAGTAATAGTGTAGCGATGCGCTGCAACATGTTGGCTTCGATAGCCGTCGTGCCAAAAAATAATATGAAAACTACAGATAAAATCGTGCCGACCCCGCCGCCGAACACACCCTGTATAAATAGAACGCCGGCCAAAGCAACGTAACCCAGCCGAAGCCGAAATTTAGATACCCGCTTGCGGCGGGTGCCGGCATTTTCGCCCCACACTGCCGGGATCATCAGCAGCATGAATACGCCAATTAACTTTTGCAGTGTGGCATTGCCGACGCGCTGGAAGGTATAAGCCGAAACGATGCCGATTAAAATGCTCAAAACTATTACCGCGACTAGGATGCTGCGTTTTTCTTTAACAACTTTCTTACGGAAAGCAGTTATCGCACCGATACTCAAACCGAAACTGGCGAACTTGCCGGTGGCGATGGTTTGCTGCGGCGTCAGGCCCAGCCAAATAAAAAACGGCGTCATAACTATACCGCCGGCCGAACCGCTCATGGCGCTGAAACCGCCCACCAGCAGGCTCATCACGAATACGCCCACAAGTTTAGCCGTATGTATGTCCATTGCTTAAAGCATAACCGTAATACCGGATTTTAACGAGGTTTATTTAATAACTAAAGATTCGAAGATGGCTTTGGTTTGCTGCATTGTTGGGTCGTTTTGCCAGGTGCTGTCTGCGATACTCAGCTTATTGTTGCCCGCAGCCGCGCATTCCTCATTAGCGCATACGAAAAATGACGCGCTAACCAGCGGGTCAATACCGCTAACATCCGCGTCACTTATTAACTGGCCGCTGGTAAATTTGTTGCTGCCGGTAATTAAAACTTCTTCGAACGGATTTTTAGAAGTCCGGTTACTGCCAAAATGCACGAAAGTGATGTACGGGTATTGGTGCTGGGTGGGGCTGGGGTTTTTATAACCGATTTGCTGCGAATCCTGGGCCACCGACGAATTGCTATCGCGCAACTCGGCAATGTCTGAGCCGCGGGGCCTGATCATTACTACTACTTTGCCGTTAGTTTGTTTGCCGTCGGCATTATCGATCGAGACATTAGGTGATTCAATGGTTATGTATTTGATGGTCGGATCTTTGGAATCTTTGACCGTATCGTTAAGCGTCCAGTTGTCCGGATAATCCAAAGATAAGTCCAGGCCCGTCAATTTTGAGTCATAGTGTTTGGTTCCGGTAGCTTGGCTGTTCTGGCTATTAGCCTGGGACGAATTGTTTGACTGCTGGTTAGTTTTGGTTTGGCTGGAGCTGCTGTTTTTGAAAAATAATACGTAAGCCCCGGCTAAAAGCAACAAAAATACTATAACGGCAATACCAATAATAATAATTTTCTTGGACGAATTTTCCGGCTCCGGCAAATCGGTTTCCGGTTTTGTCTCCGGCTGCTTGGCTTGATCTTCCATATCCATAATTATATGCCTATTTATTTAACTGTTTCTAAAACCCTGCGCCGGGCGATTTTGTAAAACGCCCGCAATTCAGCTTCTGTCGATTTTATTGTTTTTTCGTTTACAGGTAAATTAGTGATATTTTCCAGAAAAATCGGAAAAGCATTTATGTATTTATTGGCAATATACAAATTACCTTTTGCGCCTTGGTCTAACAGCAAATATTGGCAATTGCTCAGAAAATCAGACAATTTAATTAATAACGCATCTGGCTCATTAACAATTTCGCGTAAGTGGTCCGTATAAAAATTAAATTTGTCTTCCAAGTTTGAAGCTGCATGATATTGCTCGCTATTGCTAACTAGCTGGACCAAGCCAGCCACTCTTTTCCCATATTCTTTGTTTAAAATGCTTGCCGCTAAACGCCTTGATTCGCTATTTTCTATAGGGCGGCCAGAAACCTTAGTACTTTGGTCTTCAATAGAATCATGCAAAAGTCCGGCGATGATAATATCTGCATCCCGGTTATCGAACTGAGTTAATAGCCGGTATACCACCGAAAAAAGATGCTCCGCGAACGTTCGGCCGTCGCTTCGAACCTGACTAGCGTGCAATTGCTGCACATACGACATCGCGCTTTTAATCCGCTCCGCGGACTCCCCGTCAAAATATTTATTTGCGAGGGTTTCAAGAAGCTTCTGCTTAGTAGCTAGATCGTCCAGTTCAAACGCAGACATAAGCTCCCGTTCATCCGGGTTTAGGTCACTCCTGAATTCCATATTATTCGACTACTTTGATGCCGAGTTCTTTGAGCTGTTTCTCGGATATGTCGTTGGGCGCGTTCATCAACAGGTCGCGGCTATCGCCAGTTTTGGGGAAGGCCATAACGTCGCGGATGCTGGCTTGGTTTTGCAACTCCATAATCAGCCGGTCCAGGCCCCAGGCAATTCCGCCGTGCGGCGGCGCGCCGTAGCTTAATGCTTTCAAAATGTGGCCAAAATCTCGTTCGATATTTTCGGGCTTATGGCCGATGATTTCCAAAACAGCTTTTAATGCTTCCGGCCGGTGGTTGCGGATGCTGCCGCCGCCTATCTCAATGCCGTTTAACACAATATCGTACTGCGAAGTTAAGATGTCACTGACGTTTTGTTTATTCATCAGCATTTGGCGGTGGTCGGGTATCGGCGCGCTGAACGGGTTGTGGGTGAATGTCCACTCGCCCACTGCGCCGTGGTGTTCTTCTTTGTTGGTTTTTTCGAAAAACGGAAAGTCGATAATCCAAACGAAAGCCAACTCGTTGGCGTCGTCTTTGTTTTGGCGCAGGTCAGGCCGGTCGGTGCCGTATTTATCCATGGCTTCTTGGTAGCTCATACGCGGGAACGGCTTATTTAAAATCTTCTTTTGCGGGTAAAGCGTTTCGACGATTTTTATAAGCAATGCTTCGTTTACGGCCATGACGTCTTCGCGCTCGACAAAGCTCATCTCTAAATCGAGTTGGGTAAATTCGGCCTGGCGGTCGCCGCGGGTATCTTCGTCGCGGAAGCAACGGGCAATCTGGAAATATTTTTCGACGCCGCCAACCATTAGCAGCTGCTTAAACTGCTGCGGGCTCTGGGGCAGCACGAAGAACTTGCCGTGCTGCAGCCGGGCCGGCACCACATATTCGCGGGCGCCTTCGGGCGTACCCTTAGTGAGCATCGGCGTTTCGATTTCCCAGAAACCCTGGCCGTCTAACTCATCGCGGATCAACTTTATAACTTTATGGCGCATTTGCAGGTTATTGCGCAGGCGGTCGCTTCGCATATCCAAATAGCGGTATTCCATACGCCGGTCTTCGCTGACATCATCGGCTTTTTCGATTTCAAAAGCCGGTACTTCCGATTCGTTCAAAATTTCTAAAGTCTCAGCGCCCAGCTCGACGGTGCCCGTCGGCAAGTCCGGATTAACCTGGTTATCATTGCGCTTTTGGACGGTGCCTGTTACAGCAACTACAAATTCGCTGCGCAAAGCCTCGGCCTGCTTGAACAATTCTTCGTTGCCGCCGCCCCAAAATACCACTTGCAGCAAACCGGTGCGGTCGCGCAGGTCGATAAATATAAGTTTGCCGTGGTCGCGGCGGGCATGGACCCAGCCTTTAACCAGCACTTTTTCGCCAATATGTTTAACGGTATCCGCTACCGAAGTTCTCTCCATCCCCTCAATTGTACCAAAGTAAAAGGTTTTTATTTACTGGCGGCCGGCTCTTTTTGTGGCTTGGGTTCTTTATCGGCGGAATGGTCTTCGGCCAGCGAGGCGTGTTTGCGGATATCTTTAGCTCGCTGCATGGCCACGGCCCGCAAATCTTCGTACTGGTCGAACTCGTCGACAATGTCGGTACCTAAAATTTGCTCCAATACGTCTTCGATGCTCAATACGCCGGTGATTTCCTCAAAATTATTTACTACTACAAAAAGATGGTGTTTGGTTTTGATGAATGCGTCGAAGGCCTGCAGCAAATTTTGCTCTTCGTTTATGTAGTAAACGTGCTTGCTCATGACGTCGCGGATCAGCCCGCCCTCACGGCGGTCCATCATGTCGCGCAGGTAAAGCGTGCCAACTAAGTGTTCGGCGTTATCGGCCAAAGGTTCGACCACCGGAAATCTGCTAAATCCGGAGGCGTGCAGCTCGTCCATAACGTGGGGGCCGGCCGGCTCGTCGGCCAGTACGGTTTTTACCATCCGCTTGGGAGTCATGATTTCGCGAACCTTTTTATCGGCAAAAGTTAGCGCGCCGCGGGCGATTTGGAATTCTTCTTTAGTAATACGGTTGTCGGCTTGTTTGGCCTGGTTATCCAGCAGTTCTATTAGGTCGTCTTTTTCGTATAGCCCGGTATGTCGGCGCGACAACGGTTTTAGGTGAAAGCGCAGGCCCAACCTGCCGAGAAGCGGCTGGACCCAAAACAAAAGTTTGGCCAAAACAGGTGATACCAGCTTGGCGCTTTTGGCGCCGGCTTTACTGACCCGCCGGGTGGGTATCCAGGCAAAGGCCGCCCAGATGATTAACAGCATTAAAATACCGGCCGACCACCAATTAAGCGAATGGGCCAATACTATAAATAGCGTTACGCTGCTCAAACCCGTTAACAGCCAAAGCAGCAAATCCAAAGTCACCCCGTAATTGGCTACCCGGTACAGCGCCGAAGCATAAGCGTCGCCGCCGCGGGCCCGGCGCCTCAGCTCTTTCAAAGGTATATGCTGGTATGTTTTTTGTAGTGAAGCGAATAAGCAAGTCAAAGCAACCAGCGCGGCAACCACCAAAAGCTTTAGCATTCTATTATCTTACTCCCGACAGTGCTATTTTCGCAAAGGCGGCCAGCTGCTGTTATGATATTTAAGTAGAATATTTGGAGGCGAGATGGACAGACGGTTCGTATCTATACTGATAGTTTTAGTGCTGGTATTTGGCGGCATTATTTTCTTTAAGAATTCCAGCCATAATAAATCCTCCGGCAGCAGCAACTCCAGCCAGCCGACCAACCATGTAATGGGCGAAGGCAAAAAAAACGTTACGTTGGTTGAGTACGGCGATTACCAATGCCCAGCCTGCGGAGCTTATTACCCGATTGTTAAGCAAGTAGTAGAAAAATATAAGACCGACATTTTCTTCCAGTTCCGCAATTTCCCGCTGGAACAGATCCACCAAAACGCCTTAAGCGGTGCCCGGGCGGCGGAAGCAGCCGATATGCAGGGCAAATTCTGGGAGATGCACGATAAGCTTTACGAAACCCAAAACGACTGGGCCCAATCCGGCGACCCGCAGTCTTTCTTTAACCAGTACGCGGCCGACCTAGGGCTTAACGTAACTAAATTTAAAACCGATTTTGCCAGCTCCGAAGCGCTGGACCGCATTAATGCTGATATTAACGAGGGCAACAAACTGGGCGCTAATTCCACGCCTACATTCGTGATTGACGGCAAAAAGGTAGAAGAAAACCCGCGGGACGTAGCTAGCTTCGAAAAAATGATCCAGGACGCCATAGACGCCAAAAACCCCAGTAGCAGCCAACCCGCTGCACCCACCCAATAGATAAAAAATTCTTTGCTAATAGAATAAGAAATTTTGCCAGTAAGCTCTTTTGATGCGTACGTTTATTTTGCGTGGGCGCGACGGCGCCACGGTTACTTTTATAGGCATATCTAAAATGCCCTTTCCCTTGTATCGTCGTTGCGAAAGCGATACAAACTTTTTATTTTTAATGTTTTTTGTGTTGATGCAGTGCGCTCTGGGCTTAAGCTTCCCAAAACTGCAACAATACATTCAGTTTGCCAGCCAAGCAAAAGCTTGTCAAGAAACAAACCGTGTCGCCATTGTGCATAAGCTAATATGCGTATAAGATTATGGTTAAGGTTAAACCATGGCAAAAAAACTAATCGAAAAGATTGCCGAAGCCCCCGCCAGCGCCCTCGAAACTACCATCGAAAAAACCGGAGAAGTAGCCAAAGAGCTGCACGGCAAGGAGACTCTTACTAAAACCAAAGAATACTGGCATATGTTGGGGCCCGGATTAACCACCGGCGCCTCCGACGACGACCCTTCAGGTATTGCCACTTATTCACAAGCCGGCGCCCAGTTTGGCTTTAACTTAATATGGCTGTCGGCCTTTACTTTCCCGTTAATGGCCATCGTCCAGGAAATGTGCGCCCGCATTGGCCTGGTAACCGGCCGGGGACTTGCCAGCAACATTCGCACCCACTTTAGCAAACGGGTTCTTTATACTTGTACGATTTTGCTTTTTACCGCCAATGCCATAAATATCGGCGCCGACTTGGGCGCCATGGCCAAAGCCATGCAGCTGCTAAACGGCAGCTTGAATTTTGGCATGATGGTAGTGCTGTTCGCCGTAATAAGCCTGGGGCTGCAAATTTTTACGCCTTACGAAAAGTACGCCCGCTACCTTAAGTGGCTGGCCCTGGTTTTGCTGGCATATATATTTTCGGCCATCTTAGCCCACTTGGACTGGTCAAACGTGGCGGCTAAAACTTTCCAGCCCCACATAACCTGGAATAAAGACGAATTGCTGATGGTATGCGCGATTTTAGGTACGACTATTTCACCATATTTATTCTTTTGGCAAACCTCACAAGAAGTAGAGGAACAGATATTAGAGGGTAAGCCCAACGTTGAAGACCGCCGCGGCGCCGACGTAAAAGAAATTAAAAACATGCGCTTCGATGTTTGGAGCGGCATGCTTTTGAGCAACGTGGTAATGTTTTTTATTATTGCCGCCTGCGGGGCAATTTTAAACCAGCACGGTATAACCAATATAAAAACTGCTTCCGACGCGGCCGAAGCTTTGCGGCCGTTTGCCGGCAATATTGCCCCGCTGCTGTTTACTGTTGGCATAATCGGCACCGGCTTGCTGGCCATACCGGTATTGGCCGGCTCCAGCAGCTATGCCGTAAGCGAAAGCTTTCGCTGGCGCGGCGGACTGAGCCGCAATTTAAAGCAGGCCAACGCTTTTTACGGCGTGATAATTATATCCGTATTGGTGGGGCTGGCCATTAATTTTTTAGATATCGACCCCATCCGGGCGCTTATTTACGCCGCTGTCGTAAACGGCCTGGTAGCGCCGGTTGTTTTAGCCCTAATTGTTATTATCAGCTCGCGCCATAAAACCATGGGCCATTGGGCAAACAAGCGCAGTACCACATTCTTTGGCTGGCTGTTAACGGGCATTATGGCTGTAGCCGGCGTAGCGGCAATCGCCTCTATCTTTTTAGCATAAGCACTTCGGGGTACAATAAGCGGTAAGTATGCACAGCCTGTTCGTTGAGTTAAGCGTGGTTATTGGCATCGCCACCGGCGTGGCTTTTACCATGCGCCTGATTCGGCAGCCGCTGATTATCGGCTATATTATTACCGGCATTTTGGTGGGGCCGGTAGTGCTTAAGCTGGTGCAGCAGCCCCAAACATTCGAAGCATTCAGTAACATCGGTATCGCCCTGCTGCTGTTTATCATCGGCCTGGGCTTGAACCCGCAGGTAGTACGCGAGGTCGGCAAGGTGGTAGCCATTACTGCTTCGGTACAAATGTTTTTAACGATAGTTTTCGCCTATGTTACCGCCCGCTTTTTCCATTACAGTAAAACCGAATCGATTATTTACGGCGCCGGCGTAGCATTCACCAGCACGATTATCATCTTAAAGTTGTTGAGTGATAAAAAAGAGCTGCAAAGGCTATACGGCAAAATTACGGTTGGCATAACTTTGCTGCAAGACGTGTTCGCGACGGTGGCCCTACTGCTGGTAGCCTCCAAAGCCAGCGACCAAAGCATTACCTTGGGGCCGTTTTTATACCTGGCCGCCAAAGGCCTGCTGGTGGTGATACCGATGTACTTTATTACCGCCTGGATTTTACCCCGGGCCCAAAAGTTTATCGCCGGCAGCCAGGAGTTTTTGTTTTTATTCGCCATAGGCTGGGGCTTTGGGGCGGCTGCGATTTTTGAATCGATTGGCTTTTCGCTGGAAGTCGGCGCCCTGTTTGCCGGTATTTGTTTGGCGCCGCTGGCTTACGCCCAGGAAATCAGCGCCCGGCTGCGGCCGCTGCGCGACTTTTTCTTGATAGTGTTTTTTATTACGCTGGGCAGCGGATTGCAGTTTAGTTCGATTGGCGGCATCATGCCGCTAATTATATTTGGCGTGATTATCAGCATATTTATCAAGCCGCTTATTTCGATGATTACACTGGGCCTGCTGGGCTACACCAAACGGACCAGTTTTAAAGTTTCGATGTCGCTGTCGCAAGTCAGCGAATTCTCGCTGGTGCTGGTAGTGTTGGCTGTGCGCCGCAATATTATCGGCCCGGAAATGCTTACGGCTATGACCGTAATCGCTTTGGTATCGATCGCCATTTCGGCCTACTTTATTACTTATGCCGACAATATATACTCGGTGCTGGAAAAGCGCCTTAGCTTGTTCGAGCGGCGTAAAACCCGCTATGAGCAGGAAAGTACCGCCAATTACGAAATGGTGCTATTTGGCTACCAAAAAGGCGGCCACGAATTTTTACGGCTGTTCCAGCAGCTTAAAAAAAGTTTTGTGGTTATCGATTACGACCCGGATATGATTGATATTTTAGAAAAGCAAAAAGTGCGGTATTTGTACGGCGACGCTACCGACATCGAGCTGCTGCAAGAAGCCCGCCTGGAAAAAGCCAAATTAATCGTGTCCGTTATGACCGACTACGAAACTACTAATTTTGTAGTTAATTATATAAGCAACATTAATAAGCGGGCCGTAATAATCTGCCATGCCGATAATGCCGAAAACGCTAGCAAGCTGTATAAGCAAGGCGCCAGCTACGTTATGATGCCGCACTACATCGGCAGCGAAAAAATCAGCGCATTCATAAAACGCAGCGGGCTTAGGAAAAGTGAGTTTAAAAAGTTCCGCGAAAAACATTTGCAGTATCTGGAAGACAATTATGCTCTCAATGATGAGGACGACCCGCACAACCAAAAGCTCGGGCACGCTGTGCTGCATCATGTAGTCGGCGAAACCAATTCTAAATAATGCTAACAAAACCCGGTCCTCAAACCGCTCACGCGCGGATAGTGCCTGCCCTGAGCTGCACGACGAGTCTAGCATCTCCGGCAGGCACTAAACCGGCTCCGCTAGGGTAAAGGGTAAGTTTTCGGCCCAGGTTTCGTTAGCATTTAGCCTTTGGTTTGCCTATTTACATTTGCAGCACGCTTATTAATAAATGAATCGCGGGACTGCTTATACTTAATCTCAGTTCCGAGGCGGTGCACATATTGGGCCAAGTTTTCCGGTTGCTTCGTTAAAACTTTTTTAGTGGAAGGTACCATAACATTTTTGCCGGTTTGGCGGTTAACTGTATGTTTGCAATCGACGCAGTGTAATATTCCTTTGTCGTATAAATTTTCTGGAAGGTCGACTATGTTATTGCAGTTGGGGCAAGTGACGCATTTAAGCATGTCTTGTTTGGTGAAGTAACCTAATTTATCTGAGATTCTTTGGCCGCCCAGTACTGTATCGCAGCCAAAGAATTCGGTGCCGGCTTCCATAACGCCGGCGGCCGCGATCGATTCGGCCAGACTTTCCAAGTCCTGCCAGGTGCCGTCGAGTTTCCGCTTGTAACTCGAAACTATATCGCGGCGCAGCTGTTCACTGAGCCCCGGCCAATTTTCAGGCGGCTGGTACAGTGCTATAGAGTCTAAACCGCTCATCAGCGATTCCAATAATTCCGGGTGGCTGAGAACGAACCGGTAGCTGTCAGGCCCCTGCTTTGGTGCCAGGCGGTCGGCCAACTGGTAATCGGCAATGCCAAGGACTACCGGACTGTTTAAAATGTCGATGGTCGAGGCGTCTTGCGCCAGTGCGATATTAAATTCCGATTGGTAAGTCTGTGCTACGTCAGCGGCGCTGAGGCCGTCGATGCTGCGCGAAAAAAGCCGCAGTCCGCCTTGGCCGTCGAATACGCTGACCCGCAAAAAACCGCGCCGCAGTTTTGGGTTCCGGCCTAAAAGTTTTAAATCGTCGTCGCTGAACAAATCAGAACCGCACAGAGAAAACGTTACTAAAGTTGCTTCTATGCCTTGCTCTAAAATACGTCTTTGGAGCAATGATTCCTCATATTCTGCTTCGGCTACTCTTATATATGCACTTAAATTAGGGTTTTGGGCGGCGCGTTCGCGGGCATATGCTACACCGTTGCTATGTAATTCCAGCCAATCTACCGGCAAGCCTTGTTCGTCGTGGCAAACCATTTGGTCGCCGGCCAGCCAAAAATCCAAATCGGTCCGCACCTGGCCGTCCATCATTTCACTGAGGTACAGGCTTTCCTGGCGAAAAACATATTCCCGGGCCCGGCTGTCGCTCAAACCTTCGTGCAATTCACGCAAAGTCCGCGCCGAATCGGCCTGGCGTTTTAAATTAAGGTTTTCAGTTACCGTTTCCAAAAAAATACCCCTGCTTTTAAGCAAGGGCAACAATAACTGGCGGCTCTTGCTCGAGAGACTTTACAACTGTTTCGGACTTTAACCGTTGCGGCACAGCGTTAGAATTTCACTAACTTCCAGTTTGGTTTATTAAAGTGCTTTCATGATAGCACAAGCCATGACAAAATATTGGTTATGTCAAATGCCGAGGTATCAACAGCCGAGCACCCGCTCCAGCAGCAAGTTAATGAATTGTACATGCCTTGGAGCAAGGAATTCGGCGCTAATGGCAAGAGTTTTAAAGCTTTGCCTTATGAACCCGGCAAATATCCTGGCCAGAGAGTTGAGGAATTTATTTCCCGGGCCCGCCCGTACGAAGCTATTACGCCAGAAGTATTCCGGGAAATCCAGCAATTTACTTTAGGGCATTCCCTGGGCTATACCGCTTTAACAGCATATTGGCGCGGCGGCCAATTCGCCGAAGCGTTTAATCCGTACGCCGAAGAAGTACATGAGTTGCTTAAAGCTAAAAAATCCGTTGGCGTGTTTACTATGCACTGCGAATATAAAGATACGATACTAGCCGGTGGCGCGTTGAATTTGGCATTAAGCAAGCACCCTGGTTTGCCAGCTTATCCTTTAGACGTTTACAGTTGGACATTTATGAATAAAGCTATGGCTTATACCGGCGTTATGCGCAGCAACATTCCACGATATTTGTTGGCCCGCCGGGAACCTAAAGCAATTGCAAGCAAACTGTCGCACGCTACTAACATCGTATGGGTATCGCCGGATACGCCCAGCGCTGACCGGTTCAATATACCTGAAGAAATAAGCAATTATTTAAATATTAATGCCATGCGCGATTTTAAAACGGCTACCCCAGGCCATGGTGTGCTTTTGGCTGCGGCGCTGCACGGCAGCCAAACGAAACTGAGAGCTGACGATGATACATATGTACAACCCGAGGTACGTCCAGGCTCATTCGGCCTAATGCGGCAAGTTGATGCGGTACTCCCAGTAGTAATAGTTAAACAAGGAAAATCAAGGATTGCCGATTGGGCCGTTGGCGAACTAATGCCTAATAGCAAAAATAAGAAAGACAGCTTACCGCAAGTTAACTCCATTAACACCGAGCTGGCCAAGATGCTAAACGAATTAACGGGTAGGGACGTAGAATACACCGAGTTAGTATCAGATGGAGACAATATTGTTCGGCGCATCGCGCAAACTGCTCTAAAAGGCGCGATCATGCCAATTATGATCCAGCAACAAAAGCGAGCTACTTAACTAGTTACCTAACGACTAATAATACAATTATTCCAACGATGATTCGGTAGTAGGCGAAGATTCTTAAGTTATGCGTCGATACGTAGCGCAGTAGCCAGCTAACGGCAAATAGCCCTGATATAAACGAAGCGATGGTGCCTAACAGTAAACCGGTAGACCCTCCGGTGATTGAACTCAACTGGTCGGCGTCCTTAACTAACTTGTATGCGCTGGCGGCCAGCAATATCGGGATGCCGGCGTAAAACGAAAACGTCGTGGCTGTTAATCGGTTAAGCCCGCCAAACAAACCGCCGACAATCGTGGCGCCGGATCGTGACGTACCAGGAATTAAGGCTACGCACTGGGCCAGGCCGACTATCAATGCCTGCTTAACAGATACCTTCTCGAGCTCCAATTTATTATGGTCGGTTTCGGCCTGCGGACGCCTGTCGGCCAGCCATAAAATTACACCGCCGACAATCATTGCCACCGCAACCACGCCGGCCGTGGCGTATTTTTCAAAACTTTTATCCAGGGCCAAACCCAGCAAGCCGGCCGGGATAATAGCCACTATTAAAACTTTAATAAAATGCCGGGCAACTTTATCGCCCTTAAAGAACTTGCTGATTTTATCCGTAATGTCGTTGCGGAAATACCAAATGGCCGCACAGGTCGCCCCCAGCTGCACCACAACAGTAAACAACTTGGCGGCGTCTTCGAACTTCATAAAATGCTCGGCCAAAATCAAATGGCCGGTACTGCTAATGGGCAGGAACTCGGTCAAACCCTCGACGATACCTAAAAATATTGCTTGTAATACGTCCACTTAAAGCCACCTTTGCCGTCTAAAAATTAAATACGAAATCGTTATGGCCAGGCCCATAATGCTTAATATAAACCAGACGGCATTTATATTATGCATCAGCGGCAGCTGAACATTCATACCGTAAAAACCGGTAATCACGTTTATTAAACTAATAAAAATCGCGATGCTGGTTAGAAGCTTGAATATTTTATTTAAGTTGTTAGTGACAATTGCTGTATAGGCTTCGCGGATATTACGGGTGGTGCGCAGCCGCGAATCGGCCAGCTGGATCAGTTCGGCTACGCCCAGTTGCAGGTCTTCGATTAAATCGCGGTCATCTACGTATAGCTTCATAAAGCGGCCATTTAACAAGGTTGTAAGTACGCCGCCCATCGGCTCCAATACAAATAACAAATCGGTAAGGTCTTCTTCGATATCCACGAATAGCGCGAAGTTTTCGTTTTCGATATGGGCCCGGCTAAATTGGGCGCGCAGCTCGGCCACCCGGCGGCTGGCCTGGTTTATACGGCGTTTGTAACCAACGTTTATAAAGCTAAGAATTTGCAAAACCAACTGGGTGCGCTTGCTGGTATAGATTTTGTTTTCGGCTATAAAAGTTTCCAATTCGTGGAAAGGCTTGCGGCTGATAGTAATTAAACGCTTGGGCGTATCGATGATCAATATAGGTGCCGTAGTCGATTTTTCGCTTTCGTCCAACGTAAACCGGGTGAATATATATGTGATAGACTCCTGGCGTTCGACGCGCGGCGACTCATTAACGTCAACGCCGTCGCGCAGTAAATCGCGGTCCAGCCCATACTCCTCGCTTAATTGCTTAAGGTCGGAAGAGTTAGGCGCTTCGATATGCACCCAGCTGCCTTCGCGCGGCTTGGTAATCTCTTTTAAAGCCGGTGATTTGGCGTTACTGTAAAAAACCCTGGCTATCACGCATATGCTCCTTTAAGCATTAAGTATATCGGGTTTTGGCTACATCGGATAAAATTTATATGTGCTTTCAAGCGTAATCAGTCGCCGGATGATCGTGTTATGGCAGATTTTATTTCTGCTGCTTGGCACTACCTGGTTTTTGGCGCCCCATTTAAATAGCCTGTTGTCGTACCGTACTTCGCTTATCAGCCAGTATGAAGCGCCGGGGCAAGCTTTTGCCTGGCTGTTCCGCGGCGGTGATTTTATTGCCGGCGCCCTGCTTTTATATATGGCTATTAAATTCCTGGCCCGCGGTTTCCGGGTGCCGGGCTGGATGCTGCTGGCAATTAGCATCGGCTTAATGGCCGATCCGCTGTTTCATACTACATGCCGGATGACCGGCGATACCTGCCAGGAGTATTTTTCGGTTTGGTATTTGCTGCACGCCATAGAAACGGTTTTTACCTCGTTAACGTTTTTCGTTTTAGCGGCCTACGACAGTTGGAACCGCAAAAAAGTCGTTTCAATCGTTTTTGCCGTTTTACAGGTTTTATACGGCGCCTTGTTTATCTCGCAATTAGCCGACAAGCAAAGTTTTAATACGGCGTCGCAATACCTTTACCAGGCGACTTTAATTGTTTGGCTGGCCTGGTTTTGCCGCGATAAACTGGCCGAAAAAAGTTTTGCCACTAACGATACCGAGCAAAAACTAGCTAAAAACACCATGGCCGCCTGGGCGTTCTTTAACGGCTTTTTGGCGATTTTAATCAGCCTGGCCCACCTGAATTTACTGGGCCGGGTGCGCGGCATTTATTTTAGCGGCGACACGGCCTGGCTGGCCCAGCACGGAATATTGGTAGGCATTGTAATGCTTTATTTGGCCCGCCACTTAGCCCGCGGCGAAGCCCGGGCCCGCCAGATATTCCTACTGCTTTGCGGGCTGGAAACAATCAAATACTCATTAATAACGCCGCACCTTGGGCTGCTGATGTTTTACTTGTTAACTTTTGTAGTTTTGTTTGTACTGCGCGACGATTTCGACCGCGGCACAATTCCGATGACCTGGAGCTTGCGTTTCCGCGATTTGTATTACTTGGTCGGCGGATTACTGTTTACAGCATTTATATCTCTGCTAATTTTAGACCGCGATAACCGGGTTTCGTTAATTACCGCCCGGGCCTTCAGCCATTTAACAGATTACACATTCCATAACCAGCCGGTTATGCACCGGCACATCGAATCAATCTTGCTGGCTAACAGCATTACGGTATTTATTATCGCCAGCATGATGGCCGTACTGTGGGTTTTATTCCGTCCCTATAAAATGCCGGCTTCCGGCCCGGCCTCTGCCAACAAACCGTCTGAAAGTTTAGCCAAATACAGTAACTCGACCGAAGATTTCTTTAAAACCTGGCCGGCCGATAAACGATATTATTGGAATAAATCCGGCAGCGGTTTTGTGGCCTATAAAATAATCGGCCCGACCGTTTTCGCCTTAGCCGATCCCATCGGCCCGCAACGCGGCCCGCTGCTGGAAGAATTCGTAGTATGGTGCCGGCGGCGGCGGCTAAATTGCTGCTTTTTACCGGTATACGAGAAGAGTTTAAGCAGTTATGAAGCTGCCGGCTTAAACAGTTTGCAGATCGGCTCCAGCGCGGTAATTGACATTAAAAATTTCCTAGAAGAAACGGCCCGCAACAAGTGGTGGCGCTGGCGGCTCAACAAAACTAATAAAACCGGCGTACAGTACCAGGTTTCGGCAGCGCCGCACCCGGCAAAATTGCTCGAACAATTTAAAAAAGTTTCAGATACCTGGCTGGGTTTGGGCGGCCACGAAGAGCGCGGCTTTGCCCTTGGCTATTTCGATAAACAATATATAAACCAATGTACCGTCCATTACTTGGTAGACGACCAAGGCACAGTAGTAGCTTTTTGCAACCAGCTGCCGCAATTTAAAAAGCTGGGCACCATGACGATCGACATGCTGCGCTACGAACCGCAAACCGACGCCATGGCTTTCTTGTTATTTAAAACTATCGAACACGCCCAAACTGAGTATGAGTATTTTGACCTAGGCTTTGTGCCATTCGCCAAGGCAAGCGGCCCGCTGTTGACCATTGCTAAAACTATCAGCGCCGGCTGGTTTTCGGCCCGCGGCCTGGAGCAATTCAAAAACAAATTCGAGCCGGACTGGCAACCCAATTACCTGGTTTATGACGGCGACTTAACCAACTTGGCGGTAATCGCCATCAACCTCGAAAAAGCCATGTCCGTTTAGCCCTTATTGACAAGTTATCCGTTACGGTTGACAATGAGCTTATAACATTAGCGGGTGGGGTTAAAAAGGAGGCGTAATATGGCAACTAATTCTACACCCACAGGTTGGGTTGGCTGGGCTTACTTTGCCAGCTTTATGATGATGATCCTGGGGGTTTTCCAGGGCATCGCCGGGCTGGCGGCAATTTTTAAGGATAATTTCTTCGTGGTTACCTCAAACCACCTTTTGGTTTTTAATTTTAAAACCTGGGGTTGGATTAACCTGATACTTGGCATCGTAATTTTCCTGGCGGCACTAGAGTTGATGCGCGGCGCCATGTGGGCCCGGATCGTAGCCGTTTTACTAGCTGCACTGAGCTTTATAGCCAACGCCGGTTTTATCGACGCTTACCCGTTTTGGTCGTTGAGCATGATGTTAGTTGACGTGTTAATTATCTACGCGCTAACCGTACACGGCGCTGAACTTAGAGAATAAATAACTAAAAATAAAAAATACCCTGCCAGATTGCAGGGTATTTTTTATATTGATTACCAATAATTACATTGGCATTGCTTCGCAAACTTCAACGCCAGCTTCAGACTGGCTGAGTATCGGGCAGCCTTTGGCCATTTCGACGGCCGCGTCGTGGCTGTCGGCATTAACGATGCTGTAGCCGCTGGCGGCGTGGTTGCCGGGGGCGTCGCTAACACCACTGGACATTACTACTTTTGACGGGCCAAACGGATTGCCGCCGTCAACTAAGCTAGCTCCCAATTTTTCGAACCAGGCGCCCCACTCAGCCATATTTTTATCTTGCTCTTCTTTGGTTGCCCCGGCCATGCCGCCGTGATAAATAAATACGAACTTTGCCATGTTGTTTCTCCTTAATTAATTTTTATTTGGTTAAAGTTACGCAGCCAGACGTCTACTTCTTTTAGGGCGCCGGTAGCCAGGCTTAAATAGCGGGTCCGGCCGCGGCGCTCGCGGAATACCAATCCGGCTTCTTCCAGCACACTAACGTGCTTGGAAACAGCCGGCAGTGATATGCCGTAAGGGGCAGCCAGTTCGCTGATGGGCGCTTCGCCTTTGGCCAACTGTTCAATAATGCCCCGGCGGGTTGGGTCGGCTAATGCGCCGAAGGTGCCATCCAGAGTGCGATACTTAACCATATAGTTAAGTATCAAGCAGTCCCGCAACTTAAGCAAGCATATGCGATATTATTTGCTGGTAACGCCAATAATTACAGTATTGGTATCGGCTTGTAAAACCGCGGTGCTCTTTTTGGAAGCAACATCATAATAGTAGGCAGTAAAAGGCGTGGTAGTTGTACTGGGGTTTAGCACATCAATCACGTATTCGTTTGCCGTTAGAAATTCGGGCAGGCCGTCAATATTGCTGTTAGCCGCGAACGCGGCGCCGGTACTATTATTGCCTGCCATGAACAGTTTGTTGTCGGCCACGTAAAACGGCGTTAAATCGTTAGTGTAACCTGCATGAACCGTGTAGGATTTCAGCTTTCCGTCGGCGCCTTTTTCGTGAAGCGTGCCAATTGTAGCCAATGGGGTGGCCTTACCTGAGTTAACATTTACTTCTACAACGTTGTACGGCGGCGCGCCCTGCCAGCCCAGCGCCGGGCCGTCTATCGCGGTGGCTACGGCATCATCGTTGTTACCGGCGATGTAATCATAGTTTTGGCCGTCTGAACTTACCTGGCCGTTAGTAAATATTTTGGTTTTATCGGCCGTAACCAGGGGTTTGGCCGTGCCGGCGCTGAGGTCGGCCACCTGGGGCAGGTCGGGTCCGCCGTCGCAGGCGTAACAGCCGGTGGCGTAAACCATTTGTTTCTTTTGGCTGTCAAAGCTGTATATATAGATTGTTTTGTTATCTGCATTGGTAATTTTAATGTCACTGACATTTTGGCCGTTCAAATCCATGGTTTTTAAGCTGGTAACCGCTTTGTTGGAGCCGGTAGTAATTATAGTGAATACGATACTCTTGCCGTCAACGCTGTACGTTAAACTGTTAACCGATACCAAGGTATTAGCCGATGCCGGTGCCGGCGCTTTAAAAACCTGCTTAAAAGTTTTACCGCCGTTGGTGCTCGAATAAATGCTGTCGGTATCCGAAAATACAATGTTTTGGCCGCGGGATTTGGTTTGGGCAATGCTGCCATAGCTGCCGCTGGCGTTCTTGTTGGTTAATGTCAGTAGCGTAGTGCGGTCGCCGCCTTTGGCCGGCCGCGAATAAATTACGAACGGATCGGTCTCTTTAGCCCGAGAGGCATAAATTATATTTTCGGCCACTGGTATTTGCGGCGCGGATTGGGTTTGGGTAATTAAAGCCGTATTGGTTTTTGTAACTGGCGCCGGTTTCTTTTTATAAACTTTAACGTAATAGTATGAACCGCCGGCGGCAAGCAGCAGCAATAATATAATTAATAAAATCCACCACTTTTTACGTGATTTTTTGGGGCGCGGGGTGTCGTAGCCGGGTGGGATGTGGTCGTGGTGGTGCCCGGCGGAATGGCGCGGCGCGGCTGGCCCGGCAATCGGGCCATGGCTATCCGGCGGCTGGCTGGGCGGTGGCCCGGAGCCGCCGGGCGGCGGCATTGGCGGCCGGCCAGGGTTGATATCATTCATAGTCGGCCGCGGTTGGTTGGGCGGCCGGTAATCCGGTGGCATATTAAAATTATGCCACAAGCATAAGGATTAAACATTAGTTATTTTGGTTTTATTAGGTTTTAACCTGGTAATTATGGCGGGTAGTTGTCACATTACAACAATCAAGTTTTACGCAAAGGCGGGTTAAGGAGTAGGTACGGTGGTGGCGTTGGTCGGTACGGTTATGTGTACGTTCTTATATTCGTAATCGGTGTTGTACTGGGTAGAACCAACTGCATAAGTAGCCCGGGCGATCTTTTTTGTTTGGGTGTTAACAAACAGCTTGGTAGTAGCGCCGCCGCTGGTGCTGGTAATTTCCCAAACATCACAAGTGCCGCCGCCAACCGGGCAGGCTTGCTGGCCCTTATAGTTTGCTGACTTTTTATAGTTCTCCAGTTTGGTAGTGTCGTATTGAAAGGTCGTGGGGTCAAAGCCGGATGCCGAAGATTTACTCGCCGGATATTTAACGCAGGTCGTCGCCGTATTGCAAACATAATAAGCAGTTGGCGTATAAATGGCGGTTACATTTTGGCCCTTAACCGAGTAAGCGTAACTGTAGTTGCCCTGCCCGTCGGATATCATCGTAGTTTTTGAGGGAGTGCCGTTTACGGTGGTCGTAATAGTAGCAGCGTAAGGCTGGTTTGAGTTTACGGCCGGCTCGAATGCCGGTGTGGTGCTGGCTGTAGATTGGGAACTTGGGGTGCTGGTACTGGCCGCTTCTTTGTCTTTTTTGTTTTTATGGGCCACATAAACTGCCGCCAGGCCTCCCACCAATAAAATGGCAATCAAAATAATTAGCCACCACTTTTTGTTAGATCCACCCTTGCCGTTTTCGTAATATTGCTGGTCAGGATCCATGCCTCAACACCTCCTTAGAATCCCCTAAGTATAGCAGTAGCAGCCTGGCAAAGATAACGCTCAAGCCGGGCTTATTTATGACCGTACCATTCCAAAGCCACCTTCTTTAAGTTGGCAATTTTGCCGCCTTTTTGCCAATCGTAGGAGTTATAATCATTTTCGCCATATTGTTTGCGCAGGTCTTCCTTTACCTTAATATATTCTTGCATTGCTTCCGGATGTGATCGCAAATAATCCCTAAAGCTCAAGTAGCCCACGATAGCCGGATTGCCGGTTTGTAATGTATGGATGTTATATTTGCGTTCGCCGTTTTCATCGTAAGTAAAATATTCTTCGTTTTGGCCAACGTAATCGCCTTTGGCGGCGTAGCCCAAAGCTTCGAATTCAGGCCTCAAATCTTTTACTTTTCCCAGGTCTCTTACGACGGCGCACACATCAATTTGGGCCTTCGCCAGCATGCCCGGTATCGACGTGCTGCCTACGTGGTGAAAATCAATTAAGTTATCGCCGTAAAGCGGGGCAATTTGTTGCTTTAGCTTGTCAAACTCTTCCGCCCATGCCGGATCGTACGGCAATAAATTATAAGATTTGTTCTTGCGACCGGCGCGTTCCCATTCGCTCATGGCTTAAGTATACAATTGTATGTGTTTTAGAATTGAATTCAGGGGTTTAACTCCTGCAGTAAAGGCAGTACCTCTTTGTCGGCCAAAGTGTTAGATTGCGTGATGTAATTCATATATAAAACCGCGTCGCCATATTTGGTTACGAAAGTCTTGCCGGTGGAAGCTCTTCTCTTGAAACTATAAATTCCTTGGCCGGAGTTATTTTTAGAAACTAGTGTGCAATCCTGTTTTGACTCAACAAATAACAGGTCGCAGCTTAAAGGCGGATTATATAGCTCCGAATATTTAGTTTCTGTAATAAAAACCTGGGCGATTTTAAGACCCGATTTGTCTTGGTAGTCATAAATGGAATAAAGAACATTTTTCCCTGCACCATTTGTGATTATTCTTGATGAGCTTAATTTAAAATTTAGTGTATCGCTATTTTTCGGTGTAACGCTAGTGAAATCTATCGTTACGTTTTGCTGAGCCGACTGTTGCGCAGGGTTATTTGCCGCTAAATTCACGGGCTTATGCATTCTAAGGATGACGCCCGAAATAAAGACTAAACCTACCATGCCAGCCACAAGCAGCCAGGGATTAGTTTTATTCTGGTATTTTTTAATGGTTCTAATCAAAAATAAGATTCCACCCACTAGAATCACAATTGGCAGAATGTAGAATGCCGTTGCAAAAAGCTGAACTATAACATATGCCGAGTCGGTAAAAACTATGTGTTTTTGAAAGTAGGCAAAATATATTTTTAAAAATTGGATTGTCAGGATAAAGGCTAATATATAGGAAATTACCAACGGTAAGTTCGCGGCGTCGCCGGAGCCTAAATTGTTTGCCATGCGTGGCTGGACAGCTTGAGAGGTATTAATTGCCGGCGCAAAATTGTTGGAGTTTCTTTTGTTAGAGATTAAGTTGATTAACATGTACAAAACGAAAGTTATAAACACCCAGGCGATCAGGCCGATTACCAATGCCGTCCCGTTGGGATTGCCTTCTGTTCTTTGGTCGCTAAAGCTGCTGGACGACCAAGACAGGTAAACCATAATAAATAAACCGCAGAATGCACCAACTACAATCGATATCGCCAGCTTAAGCGATTTGTTCATAGCATTATAGTAATTCACTTAAAGAGTTATACATATTTTTATTTGATAGAATATTTTTATGAGTACTACTAAATTAGCCGACGGCGTAGTCCACAAAATGCCGGCCGATTTGCGCAAAGTTTTAGAAGCCAGCGAAGAAGCCAGCATGCTTTGGGCCGACATTACACCATTGGCGCGTAACGAATGGATTTGCTGGGTCGTAGAAGCCAAGCGGCTGGACACCCGCAAGAACCGCGTCGATCGGGTCCGCGACGAATTAATCCAAGGCATGCGCCGCCCCTGCTGCTGGATCGGCTGCATCCACCGCGTCAAAAACGGCAAAGCCGTTTTCGCTAAATAGCGCACGAATTAGCTAGACCAATTTTTTAATAATTTTCGAACTTCGTCATCCCTTTCATACAGGATTTCTGAATTTCTAAATACCTCTTTTTGAAATTGGTCATTATTTTCGTTAGCTAGTTTTCGAAGCCGTTCAATTGAGCGCAATACAATATTGATATGTTGCCCTTCTAAATCATAAAAGTATTCGCCTTTTGTAAATTTTTCTTCAATTTTTAACGGCAATATTATCAATATGTCTATATCAGAGTTTGGTTTATTGGTACCCTTTGCTACCGAACCATAAAGAAGTATCGCTGATACATGGCTATTAATGTTCTTGTACCAAAGCTCTTCGCATAGTTTTTGCTTTATAAAGTTCCCGGCGAGATCTATAGCTTCAATTTTAGTAATAGCCGACATTTAATTAACTTGCTTATGTTATTTTTTGCCGTTGAGGTATTTGCCGGCCACACTTAGGGCGAACGACGGCAGGATAATAAAGACCGTGGCCATCAACAGCCGCATCAAGAATATATCGAAACTAGTCCTCGTACTGTCATTTTCGGGCGCCGTTAAAACAATCATAATGCCGATAATCCCAAAAGTAATTGAGGCATATATAAAAACTTGGGTAGCTGTCTTTTGCATAAGCCCAGTATAACAAGCTAAAGCGGTGAATTAATTTCGATATCTAAGAAGAACCATAGGCTGACAGGTTGCCATCGTTATAGCCGGTACCGGTGGTCGTGTAGGTTGCTGGCAGCGATGTAAGATTTGTTTGGCTGCTAGTGTAGGCCTTATACGTGCTGCCGGTACTGTCGCGGAATTTAACCGTACCTCCGGTGCCCAACACCGCCATCCAGTATTTAGTGCCGGCGGCCAAAGGCGCCGGTGTTACCGTAATGGTGTTCCAGCTGTTGGCAACCGGCGCGCTTATCGAACCGCTGGCCATTAAACTGCCCGGCTTGCCGTTATTGTCGGAATAAATCCCAACACTCAGGTTAGTGGCGGTTGAGCCGCTGGCTATATAATAGCTCATTTTGCTGATTGTTCCGCTGGCAGCGGCAGTTGTTTGGAATGTTTCGGCCTGCCCGCCGGTATCGCTATCGGCATGGGTTTGGACCGTTTGGCTTCCGATCAACACTTGCGAACCATTGTTTACCGTAACTGTAATCGTCGCCGAAGTAGTTTGCTTGCCCGAAGAGTCGGTGGCGACGGCAGTTAAGCTGTGGGTTCCGTTAGTGGCCGAAGTAGTTGCCCAGTTTACCTGGTACGGCGCGGTAGTATCTGCCGTACTGAGATTTGCCCCGTCAAGTTTAAACTGGACATTGGCTATGGCCACATCGTCGCTGGCATTGGCCGAAACATTTATCGAGCCGGATACTGTGGCGTTGTTGGCCGGTGCAGTTAAGTTGACTGTTGGCGGGCTTAAATCATTAAGCACATTCACGATTATCGAAGTATTTGCCGTATTGCCGGAAGTGTCGGTGGCGACGGCCGAGATGGTATGCGGGCCGTTGGAATAGGCTGTGCTGTCCCAGCTAATTTGATACGGAGTAGCCGTACAAACCGCCCCATAACTCACGCCGTCAACCTGGAAATAAACCGTATCGACGGACACGTTGTCGGTGGCCGACGCAATTAACTGCACATTGGTACCGCTAACAGTAGCATTGGCGGCCGGGCTGGTTATGGTAACTGTTGGCGGTGTGGTGTCCGGTTTGGGGGCATTGGATACAGTTACTGAAACCGAAGAACTGGATGTGTTGCCAATGGCGTCGCGGGCCACGGCAGTAATGGTATGAGTGCCATTGCTTGCAGTTGCCGTATCCCAATTGTAGGTATACGGCGAGGCGGTAATTTCAGCTCCCAAGTTGGCGCCGTCGATCTTGAACTGCACGCCGGCAATACCGTTGGTGTCGCTGGTATCGGCCGAAATAGCAGTAACGCCCGAAGCGGTTGAGCCGTCAGACGGAGCAGTAATTGAAACTCCCGGGTTAGTGTTGTCGGTGGTAAATGTCACCGCCGTGGATGTGGCCGTGTTGCCGGCCCCGTCTTTGGCGATGGCCGTGACAGTATGCTGGCCGTCGCCCAGGGCCAGGGAATTCCAGCTGAAGTTATATGGCGCACTTACCAGCGCCGGGCCGGCATTTACGCCATCAACTTGGAACTGGACACTGGCAACACCGATATTATCGTTGGCCACGGCCGAAAAAGTCAGATTGCCGTGCTGCAGCGAACCGGCCGCTGGGTTGGTAACCGATACGTTCGGCGCGGTAGTATCCGGCGCCGGCGCGCCTATGGCGACGGCTTTATACATAACCCGGGCGTGGTGGTGGGCGCAGTCCGAATCATCTTGTTCGTCAAAATAAACCACGTCTATGACGTTGGGGTTATTGTCGCGCGACGGGTCAAAACGGATTGATGCCGAACCGTCGGTTCCGGGCTCGCAGGTGTCGCCGGACGACGGCGCCGTTTTACTTTGCGGGTCGAGGGTGGCGTAAGCCCCCCAACTGGCGCCTAAGCCGCCAAGCTGGTACTGGTAGCCGAATTGGACGTTTATATCATGGCCCAGGAAAACGAAATTAGCATTAGAGGATGAAGTATAGTTTTGCGGCGTATGGGCGAACCAGGTGCCATTCGGGTTGCTGGCGCCGCCGCTGCCGCCGGGCGGCGTGTTGTCGGTCCATAAACCATTAGCGTCGCGGTAGCGCATCCTGACATAGTCGGTGCCGTTGGGCGTACCGTCCATAAATACTACAATTGGCCGGCCAGAAGTATCAACCGTTAAGCCAGGTCCTTGGTCGCTATCGCCGTTATTAAGCACATTGGAATCGCCCAAAGTAACCTGTTCCGGAATGCTCCAGCTACCGCCGGTATATTTCGAGTAATCTATTTCCGAATGCGTAGCCAAGGAGTTATTCATCCAGGCCAGGTTAAAGCTGCCGTCCAAGGCGGTTACCATTGAGGGATGCATGATGTTGGTGCCAATGGCAATGGAGGCCGGGGTCGTCCAGGAACCGCCGGCGTGGCTGGTAAATTGCAGTGAATTAGCACTGCCGCTGGTAGCGTAAACGATTAACGGCTGGTCATTAGAATCTAAACTTAAAGCAACCTGCCCGGTCCTCGGCCAGCTGATACCGTCAGTTACGCTGGCCCCGCTGCCTACCGCTGTGCGGCCGCCCCAGGTATCGGTTAGGGTTGAGTAAGTCTGGTAATAAACCGTGCCGGTTAAGCCTTCCACATATGCCATATGGATGGTGCCCGCCCGGTCTAACCGGCTGTCCGGGCTTTGCATCATGGCCGTAGCGTTATAGGTACAATCGGTGGTGCTGGTTGAAGTTGGCCGGTGCGACGCATCCTGCTCGGTAAAAGCATTCGGAGCGTAAGGGTTGCCCGGCTGCGAGCCGCTACCCTTCCAGATATGGATAGTGCCGTTGCCGCCGCCCTGGCAGGCATTGTCGTCGGAGGCGATTACATAAACCACATTATTGGCAGTGCGGATTACCTGGCGGTCGGAAGCGTCAATAAAACCGTTGCCGACCGCTACGCCCTGGGTAGAAGCATCCGGCGACGGCGTTGGCGAACTGACATTAAATGTATTGCTAGTTGTAACGTTAATCGGGATGGAGGTGGCCGTGTTGCCCGAAGTGTCGCGGGCCACGGCCGTCAAAATATGGCTGCCGTTTATTACAGAAGAAGTGTCCCAGTTTATAGCGTAGGGCGCGGTGGTGTCTTCGTTTTGGAGGTTTACGCCGTCCAGCTTGAACTGCACGCCGGCTACGGCGGCATTGTCGCTGGCCGAGGCGTTAACCGAAACCACGCCGGTCAGGGCCGAACCGTCGGCCGGCGCCGTAATATTGACGCTTGGCGCGGTGGTGTCGCAGGCCGCGGTTTGGGCGCTTAACGTTGCCTGGTTGGAATGGTTGTTGGCGGCATCGTAGGCGTCTACACCCAGCGAGTATGACGTGCCGCAAGTTAAGCCACTAATCGTGCCAGTAAGTCCGGTAAACGTGCCGGCCGCCGAAGTTCCGTTATATAAGGTATAGCCAGTTACGGCCGTGTCGTCGGTGGAGGCCGTCCAGGAAGTTGAAATGGTAGTTGCCGTGTTGCCGGTAACCGCGAAGTTCGTAGGGGCAGTTGGCGGCGTTATGTCCGGCGCGGTATTGAGCTGGGCTTTATAAGTTACGACCGTGCCGGCGTACGGGCTGGCGGCGCTGGACAGCGCCGGGGCAGTTTGGTTGCCGATGGCGCTGACCAATTTATACTGCTGCCATTGCTTTTTATATACCGTGCCTAAGTTGGATGTCAGCTGGGTCGGGAAAGCCGTAAAGCCGCTGCCGGCCGTGAACGTTTCGTTGGTGGAGCCATCGCCAAATGAGCCGATTACCAATTCGGTGTCCTGGGTGGTGGCGGCAGTGGTGCCGGTAGCCAGCGCGGCTGTATTGCCCGTGGCGGTCGCTTTTTGGTCGACGCGGTTAGTGGCGGCAATACCGTTCCATTCGGTGGCCAGCGCCAGGCGCATGCTGGCCGCGGCCGAATAGGTAACTCTAATAGTGTCGCCAGCGGCCAAGCCGTTAGTCATATAACCGGATAAAACCGTTGTTATAGTGCCGTTGCTGGAATTGGCGCTGATACTGTCCTGCGTATAAATATTGCCTTTGGAGTCGGCAACCGATGCTGCCGACACTCCGGAATAGTTGTTGCCAGCAAAAATTATAACCGTGTTGCCCTGGGCGACGCCGGCGGCCGGCACGGTAAGTACTAAAGTATTGGCGGCCGTGTAAGATTGCGCCGTTGCCGAGGCTACTTCTTTAACGAAGCTGATGTTGCCAGCGGCATTGGTATCTTTCTTTTGAATTAAAAATACGGCGGCTAGCAGCACGCAGATAGTAATTGTAATGGCCAGCCTAAGATATTTTGTTAAGGCCCTGTTAGCTGTTAAATTATCCAGGAAATTCCGAAGTCCAGTACCGAAGCGCATCAACCCTCCTTAGCCACCCGTATATTCAACTATTTACAGTATCAAGCATTTTTAATGGCTGGTACAGCATAATTTTAAGAAATTACTACAAGTAACTTCTTTTTAACGCATTCGATTAATTGCCTAATAAAAATTTAGTCTTCGATGCCTTCTTGTTTGTGCAGGACTTTATCGACGGCTTTTTCGGCTTTTTTGTCGGCGGCCGACTGGTTTTTATCTTTAAGCAGGCCGGCGACAATCAAAGCGATAATAAACGACACTAAAATACCCAGCAGCAAAAAAAGAGTAAAACTATAGCCTTTGCGCTTGGCAATATTAGCCGGCCACAATGCCAAGCATATCCAGGCTACCGCGCCCAATAGTCCATAAAAGATCATAATTGCCTCCGCCTTAATTGCTTCCAATTATAAACTATCAGCTGCCGGCCGCATGGCTAAGGCCTGGTGTGGTTGAGGCAGTGAATTGCTTTATGGTCTATAGCTTTAGCCTGGGGCTCGCTATTAGCGCTAGAGGTTGATTTGCCATGGAGGCTATCGGTAGCATCCCACAAATGAAATATACTTTCAAATTCTACATCGGTATAACATTCGCCGGTATTTATATTGGCGCTTACAATGCTCGACGTATATCGGCCGTTACCGCCCATTACAACTTCGGCCGATACCTGGTTATTTGGCCCGCCATACTGGGGATTGTGCTGAACAACGCAGTGGTCTCCCCGGCGCGGCTTAAAGCCCTGTGAGGTCCAGCCCTGTCTATCGCTGTCATCATTATCGGCGAAACAATATGTATCAAACGGCCCCCAGGCGCTGCCGGGAGTTTTGGATTCGCGCAAAACGGTCATGCCAAAACTATGAACGGCCCGATTGATTTTTGCCGCCCTAACCGGATCCGTTCCATACTCTACAAAATCATATGGGGTGGCGCGGGCTTCAGTTGTAGCAGCGGGAGGTTTAGCGCTTGTGGCAGTAGGAGCCGGCTGCGGGATGGATTCTTTTTTATGGCCTGAGTCGCCGCAGCCAACCAGCAATGCGACCGACGCCATCATACCGGTAACCGCTGCCCTTGGCTTTTTGAATCTTATACTGCTTTCGATGCTGTTGGGCATAGAAACTCCTGGCGTTTGGATTGTCCAAACCTCGTCTGTTTCCAATTATAAACTATTTAATACAGAGGTTAATTGGTAGTGCTTTGGGTTTGCGGGCCGCCACCGTACCCCGGATTGATAATAATGCTAGCTGCTTGCGACAGATTAGTATTGCTAGTAATTACCGCTACCGTATCGCCATTTTTAATGTCGCTTGCCTTAGCCGGCTGGCCGTTATTGGTAACTATAGTGCTGCCGGTTATCGCATATGTGACATTTGAGCCGGTGCGCCGGGATTGGACGGTGATACTCGAAGTACTAACCGAAGACACCGTACCGAGGTTAATCCCCCTGCCACGGCCAAATTGCCGTAGGCCCATCATTCCGCCGCCGTTAAGCCCATTTGTCATAAATGGTTGGGTTGTAACAGTATTAAGCGAGTTAATGGCGTGCTTCTTTTGGTATTGGGCGCCGGCATAAAAGGCAATGCCAAAAACTAATACAAAGCTAATAAAGCCAATCAGTAAATTTTCATTAGAAACTTTAAGCGGGTTTTTTGATGGGGCGGGTTTTTCCATAACTGGGAATGTATCCTTATTAGCTTAATAAACGCTGAGAAATCGTACTATTGCGTAACTATATCGAATTTTAGCGGGATGGATTTAGTTAGCGAATCGCCAACCGGCGAAGTTTTTTCGCATTTCTCTTTTAGCTTTTCTATTTGTTCTGGCGAAGCTTGGGGAGCTTTTAGGTGGATCATATAGCTAATACTGTCATAACCTGATCCGGCGGCTTCATCCACGCCTAAAAATGACTGCGTATTGTAGTGGCCGGTAGCTTCGACCCGCAGGTCTTCAATATTTAAGCCCATTAAGGTTGCGTTCATGGCAATAACATCCACTTCGCAGGCAGCCAGAGAAGCCAGCAACATTGGCATGGCCCGCATCTCGCCTTCACCTCCGACACTAATAGTGGTATCGCCCATTTCGACCCGCGTTTTTGAGCCGCCCTCCCAATGGGCCGTCAATTTAGGCTGCCGTTCGGCCGTTGAGGCATCGTTATTGGCGTCTTCGTGCGATTGTTTGAGTTTTTCCAAGTCGTAACCGTTTACTGCCGTCATAGATTTAACTCCTTTACTTACAGTATATATTCAATCAAGTAATATTGCGGTTTGTATAAATAGTTACATTTGATTGTGCCGTTTTGGAGTAGGATAAATTGGTTTTAAGCAATTGTATTTGCTTGCTTAAACATTAATTAAGTTACAAAATACCCCAAATGACCGGAGTTCTTAATTACTTTAAAGGCGCGCTAGAGTCGCTTAAGCAGGCCGACAGGGATGCCCGCTATGTATTGCTACTGATAATTTATGTGCCGCTGCTTTTTATTACTACGCTTCAAGCGCTTAACAAAGGCTGGTTCGACAGTTTTGAGCGGCCGGTATTCCATGCCGTAAACGGTTTGCCGCATATTTTTCACTACCCGTTTTTGGCGGCTACCCAGTTTGGCAGTTTAGTTGGCGTCATTGCCTGGTGCGCCGCAGCTTATATATTAGTTAACCGCCGCTGTTCCATACTGGTAGCCGTCGGCGGGTTATTTGGCTGGCTGGCCGCTAAAATTTTAAAAGTTCTGGTGCACCGCGGCCGGCCACAGGATTTACTGGATAGTGTTTCGTCATTTCATACCCAATTTAGCGGATACGGTTTCCCAAGTGGCCATGCCACCGTTTCGGCCGCCTGCGCCACCGTGCTTTACTACCAAGTAGCCCCCAAGTACCGTAAGTTTATTTTGATCACTGTGTTGTTTGTCGGCTTGAGCCGTATGTATTTGGGCGCCCACTTTCCGCTGGACGTAGTTGGCGGCTGGGCATTGGGCGTAACGGTAGCCGCCATAATATCTTTGATATTCGGTAACTCCCGCAACCGGGTGCGGGGCACTTACATCAGGCGGATATTAAATAAACGCGATTACGACCTCGAAACGGTAAAGTCCCTAAACCTCGACGCCCGCGGCTCACGGCCGTTTTACATAAAAGATACTGACGGCAATGAGTATTTTGCCAAGCTGTTTGGAAGCCAGGAGCATGCCGCCGACTGGCTGTTTAAGATATACAGGCTATTCCGCTATAAAAACCTGCAAGCCGAAGAGCCGTATTTTAACGGCCGGCGAAATATTGAAGTAGAAGCTTTAGCCAACTTATGGGCCCGCAAAGCCGGCATCAGGGTACCGGAAGTCATCGACTTTATACGGGCTGGCCGCTATTGGCTGTTAGTACAGGAAAAAGTCGATGCCCGGCCGCTGAGCGATTTCGAGCGCATCAGCGCTAAAGCCCTGGAAGACACCTGGAGACAGGTCAACAAATTACATAAACTGCCAATGGCCCACCGCGACCTGCGGTCGGCTAATATTATGGTCGATGCTAAGCAGCAGGCCTGGCTTATTGATTTCGGCTTTGCCGAGACTTCGCCCGGCAAGCGCCGGATACATATGGATAATGCCGAGCTGCTGATGTCGATGTCTTTAATGGTTGGCGTAAAAAGGACGCTGGACAGCGCCCTGGCAGTCCTTAATAAAAAAGAATTGGCTGCCGTTTTGCCGTATTTACAAAAATCGGTTTTTAGCGGCGCTACCCGCCAGGGCCTGCGGGCTAATAAGGATTTGCTAAAAGAACTGACCGGGGCCATAAAAACCAGGACCGGTTTTAAAGGCGAAGTTAAAGACGCCAATATCGACCGCTTAAATATCGCCCGGATTTTTAATATAGCGCTGCTAGGTATTTTTACTTACTTCGTTTTACCCCAATTCAAACAATTCCAGGGGGCATTCGACGCCGTCGACGGCATCCGGTTTGGCTGGCTGGCGCTGGTGGCACTGTTTTCGCTGCTAACTTATGTGGCGGCCGCCATGGTTTACGTGGCCCTAACTGACGTTCCGCTAAAATTCCGCGACGCTACTTTAGTGCAGCTGGCGGCCTCGTTTATGACCAAGATTATCCCGGGCGGCATAGGCGGCACCGGCCTGACGGCGCGCTACCTGGTTAAGTCCGGGCTGGACGCCGCCGAAGCGGCAAGCATTGTATTTGCCCAAGGAGTTATTGGTTTCGCCATGTTTTCGATTCCCTTTTTGTTACTGCTGCTGCTGAGCGGCCAAAGCATCAACCTGCATAACGGGCCGTTTAACGGTAAGATTGTTATCTTGGCAGCGGCAGCGGCTTTTGGCGCGCTGCTGGCCGTGATATTTATAACCAAGCTGCGCCAAAAAGTGCTGGAATTTACCGCCAAAAGCCTGGCGCAGCTGCGAGAGCTGAGCGCCTCGCCGCAACAGTTAATATCGGCGTGCTTCAGCTCGTTTATGATCACTGTTTTTTATGTGGCGTGTTTATACGGCTCGGCCCACGCCATTCATATAGATTTAAGTGTTTACGACACCGTGATTGCCTATGCGGCAGCGGTAATTGCAAGGAGCGTGATACCCACACCGGGCGGCTTGGGCCCGCTGGAAGTGGCCATGGCCGCCAGCCTAGTTAATTCGGGGTTGGACCACGGCCAGGCTGTAGCCACCGTGGTTGTTTACCGGCTGGCGACTTTTTGGATTCCGATACCGTTTAGCATCGTGTCTTACAAACTGGCCCAGATGCGCCGCATCATTTAGCTGGCTTATATCTTTTGCTTAACCGGCTTGTCAGCCGCCGCTCGGCTGCCGATAATAAAACATCAAAAGTATTAACCGGTTTATCGAGTTTTTTTACGGCCAGGGTATGCAGCCCGGCCTGGTTGGCGCCGACAATATCCTGGATGTAGCGGTCGCCGATCATGATGGCTTCGCCGGGCTTTAAGCCCACCATGGCTACGGCTTGCTTATAGTAGGCTTTAAACGGTTTGCCGATAATTCCCCGGGGGTGCAGCACGCCATTGGCATGCAGCCGTTCTTTAAGGTCTTTCAAATCGCGGCTTTTAGGGCGGTTGGTGGCGATATAAATTTTTAAAGGCTGAGCTTTGAGGGTTATGGTGATTTCGGCGCTGACGTCGTAACGTCCGCGCTCCACGACCGTACCGTCCAAATCTATCAAGGCCGCTTTAATGCCGCGTTTTTCAAGCAAGTTAAAATCGACGTCGAGAATGTTCTCGGCAATATACTCGGGCATGTAAAACCGGCGTTTACCGCTGTAATGGACCATAAGATAAATTATATCGGGAAATTAAAAGTCGGCGATGACGATTTTATGCATGTTCATCATCTTTTTGAAGCCATCTGGTTTGGCCAGTAATTCTTCCATGTTGGCCGGGACGATTTGCCAGCTGAGGCCAAACTGGTCTTTGCACCAGCCGCATTGCTCCGATTCTGGTACCTTAGAAAGTTTTTCCCAGTAAAAATCAATTTCTACTTGATCCTTGCACGGCACTGTGAAAGATACCGATTCATTGAATTTAAAAGTGCTGTCGGCATTAATGGCCGAGAACCGTACGCCGTTTAACTCAAATTCCAGGGCCAGCACTTCGCCGGCCAGGTCTTGCTGGAAATCAGCTAAGCCTTCTTCTTTGGATTTAGGGTAATACGCCGTATGGAGAATTTTGCTGTTCGGGAAGACCGAAACGTAATAGTCGACTGCTTCTTTGGCGTTGTGGTCGAACCAAAGGCTCGGTTTTATGGCTTGGTTCATAGCTTTTCTCCTCTAATTATCTGAACATCATAGCAAATGAGATATTTTAGTATGTTAGAAATTCGGGCTTAACTTTTAGGCACTTTGTAGTTCCAGCCGTATTGGAATTGGCCGGTTTTACGCCAATCTTGGTTTATTGCTTCTTCCCAGGTTTTGCCGTTTAGGATAACTTCCAGGGCTAGCTGAGTGCCCTGATGCCCTATTATTGCGACTTTTTCGCCTTTTTTTAATTCTTTTAAGAAGTTACTTACTCTGACTTCAACGTTTTTATAATTTTCGCCTCCAGGCCAGGGCTTATCTATATATTCCAGCACTAAAGCTTGGGTGCGGCTTACCGGTTGGCCGGTAAAATCACCTACGTCAATTTCGTTTAATCGTTTATCAATTCGTATCTCATATCTATCTCCAAACGACCCTCGTGCAGTATCTACTGCTCTGGACAATTCTGATGTATAAATTGCATCATATTTAACATCGGTAGTGTGTTCTTTCAACTCTTTAATTTGTTTTTCGCCAAGCGGCGAGATTTGGGCGTCACTAGTGCCACTTGAGATACCGGCTTCGTTATCAAAAGTAGTAGCATGCGGATAAAAAGTAATTTCGGTAATACTTTGCTTCACCGCCCAATAATAGCAAAAGCTAAGAAATATCGGATTCGAAGAATTTTAATATGGTTTTGGCGGCTTTTGTGCGCTTGGTGGCACGGTTGATCACGCGGTCTAAAATATTTTTCTGGTTGAGAATTCTTTCGGCGGCACTTTTAATAAAATCTACATCTTGGGCTTCGATAGCGAACTCGGGGTCGGGTATAAACTGCCGTTCAGTAAAATTATCAATATTCCCCTCCCGGGGTAGGCGCATTGTTTTTTTAAGGAATCGGAAACCGGTGCTGCTAGTCAAAGCTTCTATGCTTGTATCAGTATCGGGTTGCTGGAAGTTTGGATCATCAATCGCATCCAAAACAACTTTACACTCTTGCAGCGTATCTAAAACTCCAACTACATCAGGGTTGTTAGAAGGTCTCATAATATAAAAACTATACAACTTAAAAGTGTTGTGTCAACGCTAATAACACCCGCCACTTACCTGTTGGACGAGGAATTCTAATTAGTAAAACAAGCCTGCCGTTTAATTATCGCTTGGCGATGTATATGGAGTTAAGGCCGTAACCGAATTTTATACGTTTTACATCTGTAAAGCCGGCCTCGCCAAGTATGGCAACTATGTGCGCGCTGCTCATGCCTAAGAGCTCATGGTCGTGATCTATGTGGCGCTCCTGGTGGTCGGGGTCGTTACGGAATCTTAGCCAGTGGATAAACCTGCCCATTACCGGTGTGATCATGGTGATGATAATTTGGCCGTCCTTTTTTAAAACCCGCGAAGCCTCTTTTACAGCTTCGGTGCGGTTGGGTATATGGTTTAGGCAAGCTAAGTAGCTTACAGTGTCGAATTCGGCCTTTTTAAACGGCAGTTTGGCGGCATCATTTATAACGAAGTCCGCGCCCTTCCAATTTGCTACGTCCACGCCCACGCCATTGCCGTAACTGCGAACAAAATTATTAGCGCCGCAGCCGATGTCCAGCAAACGGCCTTTGGTGTGTTTGAGGGCCATAATTACGCGCTCGTCGTCGATCGGAGTCAGGCCAAGTTTTAGGCTTTGTTCTCGGGATAAAAGTGAAAGCAGCGGGAAGGCCAGGCGGCTGACAAATACTTTAGATTTTGACGGAACCGCAATGGTATCGTCATTACTAAAATAATCCAACTCCGAATTAGCTACTGCCTCTCTGCTCATCGCTGTTGATCATAATAGCAGAAGCGGAATAGCTTGCAAACTATTAGTGTCGGATTATTTTCTTGGCTGCCTGCCTGCCAGTGGGCAGGCTGGGGCTGAATAATCTCACTTCCAATCAAAAGTAAGTCAAAGTAATGTCAATTTTACAGGGGTCAGATTACCATTTTTAAGGTATAATATATGTATGAAAACGGGGCAAAAAGACATGCGAACTTATGCGGATCGGCGGGAATATTTTATCCAGGCAGTAACCAAGCGCAGGCGGGTGCTAAAACTCAAAGCAGTCGAAAAGTTGGGCGGCAAATGCATGATTTGCGGATACAACCGCTACCAGGGGGGTTTAGATTTTCACCACATTGATCCGAACGATAAAGAATTTGCCATAAGCGGCAGCGGTTTTTCCAGGTCTTGGGCCCGCGTTGAAAAAGAAATTAAGAAGTGTCTGCTAGTATGTGCCAATTGCCACCGCGAAATTGAAGCTAAAGCTTACACCCAATCGCAAATCGAAGAAATTTGGCATCTGTTTTATAACACTGGGGATGAGTTCTAAAATCACTCATGGTACCAAAATGGACTAACGTTTACTTTGCGGCGCCCTTGATTATCTTTTTAGTTATTGATCCTACGAACAGCCGGTAAGCGGGTCGATTTTCCTTCTCGTATATAATCCCAGCTCCAAGAACAGAATCGCAGTTATGACAAATAAGCTGGTTGCTATTGGTAGAGATACCATTCATTCTGTCATAATACATTCGTTTTAAAGGGCCTGGACCGTCCTTTTGGTAAAAGCAGATATGGTTGCCACAATGCTCACAGCAGATATCGAGCAATCTTGAATATCCACCACGCGCCTTTTTATACTTATCATTTTTCATATTTCAATTATTCCATAAATACCGCTCTTAAATTAACGATTCTACCTTGATCTACTCTGGCATTGCACCGGAGACTGGATAACGCACGTCTGCAGCTGTGCTCGAAGTAAACTTCTGCGCGCAGCTTTGACGACCGAACCAGCGACTTGCGTCAGCTAACGCTGCCGCGTCGCTTAGTTCGAACCAAGCTCAGAGCCAAAGAAAAACCATCCCTTTCAGGATGGCTTTTCTTTGGCTCCGGGGACTGGATTCGAACCAGCGAC
>CAYWQH010000002.1:0-138533 GCA_964460855.1 uncultured Candidatus Saccharibacteria bacterium
AGCTGTTTGATGATATAATCGGCATGATCTACGTGGGCGAGTTGTGGAATGGTAGACACGCTTGTCTGAGGGGCAAGTGCCTCAAGGCATGGAGGTTCAAGTCCTCTCTCGCCCACCATGATTAATTTGTTAAGGTAATTACATGACAGAAGCCAATAACCAACCCAATCCAGATTCGGAATCTAAACCAGATATAGTCATTAACGCCAATGACCCAGTTGAGTTCGCTGCCCAAGTAAGAGCCCGAATTGAACTTGGCTTTTCCTATATAATTCAAGAAAAAGCAGCACTGGACCAAGCAGAGGCCGAGCGAGCAAAACGAAAAGCCAATATATCAAACGAAATAAAAATATTAAGAGCCCTTGGAATTTCTTGGCGTAAAATCGGGGATGAGATAGGCATGAGTGCCCAGTTAGTTAATTTTCATTATGGGCGCGAAACTGAAGATCAATCAAAATCTGATAGT
This sequence comes from uncultured Candidatus Saccharibacteria bacterium, assembly GCA_964460855.1. Taxonomy (GTDB): domain Bacteria; phylum Patescibacteriota; class Saccharimonadia; order Saccharimonadales; family UBA10212; genus CAYWQH01. The sequence continues at coordinate 467 of CAYWQH010000002.1, forward strand.
GAATAGTAAGTAATATATTTGTCATTGCGCGCCGTTCCGCTGGGACTTACAATTATAAGTAATTAGCTAGGAGTGGATATGAGCGGCTTTATAATTTTCCTCGGCATCGTAATATTCATTATTATCTTGGCCGGTGTACGCATTATTAACCAGTACGAGCGCGGCGTGGTATTTCGACTTGGCCGGGTCCGCCCCCAGGTTAAAGAGCCTGGCTTGCGGGTTATTATTCCGCTAGTTGATCAGCTGCGAAAAGTCAGCCTGCAAATCGTAACCCTGCCGGTAGACCGTCAAACCATCATTACCGCCGATAACGTCTCAATAGACGTCGCGGCCGTAGCTTATTACCAGGTTAATGATCCCATTAAATCGGTCGTCGAAATCCAAAACGTCGTTTCGGCAACGTACCAAATCGCCCAAACCACTGTCCGAAATATTGTCGGCCAAAGCAATCTTGATGATATTTTAAGTAAAACCGCCGACATTAATAAAAAGATCAAAGACATTCTAGATAATGCCACCTCGCCCTGGGGCATTTACGTCAGTACTGTAGAAGTTAAAGATATCCAACTGCCGGATTCCATGCAGCGGGCCATGGCTGCCCAGGCCGAAGCCGAACGAAACAAGCGGGCCAAAATCATTGCTGCAGAAGGCGAACAATTAAGTGCCGCCAAGCTTGGCGAAGCCGCCGATATTATCGCCGACCATCCAATCGCGCTGCAGCTTCGCAACCTGCAAGTATTGGCCGAAATCGCAACTGAAAAGAACAGTACCATCATCTTTCCGGCCCAATTCATGGATACGCTCGACAGCGTTAAAGCCTTCTTAACCAAAGAGAAGTAACAGTTCTCAACACCTTAAAAGAGTATAATGTAAGTGAGTAAAGGGGTTTCGCGGTGTTGTCAAAAAGTCCATTCTCGTTTTCTGGTGAGTGGCAAAGCGAATATGTGTACCCCAGTTCTGGGCGTAAAAAAAATTTCGAGGGCAAGCATTTAGTTAAGGCCCACCAAACCGGCAACAACGTAGTTTTCGAAAGCATCAGCGGCCAAAACGAATCGTACTTATTTATAAGAGTTACTATCGACGACCATATAGCTACTGGCACCTGGCAGGAATCTACCAATCCGGAAGGTTATTACGCCGGCGCGGTTTACCACGGAGCGATCCAATTGATTATCAGCGACGACGGCAAATCCATGAAAGGCAAATGGGTTGGCTTTGGCAAAGACGGCGAAGTCAACACCGGCCCTTGGGAAATGCATCAAGTCTAACAGCCGCTTCCTTGAAAATAAGCTTTAACCCCTATAGAATACAAGAGTTCTAATGCCTTGTTCTTAAGGGAAAAGAGCAGCCCGAGCAAAAACCACGCTTTTTGCCCGGCGCGATGAGAAAAACCGTAGGTTTGTCTCCATTATTAAGGCGATTTAGCTCAGTTGGTAGAGCAGGGGCCTGAAGAGCCCTGTGTCCCCAGTTCAAGTCTGGGAGTCGCCACCATTCGACTCGGCTCGATTACTCGAGCCTCGCTCATGGTAAACCTAGCCGAGTCGAATGATCCTGAGTAAGTCACCATAAGGTGACGCATCGAAGGACCCATACTGATGTGCTAGCGATTTAATCCGATTTGCTCGCTCATGATAAACCATATCCGTTTATCTGGGGCGAGCTTTTTTGTTACACTTCCGAAATGGATGCGAGCCATGGATCTAGATACTGGTTTGTATATATTGCGGTAGCCCGTACAGGAAGATATTACACAGGCATTTCAAAGAACCCTGCGAAGCGAATCGCTGATCATAACAATGGAAAAGGAGCTAGATTTGCCAGGTTGCAAGGCGAGCTAATGCTGGTATATATTTCATCGCCATTTGAAACCAAAGCATCTGCACGAATTAGAGAAGTTCAGATAAAACACTGGTCCCAACAAAAGAAATCCAAACTAACCGAAGGCATATACACCTAGCCAAGCGAAGCGGTTAAAATACTATACCTCTTATGCTATTCTTAGCAGTATGAGCCCAGAGGAGTCTGCCGATAGCGCGGGCTTTACTATAATTGAAGTATTAATTGTTTTGGCTATTGCTGGCTTAATACTGCTTATAGTTTTTATGGCAGTCCCCGCCTTACAGCGCACCCATCGTAATCTAGAGCGCAAACACTTTGTATCGACTACCGCCGCCGAGCTCGACCAGTATGCCTCTAATAATAACTTTGCTTACCCTAGTACCCCTCCGGAAATTTGCGCTTTCTTTCACGCCTACTTAGAGCAAGATGCCGGCGGCGAAATTGGCGCCTGCCCATCTGGCTTTTCTTCTCAAATTAGTAATGGAGTAACAGCCAGCTGCGTTTTGATAAAAACCAATACTTATGACATTTGCTTTCAGGACTATCTGGTTACGCCACATTCATACGTGCCGCCGGTAGATCAAATTTCTATTATAGTCGCGCATTGGTGCAACAGGGGTTCAGGCTATTTTGCGGGTGATAGCGGTAAGCCTATTACTAACGGCGGCTCGGGCCCGCACTTGCAACTGCAGCGCGTAGCCGTATGGACGCAGCTAGAAAATGCCGGTACCGTCTGTGTCGATAATAACTCGAGCCCTTAAGCCGCTTCAGTAACGGCGTGGGCGTTCACTTGCTTGTGAGCAGCCTTTTTAATCACCAGCAAACTCCCGCCAATAACCGCCGCGCTGGCCGCGAATATTGCTCCAAGCAAAAAGGTGCGCTGGTAGCCGCCAGTAAGTGCTTGCAAGTCGCTGTTGCCGGCTGCCAGCAGAGTTTTAGTGTGAGCCGCCGAAACACTGGCCAGTACAGCTAGGCCTAAAGCGCCGCCCATCATAAACGAAGTATTAACAATGCCCGATGCCAGCCCCGATTCGTGCTGCGGTACATCACTCATGGCTGCCAACAACATGGGGTTAAAGGCCATACCTGCACCTATTCCAAGCAGTAGCATGCTGGGCAATACATCCGTAAAGAAATTTCCGTTAACCGGTGCGCGGGAGAATAGCAACAATCCGGTCGCAGCTATAAGTAAGCCGATACAAAGCGGCTTTTTGATGCCAAAGCGCATCACTAATTTCGCGCTCAGGCTAATCGAGAAAATTGCCATTATTATATTTGCCGGCAAAAAGGCTAAGCCGACGTGCAGCGGATTGTAGCCCAGCACTAACTGCAAATACAGCGCCGAAATAAAGAACCAGGCAAACATGGCGGCCGCCCATAAAATTCCCATGCTATTGGCAACCGATACATTTCGTTTTTTAAATATGCTTAGCGGCATCAGCGGATTCTTAACTTTCGATTCAATATATATGAATGCGCCAAGCAGTAATGCCGAGAAGCCCAGCAGACCTAGCGTTTGCATTGAGCCCCATCCAGCGGCGTTGCCGTTTATAACGGCATACGTGGCAGCTAATAGGGCACTAGTTACAGTAACTGCGCCGGCATAATCAACATGCTTGCTGGCTTGTTTGTCGCCAGGAATATCCGGCAGGTAATGGCGCGCCAGGAAATATACGATTATGCCAACCGGCACGTTAACTAAAAATATCCAGTGCCAGTTTAAGGCACTAGTTAGTACGCCGCCTAGCAGTACTCCAACGCTGCCGCCGCCCGAAGCTACAAAGCCGAATATTCCCATCGCTTTGGCCATTTCGCCCGGTTCTCTGAACAAATTCATCGTTATAGCCAGGCCTATTGCCGATACCAAAGCGCCGCCAAAACCTTGTATAGCCCGGGCGATAACTAATACGCCCTGCGACTCGGCTAGTCCACACATTACCGAAGCCGCGGTAAATAAAGCCAGCCCGGCTAAAAATAATTTTTTTCGGCCGAATAAATCGCCCAGCCGCCCGCCAAGCAGCAAAAAGCCGCCAAAAGTTAGCAAGTAAGCATTAACAACCCATGCCAATTGCGATTCGCTAAAATGTAAACTTTCGCGGATTGACGGCAAAGCAACATTAACAATTGTGGCATCCAGCACAATCATTAGCGTGCCGCCACATAAAACGTATAAAGCCGCCCAGCGGTTTTTGTATATTACAGATTTAGACATCCCTAATATTCTAGCCGAAAAATCCTATAACGCTACCCTTTCGGGTCGAACTCAACTGTCCATTCAATGCCGTACTTGTCTCTAAAGCCGGCATAATAAGTGCCCCAAGGGCTGTCGGCCATCGGCATTTCTACGGTGCCGCCTTCCGAAAGCCCGTTGAAAATTCTGTCGGCTTCTTCTTTGCTCTCAGCGATTACCGCAATCTTGCTGCGGTTTTCATTTTCGTTAACCCGGCCCATTTGCGATGGCACGTCATTGGCAATTAAAGTATTACCGCCAATCGGCAAAACAATCCGCATAATTTTTTCTGCTTCTTCATCCGAAACTGGGTACTCAGCGCTAGCAATATCTTTAAACCGAATAATCTTCCCAAACTCCCCGCCAAAAACTGATTGATAAAATTTGAATGCCTCTTCGGCATTCCCGTTAAAGTTAATATACGGATTGATTGTTGGCATTACTTTACCCCTCTCATTAAATGCTAATATTCATGTATTCTGACTTTCGATATCCACAAACGAATATTATAGTTTATTTATGAGCGGATTCATTTCCAATGACAAATATATTGCCGAAGACTATAAAGTAGAAGATCTTTTCGGACACGAACAATATGCAAAAAATTTTTATCATGAAGTTATTAGCAGTCCCCCTATAACACTGTTTGGCATTGTTGGTCCCTACGGTGTCGGAAAAAGTGTCATGCTTGAAGAAGTTAAAAAGCTAACACTTGATAATGATAAGTGGATTCATATAGATGCTTGGAAATATCCAGACAGAAGAGATTTATGGGAGGGATTTGTATTAGAATTTGCTAGACAATTGGGTCCGAAAGTACTAAAAAAAGTCGAGCAACGTTTAGAGGGCAGTGATGGCGGTAAATCGACTCTTATAGAAACTGCAGGTGATTTAGCGTATTATTTTCTGCCTAGTCCATCGAAGCCTTTATTAAATGGTTTGAAGAAAAGTCTAAAGTACTTTGTAAGCACTAGCCCAGCTATTCGAATATATCAAATACAAGCTATTTTAATTGAATTAATTGAAAAGTCAGAAGCAAAAACAATATTTATCGTAATTGAAGATGCGGATCGATCGGGACAGGCAGGTATATTTTTTATTGAGACCTTGAACCAATACGTTAAAAACCTTCCAATAGGAAACAATTTAAAAATTTTAGTACCAATATCTAAAGATATGTACGATGATAAAGTACTTCAACAGGCATTTATCAAATGTCTAGATGAGATAAGTTTTTTTGAATCCGACAGTTTGGACGTCAAACGCTTTATTAAAAACATTTTTGTTAAAAATATTTTAAAAGACGAAATTTCTATTAGCCACATGGAATCTTTGTTAAATTTTATGCTATCGGGAGAATTTACTATCAGAAAGATGAAAATGATATTAAGAAAATGCAATACAATTTTCAAAGCGCGGAAGATGGAGGGTCACGAACCCGACGCCAGATTAGTAATAATGTTTGAAATTATGAAACATATGGCTCCTCCGAACCATCAACATGGTTCGTGGTTTAATTTTATTAAGCGAAATGGCAACATTGGACCTGATGGATTTGCGGCAAATCTTTTTGCTGCAGTAGTGCTAAATATTACATATAATGATGTTTCTAATACACCTGCATCGCTTCAACCAATAGAAAATTATCGTAAGATATTCCATTTCGTTAATCAAGAAATAGTAAATGAAAGTAGCGGTACCTGCATTCCTTTTGAAGTAGATAATGCTCAAAATGCGCCTGCAAGATTTTGCATATCAGACTATTACTTACTGAACTAAAATGTACCGCAAACTTCTCTTGATAGAAACTTCCGGGCAAATAATAACTCAGTGCTTACTGTAAAAATATCTATGTTTGACATATAGCAGCACATCGCTGAATAATAAATGGACTGGTTCTTTAAAAGCTGGCGGGTAACTTCGCCGCAGGTTGTTATGAATTAAAGGGCTCCTACAATTTTACCAGTCCTCCACAGAAACTAAGAGTTAGTGCTTGTGGCGGGGACGTTGGTAAACTGCGGACTACGCCCCTATTTCATAAATCCGCATGTGGAGCTATAAAGCCATGGGTCAGGTACATTACCAGATCTATCGAGCTAGAGACGGCTGGCGTTGGAGACTTTGGTCATCTAACGGCCGTATCATAGCGGATAGTGGTGAGGCGTACACTAGTCATAGTGGAGCTATATCTGCTGTCGAGTGGATGAAACAAAATGCGCACTTAGCGATTGTTGTCTAAACCGCTTCATTGCATCCCGTCAGCTTCTAGAGTGCTAAAGTACTTTGTTCAAGGCTAGGCGATTTGCTATAAAGTGTCACGAAATCATTTAAAAATTCGCTGTGGGAAGTCCTATTATAGCGAGATGTTTTATATCTATAATGTTCAACTTTTTTACCCTTAGCGTTTACAATAATTGCATTTCCTGCCATAAGTCCTAATCCTACAGGTACAGCATTTCCAATTTGCTTATAAATTTCAGCAGGTTTTCCTGCAAATTTCCATTTATCCGGAAACTGCTGTATCCTAGCGTATTCTTGAACGCTTAAAGGCCTCATTTCATCTGGATGAACAAGCATTGTAGCTGGCATTGCAGGATGGGTTACTAATGTTGGTGAAGGTTTATCCCATGCCAATCTTCTATAAAATCCCGTCTTACCGCCTCCTAAGTAGTATGATTTACCCATAGCTTCCTCTTGCAGTTCAACGGGTAAGTTTCTCCAATATTCACCAGCTTTAAGTAAAGAAAGATACTTGATACGGGATTGTGAAAGTTCAATGTAGTTATGCTTGTTTTCAAGATCGCTGATAGCATCTTTTAGCGTTAATGGATTATCGGCAGTAGTTGGTTCCGGTATAGCAACTTCGTTCTTATTTAATGTACCGAATATAATTACTCTTTCTCTACGCTGTGGTACGCCATATAATGAAGCATCAAATAAGCTAAAAGAAATTTTGTAACCAATTTTTTCAAACTCCTTAGTAAGGAACCAGATTACGCTACCGGGCTGATTTTCTACTTTTCTATATTCTTGGTATTCAGGAGGTGTATTAGCTAGCTTTGCTGATAGTAATCCGCGTACATTTTCCAGAATAAAATATTTTGGCTGAATTTCTTTTACATAATCGAGGAATCTAACAATTACATTCCCCCTAAAATCGTCTAAACTTCTACGCTTACCTGCAGTGCTAAAAGCTTGGCAAGGTGGGCCACCTGCGATTAAATCTAAACTTCCTTTAGCTAAATTTAAATCTTTTAATACTTGCCTAGGGTCAACTTCATTTATGTCTGAATCGTACACTTTAATTTTCGGTCTATTAATTTTGATAGTCTCTACGCATTGCCGATTATTTTCGATACAGGCTAAAATGCTAATTCCAGCTGCTTCCAACCCTAGATCTAGACCCATTGCGCCTGAAAATAGTGATAATGCCTTCATCTTGCCCATTAAATGTATTTCTCCAATACGTTATTAATAGTCCCGCCGTCAGTTTCTTTCATAAGTTGCTGCTCAAGCGCGGAGATTTTATCTTCGATTAACTCAATAAAGCTTGATTCCAAGATACCATTAGACGACGCGTCAAGTAATTCAAATAATTTATTGTGAAAGTTCGCTTCTTCGCTAATAAAATCCCAAAATTCTCTACCAATCTTCATCCTTTTATCTGCATCAATCAAGTTACCCATTATTTGATTGGAAATGCGAGTACGCGTGCCATAGGTCATTCCAAGCATTCCTATTACATTTGCTTTTTTAGTTTCAATAAATTGTATGGCTTCATTTAAGCTAGTCACCATACCTACATTCATAGTGTTAGGCCCGCTTTTTACCTGTATATAATAATCAGTCCCATCTAAGCTTTTTATAAGATCAAAATTAGTACCCGTTTTACCTTCGAGCGCAAAGTCATTCTTTTTGCAGCCTACGAAGCGAGCCATTTCTTCTACTGTATCACCCCAAGAGGTCACAACTGAACGGGTGACAGTTTGATAAACATTAAATGCTACTACCTTACGCAAACTATCCAGATTTAGAGCTTTTGCAAGTAAGGGGTTAATATCGAAACTATCTATATTTAATCCTTTTACCATCTTTACTTGGGAAATCAAGAAATTCCTACCAAGATAAAAGACCCAAACCTCACCAATATTTTTATCGTTTGGCAGAGCAGAAGACAAACTGATCAGCTCGTTTAATTGATCGGCTGATAGTAAACAGACGCCACGTGAGTTCTTAATATTTTTTAATCTTTTTGGAGTCGCATTTAAGAATTCATTAAGATTTCCATCAAAGTCAGCAGCAATGGCTCCGGCCTTAGCTTTGCCAATTCCCTGTATTTGCGAAGAAAGTCTAATGATGAGCTCATCTACAGTTTCTTTTTGACCCTCTATTATTTCCTCTTCGTCAACAAATAAACCTAGATTTTGTATATCCATTTTCCAACCTTTTGTATACTTTTATTGTATTCAATTTATAGTTTTTAGCCTAAAAATACTTACATAAAATTGAAGTATATTAGCTATGACTTTGAATGTAATAATCAAGAACTCTCTAATTGCGAGCTCTTTTATTAATAAAAGTAACCAGGCGTTCGATCGAATTTAACAAAAGGCCCGCAAACTTCTTTTCGGAAGTTTCCGGGCCTTGGTGCGGGTGAGGGGACTCTAACCCCTGGCCTCTTCCTTGGCAAGGAAGCGCTCTAAACAACTGAGCTACACCCGCATGGGCATGAGACAATACCTTCTGCCTCTGTAATTAACGAGAGAATTATAACAAACAGAGATCAATCAAGGCAATTGATGACTAGGTTTAGGTACAATATATAAGAATAATTGGAGATTACTATGGGTGTGACAGGAATTGGTGGAATTATTTTTAAGGCGAAAGATCCTAAGGCACTTAACGACTGGTATACAAAGTATTTGGGCGTTAATAACCTGAACGAAAATTACGATCCGTGGATGCAGAAAGCAGGCCCAACTGTATTCGCGGTGTTCCCGGAAGACAGCGACATGTTTAGCGAAACACAAAGCTTTATTTTAAATTTTCGAGTTGAAGGGTTGGAGGATTTCGTGAAACAACTGAAGTCGGATGGTGTGAAGTTTGTTAAAGAACTCGAAAACCAGGAAGGCGTTGGATTGTTCGCATCGATTGAAGATCCGGAAGGAAACAGAGTGGAGTTATGGGAGCCATCAGAGGAATCTTAAGAAAAAACTTTTAAGCAATTTATTTCACTGAGATCCGGGCAGCTAAGCCCTAAAGTAAGCAGTTGTATTAATAATTAAGGAGCTCGCAATGCTTACAAGGATTTTATTATTTATAGTTGGATTTATAGAAGTGTTAATTGGGCTGCGCATCGCGCTGTTGTTCTTAGGAGCTAACCCCAATAGCCAGTTCGTGCATTGGATATATAGTTGGAGCAATCCGTTTGTAGCGCCGTTTGCCGGAGTATTTGGCCAGCACCCAGCCGTTACCGCTTTGGGGCAGGGCGCGGCAGTGCAGAGCATATTTGATTGGACAGCAGTTATTGCGTTTGTCTTTTACGCGATTATCGGTGCAGTATTAAGCCGCTTTACCGGCCGCAGACTTGCCCCCGCCGTATAAATTAAATATGTTTTAATATGAGATTAGTTAAATGTCAAGTATAAGAGTATAGTTAGTAGTAACAGGGCCGCAGCAACACTAAAGATCTCGTTGGGAGCAAGCGTAAAGATTGTAGTTGGCCGTACAGACAATATCAATTCTTAACGAGAGGCATATTTATGCAACTATTTGCACCATTCAAAAAACAAGAGCAAACCAGGGTTCCTAACTCGCTATATATTCGAACACCTATTACGAATTCGGAGCCAGAAGCCAAACCAGACGAAACTGTAAAACCGCCTATCGAAGCGGAAGCTACATAAAAGCCGGGAGCCCCGAATCTAGCCCGGGGCTCCCGTTAATTGATTTTGAAAGGCATGTGATGAAAAACATGGAGCCGCTCAAAAAACATAAATTATCATTAGCCCAAAAATACAAACTTTATTTAAGCAAAGGCCCCGGGCCAAAGGTCAAATTATCCAATAGTTATAACTTATTTGACGACCTTAATTTAAAAGACAAAGCAATGATTAGATCAGTAAAGAAATTTCTTAGCTCACGCAGCAAACAGATTAGGCACTAAGCTTACATATACTTTAACTAGCAAATAGAATTGCTAATGCTTGCTTTAACAAGGAGCAAAGCAGATTATTAGCATTATGAGTGAAGCCATTAATGCGCCATTTCAACTGCCCCTAGATGAGGGCCGCATTACCGCGACGTGGTTTGCAGACACCGCAATTTGGGTGTGCGGTTATCGCCATGCAATAGACACAAAAAATGATGTGGAGCTTTTAGAGAATCAAAAGATCTCCTTAAACAATAACTTCGCGAATGCCAATTTGCTTGAGCCGAACCCTGAAATTTTTGAATTTAACGACTGGGATTTAGAAAGTGAAAATCTTAGACAAAGTAGCGAAATCATCGGTAAATGCTTATTAAGAGTATCGGCATCTATTGTGCCCTATGTGGACCTTGATTTATGCGATCCTAATGCGGACCTGCAAGTGCGGCCCCCGACTCCCGCAGAATTTGAAAGATATTATATTGAGTTAGATTTGAAAAAGGGCGCTAAAGCTATAAAGCAAACATTTGGCGCATCAATATTATGAATCAGATAATATTATAGGAAGATAATCCCGTGAAATTTCAAAGTATTTTGAAGTATGAGTGAACTTAGTAAAATTATTGATCAAAAGTTTGAAGTTGGTATGGACTACTACATGTCCGGCAGTGAATCGGTGGTAATGAGCAAAACTCCACTTGGCATTAAATACGAATTACTAGGCTTGGATAGTTTACAGGCACCCGATAGCAGATGTATTTTGTCCAGGAATTGCTTGGGCAGCCCTTTGCTAAGAGTTAATGGAATAGGCATTATGTCGTGGGGAGTAGAAATTCCGCGCCTGGAAGGCGATAAAAGATCTTTAGAAGATTTGTCGTTAGAAGCTATATTTGGACATGCGTTCGCCGTAGGCACTTATGACGAAAAACTGGAAGTTATAGATATTGGAGGAAGTTTACGCCCTGAGTGGATGAGCATTGACGGTCTGGTATTAGCAATCAGCAATATGAGAGTTGCTAAAAGAATTCCTTGCCTATAAGAGCGAATCCGGTTTAAGGATAAAGCGTCATAGGCATTTGGTAATTAACCATGCTTATGCTATAATATAAATTAATAGTTACTTTTTACGGCGCTATTACAGAGCGCCTTTTTATATGAGCAAAGACCCGTCTAAAATTCGTAACATTGCTATTATCGCGCATGTTGACCATGGTAAAACCACTCTAGTTGATGGTTTTTTAAAGCAGAGCCATGCTTTTCGCGACAACCAGGCCGAGATGAGCCAGGATTTAATTATGGACAGCGGCGACCAGGAGCGTGAGCGGGGCATTACAATAACTGCCAAAGTTACAGCCGTCCAGCGCGACGACCTTCATATTAATATTATAGATACGCCCGGCCACGCCGACTTTAGCGGTGAGGTAGAGCGCACCATTAATATGGCAGACGGCTGTTTGCTGATAGTGGATGCGCAGGAAGGGCCGATGCCCCAAACCAAGTTCGTATTAGGAATCGCTCTGGCCAATGAGCTGAAACCAATAGTTATAATTAACAAAATTGATAAAAGCGGCGCCCGGATTGCCGAAGTTGAAGATGAATTAGCCGACTTATTTTTAGAATTAGCAGTTCATGAAGACCAACTTCATTACCCAATTTACTACGCCGTCGGCCGTACCGGCAAAGCTTGGGAACAAGCTCCTATTGATTTTGAAGCAGATGGTGATTTGTCGGTTATTTTCGACGCCATCCGCGATAAGATTCTGGCGCCAAAAGTTGAGATAGACAAGCCTTTCCAGATGCTGGTATCGGCTTTAGCTTACGACAACTTTAAAGGCAAACACGCGATTGGCCGTATTAGCCGCGGCAGCGTAAAACCCGGCGATCAAGTGACGATTTGTAAAATTGACGGTACGCAAACCAAAGCCAAAGTGGATTCGGTGATTGTAAGCCACGGTACCGGCAAGGCCGAAGCTGCCGAAGGAATTGCTGGCGACATTGTGCAGCTTACCGGTATTGCCGATGTAAAAATAGGCGAAACTATCGCAGATTATAACCAGCCCGACGCCCTGCCGGTAATGGACGTAGAAGCACCGAAGCTTAAAATTTATCTGGGCCCCAATACCAGCCCGTTTAAGGGTACTGAGGGAGAATTTTATACCAGCCGCCAAATTGGCGACCGGCTAGAAAAGGAGTTAGAGACCAACGTAGGATTGCGAGTTGAAGAGAACGGCATTGGCTTTACCGTGGCTGGCCGCGGCGAACTGCACTTGTCAGTTTTAATTGAAGAATTACGCCGCGAAGGTTATGAGTTTGAAGTAGGCCGGCCCCAGGCAGTTACCATCGAAGAAAATGGCCAAACGGTCGAGCCGGTCGAAGAGCTGATTATAGAAGTTCCAGCTGAGCATGTCGGCGCGGTTCAACAGGAGTTGGGTATGCGCCGAGCAGTACTGCGCGAGCAATTTAGCAACTCCAAGGGAGTGTCGAAACTTATTTACGAAATACCTACCCGGGCACTGCTTGGCCTGCGTAATAACTTGATTACTGCAACCCGGGGCACGGTAATTATGAATAGCCTGATGATTGGTTACGAGCCAGTAGGGCCTTCGCTGCAAAAGCTGCGTAACGGTGTATTAATTGCCTGGGAAACCGGTACCACTATGGCCTATAGCCTGGAAACCGCCGAAACGCGCGGAACTATTTTTGTAGGACCGGGAAGCAAAGTTTATGCCGGCCAGATTATCGGCTTGAACCGCCGAAATGATGACATGGAAATTAACGTTTGCAAAACCAAGCATTTAACTAACATGCGAAGCAGCAGCAGCGACGGAACCGTCCAACTTACTCCGCCGAGAATTTTTAGCCTCGAAGAATGCCTGGACTTTTTAGAAAACGACGAGCTATTAGAGGTTACGCCAAAAGCCCTTCGGCTGCGCAAGCGCCATCTGGACCCTGCAAGCCGCAAGCGCGCCAAATCTGTTTGAGTGATATTATCGATAGCTAAATTAAAGCCGTAAGCGCATACTTATAGCTTAACTATATGTGAGGATTACCATGTCTAAAGATAGAGGCCGTAAAGAAAAAAAGACGCCAAAGGCGCCAAAGATAACCACTCAAAAATTTTAATTATCATTCAAACTGGAACAATCACAACATTAATTGAACCTGCTGTTTATTGTATGGTTGGCAAGATGTTGAGATACTAAAAGTCTATGCAACAAAAAGAGGCGTTGGATATTTTAAAGATGGGGCACAACGTGTACCTGACCGGGGCTGCAGGCAGTGGCAAAACTTATATTTTAAATAAATATATTGAATATTTGCGGGCTAATAAAATTGTAGTTGGCATCACGGCCAGTACCGGAATAGCCGCCACGCATATGAACGGTATGACCCTGCATTCGTGGGCAGGATTGGGTCTGGGCGAAGCGGTGGATATTGAACGGACTTTGGCAAAAAAGACAATTGGAAAAAGGGTAGCCGATACCCGGGTTTTAATCATTGACGAAGTGTCGATGCTCGACGGTCGGATACTCGACGCGGTTGACGCCATTACCCGGGCGTTTAAAGATAGCTCGAAACCATTTGGTGGCTTGCAAGTTGTGCTAAGTGGAGATTTGTTTCAGCTGCCGCCGGTAACAAAAACCGGTGAGCCGTTTTTTGTGTTTGAATCAGAAGCCTGGAAATCCATGAATTTAAAAATCTGCTATATAAATGAGCAGCACCGCCAGGACGACAGCAATTTATTGTATATATTAAATGCCATACGCTCCAACTCAATAGACGAATCGCATTTTGAAGAACTGAGCCAGCGGATTAAGCCGGCGCCCAGCAACGAGGAAGTAATAAAACTGTATACCCATAATGTGCACGTTGATGGCATTAACGAAGCGGAACTTAAGAAATTAAAGGCCGATTCTAAAACTTATAAAATGACCAGCAGCGGCCGCAAAAGCGCCGTTGAGTCGCTGATTAACCGCTGCCTGGCGCCTGAAAAGTTAGTATTAAAACTCGGCTGCGAAGTAATGTTCGTAGCTAACAACCCAGGCAAGCAGTTTTATAACGGCACGCTCGGCAAAGTTATCAAATTTACCGAAGACGGCCGGCCGGTAGTGCAAACCAAAGACCGGCAGATCACGGTTGAAGAACACACTTGGAAGACATTGGACGGTGATAAAACGATTGCCGAAGTAAACCAACTGCCGCTGCGCCTAGCCTGGGCGATCACCATTCATAAAAGCCAGGGTATGAGTTTGGACGCTGCCGAAATAGATTTAAGCCGTTCGTTTGAACCGGGTATGGGTTATGTTGCATTGTCGCGTGTGCGCAGCATCGACGGGCTATATATAAAAGGAATAAATAATATGGCGATGGTAGTTAACCCGAAAATTATCGAACTCGATAGTACTTTAAAAACATCGAGTCGCCAAGCCGTTGCCGGTTTGAAATTAATGAGCCGGGAGACTATAGAAAAACACCACGAAACAGTTCGCAAGGCACTCCAACCAGAAGAAGCCCAGTTGCTGGAAGATTATGACGAAGCATTATTTGATAAGTTAAGATTGTGGCGTACCAAGCAGGCAACCGTCAGGAGCGTTCCGGCCTACGTAATTTTGCCTGATAAAACCTTAAAATTAATTGCCGCGGTGCTGCCCAAAAACGAGTTGGAGCTGTCTCGCATTAGCGGTATCGGCAGCCAAAAATTAGAACAATTTTCGGCCGACCTACTTAAATTGACCAAAGCCGCTATATAAATTTTTTATGTGTACAATTAGGTTATGAAAAAAGCGCAATTGCTTTTGGGGATAATAATTGTTGGCATCGGCGTTGCGCTTACTTACCACGTGTTTGAAAATATAGTCCATTCGGGAATCGATTTAATTTGGTACGACTGGTTTAATACCGACGAGCACCGATTACTAGTTATTCCATTAGCCATAGTATTTTCGTTAGCCTTCTTTGGCATCCAGCATGTGTTAGATAAAAAATCGGAGAGCCACCAGGAACATGGGCTGGGCAATATGCCCGATCCAACCGCCTGGAATTATTCTAAAGTTTTGTTGATTGGATTTTTCAGCCTTATAGCTGGGGCATCGCTTGGGCCGGAAGCAATATTGGTGCCGGCCAGTATGATTTTGGGCGCGTTGGTTGGCGTAAAGCTTTCGAAAGACAAACTATTGGCCAAAATACTTACAGCGGCGGCAATCGTCGCGCTGTTTACAGCCTTTTTCCATTCGATTATCGTCGGTGTTTTGTCGGTAATGTTAGTTACAAAGCAGGCCAAGGTAAAAGTTAACCCTAAAATTATTTTAATCGCGTTAATATCGTCTGTTACTTCGTACCTCACTCTACTGCTAGTTGGCGGTAAAAGTTACTTTCATTTTCCGCCGTATAGCTGGGCCATAAATATAAAGACGATCTTGGCTTGCCTATTATTAGTAGCGGCAGGCTTTGCTGTGAACTACAGCCTCAAATACGTTTTTGATATAGCCAAAAAAATTCATACAGTGGCTGCCGGCAAAAGCTGGTTAAGAACCGCCTTGCTGGCGGCCATAGTACTGTCGATATTGTACCTTCTTGGCGGGCCGCTGGTAGAGTTTACCGGCAACGAATCAATTGTGCCGATGCTTAACCAATCTGCATCGTTAGGATTATCCGGTTTGCTCGTATTGGTAGTAACAAAAGTAGCGGCTATGGCCTGGAGTAAAGGTGCCGGTTATCGTGGCGGTATGATCTTTCCGACGATATTTTTAGCCTCGGTACTAATTGCTATAGTCCAGCTATATATTAAGGATTTTAATTTTATATACGGACTAATTACAGTTTTATTCGGGGCTTTTGTAGCCGACCGTAAAACTGAGGTGCTGGTTTAATTTTTTAGTTCGTTGCGCTTGGCTTGGGCTTGGACCAGGCGGGTTAATATTTCGGTAGGAACAGCTTGGTCGTATTGGATTTGAAAGTTTTTGCTGCCGGTTTTATAGCCAGCGGTTTCGAGCTCTTCACGGTCCTGAATGGATAGGCCGTCCCAAACTTCAACGCCTAAATGCTTGCTGTACAAAGTGATGCCGGTCATCCAGCCGTGGTATTTGTAATAAGGTTTGCCGTAGCCCATGGTTTCTTCGGCATCGGGCACGGCCGCCAATATTACTTGTCGCAATTGTCCTATTAGTTCGCGGGAGTTTTCTGGCGCTTCGATTACGAATTGGGCAACTGTTGCGGCTTTACTAGCTTTCATATTAAACCTCGGCTTCGGATACGCGTTTGGCAGGCAGACTGCCTGACAGGGCATAACTTAGCGTCGCAACTAAGGCCATAAATACCAAAGTAATAATGAATGCGTTCTTACGCGATTCGTCATAGATTCGTACTGCTTCGGCCTCGTTGGGACTGCCGGCCGGGATTTTGTCGGATATCACTTTAGTTTCTACCACTTCTACGCTGGTGCCGAGCTGCTGGCTGATTTGGGCCTTGTTGCTGTCGGTAAAGACCGTGCTTTTATCGACCATCCGGCTGATGCCGCCGGTTAAGGTTACGATTAAAATAGTACCAACAAGGGCCGTGCCAACCGACGTACCTAAAGTTTCCAATGTAGAAGTAATGCCGGAAGCCTCGGCGGTTTTTTCGGACTTAACTGCCGACATCACTAAGTTAACAATTTGCGAGGCGACCAGGCCTAAGCCTAAGCCGTACACAAACAAACCGGGGATCAACCACCACGGATCTTTAATGACAAACATCGTGCCGGCCATAATCAGCAGGCCGACGATGCAGATTAAAAAGCCCCACTTAACTTTTTGTTTGGGCAAAAATTGCATGCCGCGGCGGGCGCCGCCTAAAGCAGTTGTTAGCAGGCCAAGCGTTAAGCCTAATAATATGAAGCCGGTGCGGAAGGCGCTGAGGCCGAAAGTTACCTGCAGGTAAAGCGGCACGGCGAAAGTGGTGCCGGAAATTAAGGCCACGTGCAGGAAGCGGATATTTAAACCGCGGGTAAATTCTTTAATGCGGAACAAGGCGGTTTCGACCAAAGTGCTTTTGTTTTTGTCGGCCCGTTTGGATTCCCATTTAACGAACCGCCACAAGCAGAAAATGCCGAGAGCGAACAGGAAAGGCACGATGGAAAGGCCAAGCGGCGCGAATTCGTGGCCGCCAATTGTGAAAGGCTGCTTGGCCAAAATTACCCCGTAATCGGCAATCGCCAAAGTGCCTAAAACCAGTAGCACCATGGCGGCGGCCTGCCAGGCCACGCCGATAATATCCAACTTAGGCCGCACTTTTGGTAAAACGTCTTTAGGCACAACAGCCTGGAAAATAAGGATCACAGCAATAATTACGGCTTCTAACCCAAAGGCTAAACGCCAGGTAAAGAACGTCGTTAGAAAGCCGCCGATAATCGGGCCGACGGCTGTGCCTAAGGCATTTACACCGGCCATGGCGCCGTATGCCTGGGCCCGTTGTTTACCCTGGATATTGGCCCGTACGATGCTATTTACATTCGGCAACATCAGGGCCGCGCCGATGCCTTGTATCAAACACCAGCCTAAAACGAATACGTATATATCGCCGCTGGTGCTGGCAATGATCGTACCGATCAAGTAAATTATGGCGCCGATGTAAAACGTCTTTTTCATGCCGATAATATCGGCCAGCTTGCCGCCCATCAAAACAAAGGCGGCCATTATTAGCGCGTTAAGGGCGATTGCCGCTTGCACCCCGGAAACGGTTGTGTGCAAATCCTGCACCAGGGCGGTAATCGAAACGTTCATAATGGTGTTATCAAGTACCACCACGAAAGTGCCCAGCGCCATTATCCCAACAAGTGCTTTGGAAGCTTTACCTGCCATATTCAGATTATTCTAACAGCTGGGCAGTTAAACGGGTAATTATTGCCCGCGCCGACAGCTCATGATTAAATATGTTTAACGTGGCCGTCCCAACGCAACCATGCGCTACTTATTCGGCGAAAAACATGGACGGACGCCAAAGCCACTGATGAATGAGTAAAAACTTTCATCAATTAACAAAGGGAAACTAATGCAAGACAGCAAAAGTTCCAAAGACCACCAAAAAGACTATGAGTGGAGCCACGAGAACAGTATGAAACACTGGCGGGCGTGGGGCTCATGGTTTAGCTGGGGCAGCCCGGTTGGTCTGGGCTTGTTCTTTTTAGCCATAGCCGGCTCGCTATGGATTCTGAGCCAAGCCTTCGGCTGGAATTAATTTTCCGGCACTGCGAAAGCACCGTCTTTACTGGCGGTGTTTTTGCTTTGTAGGTTAGAATATACAAAATGGATAAGCTTTATTTGCCGGTTTTAGAGGGTACGTTGCGGGTGCAGCGCAAAAGTATATATGCCGCCCGACTGGTAGCCGAAATCGGCAATACTTTTGAAGAAGTTGAAACCGAAGTTATCGACCCCCAAAACTTTTATTTTCCGCACGACGGCAACGACCCGGAAGGTAAAGACCACCGCTATACCGAAGTAACGGCCCGGGCAGACGGCTTTTTTATAGTATCGCCGGAGTACAACCACAGCTTTCCTGGCTCACTTAAACGCATGCTGGATAGCGAGCTGGAAAATTATATTCACAAACCAGTAGCGATTGCCGGCGTTTCTAAAACCCCGTGGGGCGGCATTAGGATGATCGAAGCACTGCTGAGCCCGCTGCGCGAAATGGGCATGGTAGCAACATTTGACGACATGCAGTTCCCGAAAATCCAGGAATTGTTTAACGAAAAAGGCCAATTGCAAAACGAAGCATACCGCGAATATATAAAAACCGCTTGGACGGAGCTCATTTGGATGGCTAAAACTCTTAAACACGGCCGCCAGAATATCCAAAGCAAATACCACCAAAACCCGCACTAGAACTTTACAAAAAATTATAAATATTGTAGGGTATTGGTAAGGACAGAGTACTGCCCAGTGCTCTCACATGGTTGGTCCAGTAAACCATACAACTAGGGAGGGACCGATGGCTACGAACTCCGCTGACAAGGCGCGGAGGTTGTTCACTTCCTGCTGCGAGCTATTCGAGCAGGCTATGTTGCGCGATGTGACGTACTACGCGGGCCGCAGGCCCGATGCCAGCGGCAAGATCATCGAGCAGTGCTTCGGTTCGCTGGTGGAACTCGAAGGCCAGTGCTGGAACTTCGACGTCGTCGTCGCCCTGTACCCACCGAAGATCCTGGACTTCGAACTTGTGCTCGTTGAGCGTGACGACCACAGTGCCCGGATCCTGATCGAAGATGGCAAGCTGACTGACAGGAAGCGCCTGGCTCCCATGCTGGAGCGGGCTCTACCTAGCGGCTTGGTCTTCCCGGAGATGAAGCGTGTCTTCGGCTACGCGCCGCATGGCACAGTCGTCGAGCTCGGCTGGTTCTTCCGAGACAAAGTCGACGTCAAGTACAACAAGGCCGGCGACACCTACCCGCTGAAGTGCGACTACCCGAAGTTCATGTCGGGCAGCATTGGCGGCACGGCCCACATTCCGGGCTATGCGAAAGGCAAGCTGCCGATGGCGGACTTCTGGCGGCTGGTGGACGCCGGCCTGATGGTCGACTACACGCAGCTGATCGCTGACGCGCCGGAGATGTTCAGCTACCACAAGATGATGAATAGCGAAAACGCGTTCATCCGCTACGACGGCGACGCCGACCTGGGTCCGTTCCCGCCCGGACTAACCCTCTGGTACAAGGAGCCGTCGGAGATCGACCTGCAAGGCTCATCGTCGGCTGAAGAGATCGTCGACATCCGCCGGACGCTCGGCAACATCCTCAAGCGTGACCGGCCGTCGCGCCCTAATCAGCGGATCCGGGCTTCCATGAGGCGCCAGACCAAGGCGCTCGCCGCCTAACCTGCGGCAACTTCGCCCCCGAGCGCGTTTCGCAATGCGAAGCGCCCCTGCTCGGGGGCGCTTCCATGTTTATAAACCATAAGAAAACTTTACAAATTTTTAACTTTATTGTAGTGTAATAGTCAGGACAGGGCAGTAATGCTCTCATGGTTGGTCCTAGACACAATCATCTTTAAAGGAGGCCGGCATGGCCACCGACCCTGACATCACTGTTAGGGAGTTGTTCGTCGCTTGCGGCGAGCTGTTCGACCGGGCCGAGGCCCGAGGCGCTGCGCAACATGGCAGCCCCACCTGGAACTCCGACAAGATCATCCAGCAGTACACGCGCTGGGCGCTCGTCGACCTCGACGGCCGCTGTTGGAAGATCACCCGGACAATGGGGCCGGATACGCCCCATGACGTCCAGTTCTACTCGTTGGAGTTCCGCACTCCACACGCCATTCGCGTGTACACCGTGTCGAGCGACCGGTTGGAGGGAAGCGTGTGCGATGCCACGAGGCTGCTAGCCAAGCTGCCCGTCGGCGAAGTCATCCCGCCGATGACCCGCATGTACGGCTTCGCGCCGGAGGGCAGGGTCGTCGAGCTCGGCCAGTTCAGCCGGCACACGTACGCGGTGTCAGTCAAGGGGATCGACAAGCCCTGCGAGGTGGCCTATGGCTACCCGTTCCTCTCGCGCAGCAGCGTCGACGGCACGCCGCACATCCCGGGCTTCATCGAGGGCATGCTGCGGGCGGCGGACTTCTGGCGGCTGGTGGACGCCAGCCAGATGATCGACCTGACGGAGCTGATCGCCAAGGCGCCGGCGCCATTCTTGTACCACGAGATGCCCAGTGGTAACGGCTTCAACCGATACGACGGCGACGCCGACCTGGGTCCGTTCCCGGCCGGCATCAACTACTGGTACCGGCCCCCGAGCAAGGCCGATGCCGAGCACCAGACCGCGGACGTGAAGACGACCGACCGCCGTCCGATTCTCGCCGACAAGCTCGAGCAGTGGGCGCTGCATCCGGACGACTACCTCAAGCGGTACGCTCCCGGGTTCGCCGCCTAACTGCACCCACGCCCCCGAGCGCGTTTCGCAATGCGAAGCGCCCCTGCCCGGGGGCGCTTCCATGTATTTACGCTGTTAGGCCTCATGAAAATTCTGTAAAATATATGTATAACAGGGAGCTGCCATGAGAAAAATAGTCGTACTTAGTTTTATATCTTTAGACGGCGTAATGCAGGCGCCGGGCGGCCCGGAAGAAGACACTTCCGGCGGTTTCAAATACGGCGGCTGGACCGTGCCTTATTGGAACGAAGAATCTAACGTGCAGATGAGTAAGCAAATGGGCATGCCGTTTGAAATGCTGCTGGGCCGCAAAACTTATGATATTTTTGCAGGCTACTGGCCGCACCAAAAGGGCGAAATTGCCGACCCTTTTAACAAAACAATTAAATATGTATTATCTGAATCACCGCTAAAGCTGGAATGGGAAAATTCCAAGCTTATCGATGGTGACGTTGTATCAAAAATTAAAGATTTGAAAAACCAGGACGGCCCGGTGCTTCAAGTTCACGGCAGCGGCGACATGATTCAAACTTTGTTGAAAAACGATTTAGTCAATGAGCTGTGGCTCAAGATTTTCCCGGTAACTTTGGGTGCGGGTAAAAAACTATTTGCCGATGGCACCATGCCAGCGCGGTTCGAAATGACCGACTCCACAATTACTTCTAACGGAGTTATTTTTGCAAATTACAAGCGCGCAGGTGACGTTGAAACCGGCTCAATGGCATAAGAAAACTCTAAGCTCACTCCGCCGATAGATTTTTATGTTAGCATTAACATTAAGTTGCTTATGCTATGAATGACAAACATTTAAAGTGGTTCGGACGGGCCGCGCTGGCAATAGGTATCGCTATGCCGGTGCTGCTAGGCAGAATTAACGGATGCGACGTTGGTTTACTTGGCATTATTCGAGGGCATAATGCCTATATAATTCCTCATCCTGGTGGTAGCTGGGACTACAATGGCCAATTCAAGACTGATGAAATTATAGTATTTGGAATATCAACTATACTGGTTGCCATATTCTTCGCTACCAGGAAATATGAAAACAGAAAAAAAATAATCATAGCTATATTGCAAATTATTGGGATTGAAGTAGGCCTGATTATACTTACTTTTGCCGTAAATTTTGATAAGTGTTTTACGTTTTAGCAATATTTTGGCGAAATATCTTGTCCATTGATTTGCCTTTAGCGAGCTCGTCGACCAGCTTATCTAGATAGCGGATGTCCTGCATCAGCGGGTCTTCGATATTTTCGACCCTGACGCCACAGATTATGCCTGTGATTTGCTTGCGGGCCGGGTTAAGCCTGGGCGCTTTAGTGTAAAAGGTTTCCAGGCTGGCCTGGCTAGCTAGACGAGCTTCCAGCGCCGGCTGGTTATAGCCGGTTAACCAGCGGATTATTTCGTCTAACTCATCTTTGGTCCGGCCTTTTTTAACGGCCTTGGCGACATAGTATGGGTAAATCCGGGCAAAGGGCGTGGCGTAAAGATTCTCTTTTTTCATATCTTAATTGTACAAGCAATTAATTTTATAGCGCTTCGCTTAGCGGCGTGATTTAATTTTAATTAGGAGGTTAACATGAGTAAAACTAAGCGGGCAAGCAAAACTGTAGTTAAGACGGGCGGAGGCGGCGGCGCCTGGTTTTTGGGTTTCGTAGGTACTCTGGTATATTTTTTGCACTACCATTCGGGCTCACTTTGGCTGGTGCTGGTGGCTATATTTAAAGCCATATTTTGGCCGGCCTACCTGGTATATTACCTGTTCCGGTTTATGGGTATTTAGCTTACAAGCCTTTAAACATTGAGGCCTAACTTACCGCACATGGTCGCGGCGCGAGTGGGGCTGGATGCGTACCTGTTTATTAGTTCCCGGGCTTCGTTATTTAAGCCGGCGTCAGTCAATTTGCCGGCGTGCGTAAATAAAATTTTATCGAGCGATGCGAGCATTTTCTGCCGCTCTGTCGTGCACGAACCATACATATATATTAGGTTATGGGCCACTCTTAAATTAGAATTTAAGGCCATCTGCTTGGCGGCCCGGTGAATATAAAAATCAATGATATTATGGGCGGCAGCCGCCCGTTCGCCGGACAATTGCGTGATCGTAGATTTGGCTTGTTCGAACATTTCGTTTTTAGCATAATTTTCGGCTTCTGCTACCGATGGGATGCTGCGCAGCTGGTCGAGAAGTGTTTCGTTAATAAATATAAAGTATTCATCCTTATCCCACGCGTTTACAGGTTCGATATTATCAACTGGCTGGTTTGCCCGGGCTTCATCCGCTTCATGTTTAACTTTTAATTCGGCGATAATTGAATGCAGCCGGGCTAATTCTTCTTTAGGGAACTTAATACCCCCATAAGATTTTAATATTTGGAACAGCAATGCCTGCCAGGCATCATGCTCGGATGCATCCGAGCTGCTTTTGCGCAAACTATTTACAGCTTCGACGAGGTCTACTGGCTCCAGCAGCTTTTGCCCATTAACAACCTCCATGGCAAATTCCAGGTCGTCTTGCAAAGAGGCCTCACCCAGAACTTTAAACATTTCTAGATGCTTAGGCTGCATTGCAGCGGCTGGTTGAGGACTGGTTTCCATTATTCAAGCTCCCGTCTGCTAATAAAAATATATTAACCAATTGCCCGCCTAATTAAAATCGATTTTTAAGACCGCCATGCCAAAGACGCCAAAATGATAGCGGCCGCGTTGATGCACCAGTGGGCGGCAATCGGCGCCAGCAAGCTGCCGCTTTTAAACCTCAGCCAGCAAAATGCCAATCCGGCCAGGAACGTAGCCATAAAAGTTACCGGCGCAATCAAAATTAAACTCCGGTTGTTTGGCAATGTGGACATATGCCACAGGCCAAAAATGAGAGAAGAAATTATGGCGGCGGTATAGCGGCTGTTGTAGTGCTTTAGAAGCAATGCCGGGAATAAGCCGCGGAAGGCCAGCTCTTCGAACAACACAGTTTTTAATGGGAGTAGTACTAGTGCCGCGAAAAGCGCGGCCGACAGATTTTGGTTGTATCGGGAGTCTTTGAAAATATTTGGATCAACCACGTAGGCTATAAACATAAAAGCCAAGACTGCGCCTACTGCATAGCTGGCATATTTTAGCCCGGGCTTTACCGATTGTTTTGCCAGCCCGACATCACTAGGTTTTAAGCGGGCATATAAATATATAGCCAACAAACTCGCGTAACCAACTAGCGACCACCACACATGCGCCCAGCCGTGGGCTTTAACGAATATTAAATTGAAAGCTAGCAACAACATGAAAAATAGCAACAATGCGCCGGTTTCCTGGCGGCTAAAATTTACGGCATTCCAATAACTGCCACCCGAATTATTGGATTTGCCTCTGGCCACTATTTACTAAGCTCGGCTTTTAGGGCATCGGTTTTTTGCTGGCTCCAGCCATCGGGCGGGGCAACGTAACTCCAAGAATCGGTAGGCATTTTGCCGTATTTGTGGCCATGGCCGTCGGGTACGCCGGTAGAAAAAACCATGTCGCCGGAAACCTGCCAGAAAGTAATTATCGGCAGCCAGTGGGTTTTAGCGGTTACGTCGGCGCCGCGCGGTTCTTTGAGCCAGTCGGGCTCGTGGAATAACAGTGAAGGCGACCACCATACGATTGGATCGGACGGGTTTTCGAGGTAAACGGCTTTTGGATCGCTCCACGGCTTGTTTGGGTTATTTAAATCTTTAGGTACAAAAGCGAAGCGCAAAATTTGGCCGTTTTGGTAGACAGGTAAAATTTCCGGCGAGCCGGCATCCCGGCTAGTGGTGGCGGTTTTGCGCAGGATATTAAAGTTCGGCGGCCCGGCCCACACCGCTCCGTTACTGGTAGTTCTAAACGTCGCTTCGTTGGCAAAGGCCGCTTCGCCTCCGTAACTGCCGAGACTCTCGCCAAAAACTACGACTTTCGGCCTTTGGTCTGCCGGCAAATTTAGAGTTTCGTTATAGACGGCGTTATATAAATCGTTGCCGGCATCTTTGGCTTTTTGCTGGTCTACTAAAAACGACAGCGAGCTGGGCAGGTACGAATATTGCATCGAAACTATGGCGTCGTTGCCGTTATACATATATTCGATTGGTTTAACGCCCTCTTCGTCCACCCAGCCAGTGCCGGTGGTAGTAACCACGACGATAATTTTGCGCTGGTAACCGCCGGCCCGTTTGAGGTCGTCGACCGCGAGCTTAGCACGGTCTTTGGATGTATCCGAAGATTTTAAGCCGGAATATATTCTAATTGGTTGGGTTGCCGGTGCTTGGTTAAAGCTAGTGAGTTGCTGGGTAGAAGGCACCCGGCCGATAAAGTTACGCCCTTGGCGGCCGATTGTATCCCACTTAATCAAAGATTGGTCGCTGCCGGAAAGCTGCGGAGAAGTCGGCTGGCTGATGCCGGCATCGGTGGTATCGTTTTTAACGCTGTAAGCCTGGTTAAGAACGTCCATGGCGCCGGAAAAGATAAAGCCTTTTAATACCCCCAGCACTAAAAACAAAGCGATTACCCAAGCCAGAGTATAGGCTACTGGTTTGGGTACATGCTTATTGATAATTCTTTTAAGCCAAATGTATAAAGTTCGAATCCAGCGCGATATTAATAATATGAACGCGGCAATTAAGTAGCCAACAATTGTTGTGCCAATAATTTCTAAATCGTTTACCGGCGGCTGGGTAACCAGTTTGCGGACTTCGTTTTGCCAGTTGTGGCCCAGCACCGCCATAACTAAATAAATTAACGCCAGCAATATATATGTATAAGTTTTGATTTGATGCCGGCGGGCCGGGGCTGGCTCATCCGGGCCGAATTTGCGGATAAAGTGGCTCAGCACCAATCCAATGCCGTAGCCGGTAATAAATAACACGCCGCTTAGTACGCCCTGCAATATCCAGCCGCGGGGAAGCAGCGAAGGGAAGAAGCTGCAATACGTAAAAAGCGCCCCTATAATAATGCCCAAAAAATTAAACGAACCTATATAACGATTGAGTCTAGAAGGTTTCGGCTTAGCTTTAGTTTTGGTAGATTTGGCCACGGGTAGTCTCCTTTAATTATATTAAGTACTGTAATTTTTATGAATCTTGTAATCAGAAAGTAGGTTTTTGCGTAGGCCCCAAAAGAAATAATAGCCAGGCAGTATTGGCAGCCAATATACGATTAACCGGTAAAACAAAGTAATGGCCGAAGCGTTTACGCCGTCGACCCCAACCAGCACTAAACCGGCGTAAACACCTGCCTCGGCTGCCCCTATGCCGCCTGGAGTGGGAATCAAATTTGCTGCAATGTTGCCAAAACAGTAGGCAATTAAGCACGCTAGCAAAGATAAAGATACACCAATAGCCCGGGCCGAAGCGTACATAGCAAATACGCTGGTTAATGAACAGTAGCCGTTACAAAAGATTGCCGCTACTACCGACATCGGCCTTTTCTTATAGCTGGTAAAATTAGCTTTTAAGTCGGTCCATATCTTACTTAAACGGCCGCCATGCTTTATTGAACGGTAAATATAATAAGTCGCACCGGCTAACAAAATAAGAACAAAGAAGATTAAATTAGCAGAAATATTTATATGGCCGCTAAGACCTTTGAGTTTTACCGAACTGGTCAATAAGCCAATGATTATAAAAGTGGTGAAGGCGATGCTGCTGGTTAAGCCATCGACCGTCATAACGGCGGCCGTTTGGCTGGGCGTATTCTTTTGTTTGATTAAGTAGAACGAGTTTAAACCAATTGAGCCCAAATAGCTCGGCAGCAATTTACTTACAAACAGCACGGCCATCTGCACTTTATACGTTAGCCAAAAGCTTAGCTTTTTATAGGATAAGGCCATAAATTGCAGGGCAGAAACCGGCATGTACGTGAAATACACTATCGCGCCCAGCGCCAGCCATTTCATATTCGCCGCATCTAGTGATTTTAATGTATCAACCAGGTCGCCTAATTGGGGGATTATGACCTTAAGGGTCAGAAGCAAGATTAAAACGAAAAAAATATGATATTTATAACGGGCAACAAACTGCCTCACGCTCATACTGTTAATATACTTTAATTTCAGTTAAGCAGATAGTTAATTGCTTAGTACTATTAGTTTGCGGCGGCATTTTGGCTATAATATGGCGAGTGGCGCGATGACCGAGGAGTTAGGTAGAGCTCTGCAAAAGCTCGTACACGGGTGCGAATCCCGTTCGCGCCTCCAAGTTTTATTCTTTAGATTGATCAGAGCCTTTAGTTATATCCGGGCTACCGCCAGATGTCGGGTCGTGGTGGGTATGGTATTCGTCTACCGCCATCTTGCCTAAATCTTGCTGGAGTTGGACTTGTTCTGTTATCGTTTCATCGACTGCTATGGTTTCCTGAGTATCTATTATCTCGTCCGCAGCGCTCCGCTCTCCCATAATAAATTTTCTAAGTCGATTCATATGTTCTATAAATTACGCTATTGTTATACTAAAAGTCGATAAGATAATTCATTGTCCGGGCGAGTGGTGGAATGGTTTACACAGCGGACTTAAAATCCGTGCCCGCAAGGGTTGTGGGTTCGACTCCCACCTCGCCCACCATCAAATTTTGCATAATTTCTGCAAAATTTGATGATCCTGAGCGAGAAGCCGGAAGGCTTCGAGTCGAAGGACCCGTACTGTTGCGTTAGCTGTTTAATCCTTTAAAGCAAAATTTGATGACCCTGAGCGAGAAGCCGGAAGGCTTCGAGTCGAAGGACCCGTACTGATGCGTTAGCGATTTATTATCGGCGCGTCGCAGGGCCCGAACTGAGTAAATTGCTACTAAATTTGCTATACTAAAACCAATATCTTAAGGAGAAATTAAATGCTTTGGGTGATTATCGGAATTGTCGCATTACTCGCAATTGTCCTGATAGTAATTTATAACGGGCTGGTCCGCGCCAAAGTGCGTGTCGACGAAGCCTGGAGCGATATTACGGTGCAGATGAAGCGCCGCTTCGATTTAATCCCCAACTTGGTTAACACTGTCCAGGGTTATGCCAAGCACGAAAAAGAGGTATTCGAAAAAGTCACCGAAGCCCGGGCAAATATGATGAACGCCCAAAGCCCGGCCGAAGCAGGCAAGGCCGAAAACCAATTCCAGTCGGCGCTTAAAAGCCTGTTTGCCGTCGCCGAGGCTTACCCACAGCTGAGGGCTAGTGAAAACTTCCAACAGTTGCAAGCCGAGCTGGTAGACACCGAAGATAAAATCCAAGCCTCGCGCCGCTTTTATAACGGCGCCGCCCGCGACCTTAACACTAAAATCCTAACATTTCCGACTAATATTTTTGCCGGCATGCTGGGCTTTAAGCAGCGCGAATTCTTTGATGTTGACGAATCGCAAGTTGCAGCAATATCCGAACCGGTTAAAGTAGATTTTAACGACAAAGACAGTGCCCCGGCCGAAGCTGACAAGACAACTCCGGCAAGCTAATTAGCCGCTTTGTTTCAGATATAATATACATACAATGTACAACGCAATAGCCAGCAATAAACGGCGGACAATCGTTTTGATGTTCGCTTTTGTCCTGATTCTTTTGGGTTTGGGTTGGGTGATTGGCAAAGCCACTGGCCATCCGCAATACTTTTTGGTGATTGGGATAGGTTCGATTTTATATTCGATATTCACTTACTTTGCCGGCGCTAAAATGGCCCTGGCAGTAAACGGCGCCAAAGAAATCCAAAAAGCCGACAACCCCCGCTTGTGGCGGACGGTAGAAAACCTGGCCATTACCGACGGTCTGCCTATGCCAAAGGTATATATTATGAACGACCCGGCGCCAAACGCTTTTGCTACCGGGCGCGATCCCAACCATTCGGCGGTCTGCGCTACCTCAGGCTTACTAGAAATTATGGATGATACCCAGCTACAAGGCGTTATTGCCCACGAGCTAGGGCATGTGCAGAATTATGATATGAGGGTAAATACTATCGCTTTCGCGCTGGTAGGCATAATTTCGCTGGTATGCGACTTTTTCTTGCGGCTGTCTTTTTGGGGCGGCGACAATGAGAATAATAACAACAGCGGCCTATTCCAGCTTTTGGCAATTGGCGCAGTTATACTGGCGCCAATTGCGGCCAGCTTACTGCAGCTGGCCGTTAGCCGCCGCCGCGAATACCTGGCCGATGCCAGCGGTGCCTTAGCCACGCGCTACCCCGAGGGCTTAGCCAGCGCTTTGGAAAAACTAAAACAAACCGGCAGCGCTACCCAAAAACAAAATGCCAGTACGGCCCATATGTTTTTTGCCAACCCGCTAAAAGGGCACAGTTTGCTTAATTTATTCAGCACCCACCCCCCACTGGACCAGCGAATTGCAAGACTGCGGGAAATGAAGCTTTAATTTAGCTATAATATAACTATGCAAGCGGAGGTTATCCGGCCCCGTAAAAGGCTGAAAGCCAAGGATCCCGGCGTTAAGTTAATGCCGGTATTGTCGATGTTTAAAAAAACTTTTAGTTTGTTTGCGGCCAATAAGCGGATATTTTTTGGCCTGGTAGTGGCGTATTTTATATTGCAAGTAATATTTTCGCAGGGGCTGGGCAATGGCCAGTTCGGCGGATTGAGCGACCGCCTCAAACATAACAACTCCAGCCAAGTGATAAATAATTTTGGCAATGTTGTAGGCAATAGCGGGTCGTCGGGATCCAGCTCGGGCACTACCATGCAGGTATTTTTATTTATATTGGTGAGCCTGGCCGCCATTTGGGTATTGCGGCAAATATTTGGCGGTAATTCAGTAACCAGCGTTAAAAAAACGTTTTACGAATCTACCGGCCAGCTGGTGCCGTTCATATTAATATTGGCTTTAATTTTACTGCAGCTTTTGCCGCTGCTAATAAGCAGCGCGCTGTTTAGCATCGCCTACACGGCGGGCATAATATCCAATGGCTTTGAATTCTTTGTTTGGGCGCTTATTTTTGTATTGGCCAGTTGGTGGTCGCTGTACATGCTTTGCGCCTCATTAATTGCACTGTACGCTGTAACTGTACCCGGCGCCGCGCCAATGGCCGCCTTACGCGGCGCCCAAAAACTGGTTAAATACCGCCGCCACCGGGTAATGCTGCGCCTAGTTTTGTACCCGATTGTAGCGGTAATTATTTTAGCGGCCATTGTGATTCCGGTGATAATTATCTGGTCGGCTGCAGCTACTGCCGTAACTTTGGTAATTAATAGCAGCTTGTTAATCTTAGCCCACATTTACTTTTACCATTTATACCAGGACTTACTGCAACATGAGCCAGCCAGCTAAGCGCGCCGCTAAACTCCGCCAACAATTAAACGAACTCGCTTACGAATACTACGTACTGGATAACCCGAGTGCTGAGGATTCGGTTTACGACGGCTTAATGGCCGAGTTAAAAAACTTGGAAGCCGGCAACCCGGAGCTGATAACGCCGGACAGCCCCACGCAGCGGATAGGCGGCAAGCCGCTGGAGGGTTTCAAACAAATAACCCATAGCCGCCGGATGCTTAGTCTAAACGACGTATTTGACGAAGCTGATGTAATGGCCTGGATTGAGCGGGTAAAGAAACTGCTTGGATCCGCCCAGCTGGGCAAGCTCAATTTTTTTGGCGATATAAAAAAAGACGGCCTGGCCTGCGCGCTGGTTTATGAAGACGGTGTTTTAACCCAAGGCATAACCCGCGGCGATGGCACGGTTGGCGAGGATGTTACGGCTAATGTCCGGACTATTGGCTCGATTCCGCTGAGGCTACGCTCACAAAAAAGTTACGAAAAATTTAGCGCCGGCCGAACCGAAGTTCGCGGCGAAATTGTGATGTTTAAAAAAGATTTCGAAAAACTAAATAAAGCCCGCGACGAACAGGGATTACCTCCGTTTGCCAACCCGCGCAATTTAGCCGCCGGCACTATCCGACAGCTAGACCCGCAATTGGTGGCAGCCCGGCCCCTGCAGTTTTTGGCCTACGACCTGCTGCGCGACAACCCGGCCGATACGCCGACTAACTCGGAAGTTTATGCCGCCCTAAAGAGCTTAGGCTTTATCGGCGGTGAACACTCGCAGGAACTT
Source organism: uncultured Candidatus Saccharibacteria bacterium (assembly GCA_964460855.1). Lineage (GTDB taxonomy): Bacteria > Patescibacteriota > Saccharimonadia > Saccharimonadales > UBA10212 > CAYWQH01. The sequence goes on from CAYWQH010000002.1 coordinate 31,618, forward strand.
AAAGTCGAAAAAGCCATTCACTCTTACGCTGAAACCTGGCGCGAAAAACGGCATGACTTGCCGTATAACACCGACGGCCTGGTAATAAAAATAAACGACCGGCAATTATTTGAGCAGCTTGGCGTGGTCGGTAAAAACCCGCGCGGCGCCATTGCTTATAAATACCCGGCCGAACAATCTACAACTAAACTTAAAGACATTTTCGTAAGTATTGGCCGCACCGGCGCGGCAACGCCGGTGGCCGTGCTGGAGCCGGTAGTAATTGCCGGTACCACTGTGCAAATGGCCACGCTGCATAACGACGACGAGATCCGCCGCAAAGAAATTAAGATCGGCGATACTGTAGTAGTACATAAAGCCGGCGACATTATCCCCGAAGTTTTAGAGCCGATCAAAAATCTGCGCGACGGCAGCGAGCGCGATTTTGTAATGCCTACCCATTGCCCGGAGTGCAATACCAAGCTGGTTAAGCCTGACAAAGAAGTGGTGTGGCGCTGCCCCAATAATTCGTGTCCGGCCCGAACTTGGAAGCATATACAGCACTTTGCCAGCAAAGGCGCCATGGACATAGAAGGGCTGGGCGAAAAGAATGTGCAAGCTCTGGTTAATGCTGGAGTTATAAAAGATATGGCTGATATTTACGCTATAACTAAAGAGCAATTATTAGAGCTGGACCGGTTCGCCGAATTGAGCGCCCAGAATTTGATCGATGCCATTAACGAAAAGCGCCAGCCGGAGCTGGGCCGGTTTATATTTGCTTTGGGCATCAGGCATATTGGCCAGCAGACGGCCGTCGATTTAGCCCAGCGCTTCCATAGCTTGGATAATTTAATGGCAGCAACGGTTGAGCAATTAAATGCCGTGGAGGGTATTGGCGAAGTAGTGGCCGAAAGCCTAGCCGCCTGGTTTGCCGATATGTATAACCAAAAACTAATCGCTAAGTTCAAACATAATGGAATATGGCCCAAAGAGGCCCAAAAAATCACCGGGCCGCTGGCCGGAAAGAAATTCGTGGTAACCGGTACGCTCGAAACCATGGGCCGCGAAACAGCCGCCGAGCGCATCCGCCAGCTGGGTGGAACATTCCAAAGCGCCGTTGCCCAGGATACTGACTTCTTGGTAACCGGTGCCAATGTGGGCGACAGCAAACTAAGCAAAGCCCGCAAGCTCGGCACTGAAATTATTAGCGAAACTGATCTGTTAAAACTGCTTAAGTCTTGACAAGACTTTAACATTAGCGCTTAATGGAATGTATCTTCGCGCAACTGGGGCCCGCAACTTCCAGCTGCGGAAATGATCATACAAAAACCGAAACATAAACAGCTACACACCCGGGCCCGGGTGGGCTGCGCGAAGTATCAGCTAAAGATGCCGCACTTATTTGGATGTGCGGCGTCTTTTTTTGCGCTTGCAGCACCGTCCGTCCACAACCCGGCAAAGCCGTGTTTGCGGCCGGACTTTTGGCGCGCTACGGCGTCAGAACCTCCGATGCTCACTCTACGTATGTTAAATACGTTTCGTTCCGCTTCTCGATTCTTCCTTGTATCGCATCCAAATGCTGCAAGCTTAACAGCTTAATCTATGGTAGAATATTGCCCGTTAGGGGCATTAGCGCAGTTGGCTAGCGCGCTTCCATGGCATGGAAGAGGTCATCGGTTCGAATCCGATATGCTCCACCATTCGACTCGCTTCGCTCGCTCATGGTAAACCAGCCGTGAGTGTCCGTTGCGATCCGTATTGAAGCGAGTCGAATGGTGCCCTGAGCGAAGTCGAAGGGCACGAACTGAATTTTATATAGGCTATATAACAACAGAATTTCAGCTAAAAAGCATCGGCTTTAAGTTGTAAACTGTTACAATTAAGTCCATGGCACAAGCACGTAAACCGTCCCGCAAAACAACCGCGAAAAAGAAAAATCCGGCAAAAAAACCTACTACCAGGGCTTCGGCCAAAGCTAAGGCTTCGGCCAGCTCCAAAGCTTCCGCTAAGACCAATAAGACGAAAGCCGCCAGCAGCAAGCAAATCGCCAACCGCAAAATTTATATTTGGGGCAGCGTAGTAACCGCGGTATTGCTAATTATCGTTTTTTCCGGCGTATGGTACGCCAAAATTTATAACAGCCCAACTAACATGTTTTGGGGCATGGTTAACGACAGCCTGGCTACGCCCGGTATTACCCGCCAAGTAGTGCAAAATACCGGCTCCAATAACAGCGACGAGCTTACCCAATTTAGCTTTGGCGAGCCGACCACCGCCAATATTAATAAGACTGTGTTTGATTCCGGAAGCGGCGGCAAAACCCAAACCGAAGGAATAGGCAACGGATCTAGCGACTTCCAGCGCTATTTATCTATCACCCAAGCCAATACGGCCACCAAACAAGTTGACTTCAGTTCGATTTACGGCGTCTGGATAAAGCTTAACGATAACGGCGATGTCGGCAAACCGGCAGTAGCCAGCCCGACCATTCTGCTACAAAGCTTACTGGGCCCGGTAATGCTCGGCAATTTGCAGCCTACCGACCGGCATGCGGTAATAAGCTCGCTTAAATCGGGCAGGGCCTACACTATAGACTTGGCTAACGTTTCGAAAAAAACAATCGACGGCCGCCAGGTATATGTTTTTCCAGTTAAAATAGGCTTGCACGACTACGCAGCCGCGTTGAATATATACGGCAAAGCCACCGGCTTGCCGGGAGCTTCCGGAATCAACCCCGAAAATTACCAGTCATCAGATGAGCTTGACGTCGATATTGCCGTGGATAAAAGCTCACATCAACTTGTCCAGGTAAAATATAAAACCGCCGATGTTAGCGAAACATATACGTCGCATGGCATTTACGCCCCTGTTTCCGAACCGCAAAACTGGGTACCGGTTAAACCCTTCCAGCAAAAAATCCAGCAGCTTACCGGCCAGTCGGCATCTTAGTCAGCAATTGCCTCAAAAAGCTATATAATACTTAGCAATATGCAAGTGGTTGTTAACGGTTTGTTAACTAATTATGAGCGGCTGGGTAAAGGCTCTAAAATTGTTTGCCTGCACGGGTGGGGCGATAATGGTAAGACTTTTAGTTGGCTGGCCCGAAACTTTAGCAATAGTTACGAAATTTTAATGGTCGATTTGCCGGGCTTTGGCGGCTCCGAAGCTCCAGATGCCCCCTGGGGAATTGCCGACTACGCTATTTTTATTAGGTCCTGGCTGGAAAAAATAGGCGTCAAAGATATTTTCGCCATTATGGGCCATAGCAATGGCGGAACTATCGCTATCCGCGGTTTAAGCAACCATACGTTAAACGCCCAAAAGTTAATATTGATTGGAGCGGCCGGTATTCACCACCGCCACGCCGCCAAGCTGGCTGCCTTGCCAGCCACTAATTCCGCTAAGACTGGCCATGGCCGGCACAAAAAGGCCGAAGATAAAGACACTATCGGCTCCGGCCTAAGTATGCTGCCGGAGCTGGAAGAAACGTTTAATAAAGTAGTTGAAACTGACGTGCAGGCCGAGGCCAAATTATTATCGCTGCCGACCTTGCTGTTATATGGCGTAGACGATAAAGAAACGCCCATCGAATACGGTAAACTGCTTAACCAAGCCATTAGCGGCAGCAAATTAGTAACAATTTTAGATGCCGGCCATTTTGTGCACCACGACCGCCCCGACGAAGTTATTGGCTTTATAAGTGAGTTTTTAAATGAGTAGCTTTAAAAAATTAGCGAAAATTATATTGTGCCGGCTTTTTGAACGCCAGGTTAAGCAGCTTAAAGCCAAACATAATTTCATGACGATTGCCGTTGCCGGCAGCGTCGGTAAAACCTCGACTAAATTAGCCATAGCCGAATTGCTTAAGCCACACCGCCGTGTGCGATACCAATCCGGCAATTATAACGACCGGCTGACAGTACCGTTTGTGTATTTCGGCCAAACCCAACCCTCGTTATTTAACGTTGCCGCATACTGGCGGATTTATATGGATAACCGGCGGCAAATTAGAGGCAAATTCCCATACGACATAGTGGTGCTTGAGCTCGGCACCGACGGGCCGGGGCAGCTAATTCACCAGGCATATGTAAAGCCTGATATTGCCGTGGTAACGGCGATAACCGACGAACACATGGAGTATTTTAAAAATTTAGACGCCGTAGCCAACGAAGAAATGACCGTTGCCGTCTACAGTAAACAGCTGCTGCTTAACATTGATGATATACCGGCCAGGTACCTGCCAAGTAATGAGTTCAAAACGTACGGCACTTCGCCCAAAGCCGACTTTAAATTAACAGCTTCTAAAATGGTCGGCCTGGAAGGCCAGATTTTGCACATATCAACCCCGGCCCACCAGTACCAGGACCGCATTAACCTTATTGGTGCCCAGGGGGCAAAGATAGCCCTAGGAGCGGCAGCTGCCGCCGAGATGGCGGGGCTAAATAAAGTAGAAATAACCGACGGGCTGCATGCCTTAAAAGCTTACGCCGGCCGGATGCAATTGCTAAATGGCGTTAAAGACTCGATTATTATTGACGATACTTATAACGCCAGCCCGCACGCTACTATTGCCGCTCTGGATGTTTTACAAAACGCCAAAGCCCCCCAACGAATAGCACTGCTTGGCAATATGAATGAGCTGGGCGACCACAGTCCGCTGTCGCACAAGCAAATTGGCGATTATTGCGACCCTGGCAAACTCGATTTAGTTGTAACGCTCGGCCCGGATGCCAATAAATACCTGTCCAAAGCCGCCGCCGAAAAAGGCTGCCAGGTAGAAACCACGCAGTCGCCATACGAAGCCGCGGAGATTATTAAACACCGGCTGCAGCCAGGCGGCGTTATTCTCGCCAAAGGATCGCAAAACCGGGTATTCGCCGAAGAAGCGGTTAAGCACTTGTTAGCCAATCCGGCCGACGAAAGCAAATTAGTCCGCCAAAGCGAATATTGGCTAAAGCTCAAAAGCCGCCAGTTCCAGCCAAAATCAGAATCCTAAAAAGCCCCTCCCATCTGTTACAATAAGGATAATTATGAGCAGGTATGATCCAATTGCCGTTGAGACCAAGTGGCAAAAAATCTGGGACCAAACCAAGCTTTACGAAGTTGGCGAAGACCCGGACAAACAGAAAATTTACGCCACCCCGATGCTGCCATACCCCAGCGGTGTCGGCCTGCATGTCGGCCACGTCCGTAATTACTCGATCTCTGACGTCGTAGCCCGTTATCACCGCCAGCAGGGCTTTAACGTAATGAGCAATATCGGCTTCGACAGTTTCGGTTTGCCGGCCGAAAATTTCGCCATAAAAACTGGTACGCCGCCCTGGATTTCGACCCAGGCTAACATAAAGAATTTCCGCAACCAGCTTAAACGTTTGGGCATTAGCTTTGACTGGAGCCGCGAGATTGATACGTCGGACCCGGAATATTATAAGTGGACCCAATGGGTATTTTTAAAGCTGTTCGAAAAAGGCCTGGCCTACCAAGCTGAAAGCCTGCAGTGGTGGTGCCCGCACGATAAAACAGTATTGGCCAACGAGCAGGTAGAGAACGGCAGGTGCTGGCGCTGCGGCCATGAGGTTGAGCGCAAGCGGATGAAACAATGGTTCTTTAAGATTACCGACTATGCCGACAGGCTATTGGACGCCACCGATGCGTTAGACTGGCCGGAAAGCATTAAGACCATGCAAAAGAACTGGATCGGCCGCAGCGTAGGAGCAGAGGTAGATTTTAAAGTAGATGGTTCAAATGAAATTATCAAGGTATTTACCACCCGGCCAGACACGATTTTTGGCGCTACGTTTATGGTGTTGGCGCCAGAACATCCGTTTCTGGAAAGCATAGTCACCAAAGACCACCAGGAGGAAATTAACAGCTACATAAGCTTAACGACCCGCCAAACCGAAGTTAGCCGAATGGATACCAACCGCGAAAAAACCGGCGTGTTTACAGGGGCGTTCGCCGTTAACCCGGCCAACGGCGAGAAAATACCAGTATGGGTCGCGGACTATGTGTTAATGGGATACGGTACCGGCGCCATAATGGCCGTACCGGCCCACGACGAGCGCGACTGGGAATTTGCCCAAAAATTCGGCCTGCCGGTTATTTACGTTTTTGACCGCGAGGACGGCGGCAAAAACAGTTACTACGACGGCGAAGGCAAGGTTATAAACTCCGGCAAATACGACGGTTTAAAATCAGCGGCTGCCAAGGATAAAATCGTTAAAGATTTGGCCAATGAAAAATTAGCAGCCGAAAAAGTGAATTATAAAATCCACGACTGGCTGATCAGCCGCCAGCGTTACTGGGGCGCTCCGATACCAATTATCCATTGCCCGAAAGACGGTGCTGTGGCCGTGCATTCCAAAGATTTACCGGTTAAATTGCCCGAAGTAAAAAATTTTGAACCTACCGGCGGGGCCACTTCCGTACTGGCAACCGTTGAGGACTGGGTAAATGTGCCATGCCCCAAATGCGGCGGGCCGGCCAAGCGCGAGACCGACACAATGGACGGCTATGCCTGCAGCAGCTGGTATATGCTGCGCTACACCGACGCCCATAATACCGACAAAGCCTGGGATCCGGCCAAAGCTAATTACTGGCTGCCGGTTGATTTCTATTTTGGCGGCGACCACGCCGTTTCTCACTTACTTTATTTTAGGTTTTGGAACTACTTCTTTGCTGACCAGGGTTGGGTGAACGTTCACGAACCGGTTAAAAAGCTGGTATTTAACGGATATATTAATGCCGAAGACGGAACCAAGATGAGCAAAAGCAAGGGCAATGTCGTTGACCCGCTGGAAGTTATAGACAGCGGCTACGGCGCCGATGCCCTGCGGATCTTCGAACTGTTTATCGGCCCTTACGACCAGGACGTTAACTGGAACACTAACGGCGTAGCAGGTTGTTACCGGTTCTTAAACCGGGTCTGGACACTTACCCAAGAATATTTGGCCAATAACGAGCCGGATATGAGCAACGGCGAGGCCGGCCTGCAAATAAAAAGGATAAGCCACAAAGCAATTAAAAAAGTCAGCAACGACTTGCCGGCTTTTAATTTTAATACGGCCATCGCCGCCATGATGGAAGCTGTCAACCAACTATACAAAGCTAAAGCCGAGCACGATTACCACTTCAATAAGCAGGCCTGGCACGAAGCTCTTAGCCAGTTACTTCAACTGTTGGCGCCGTTCGCGCCGCATATCGCCGAAGAATTATGGCACCAGCTTGGTTACGAGGAATCTATACACGTTAGCGGCTGGCCTAAATTTGACGCCGGGTTAATCCAGGAAGGCTTGGTAACTTTGGCAGTCCAAATTAATGGCAAAGTGCGCGGAGAAGTTCTAATAGCCGCCGACGCCAGCGAGCACGACGCCTTGGCGGCTGCCAAAGAAGAGCCTAAAGTCGCCGAATATCTTAAAGGCCATAAGATTAACAAAGTTATTTACGTGCCCCAGCGCCTGCTAAGTTTAGTTATAAGTTAGTCTTTAGGTTCTGCCTGCAACGGTACATCGTAATAATCGCTTGGCAAGTTGGCGCCTTGCCGGGGAGTCAGGCCGTTTAAGTTTAAAATTTGCTTTTCGGTATCGCCTAAACAAGGCGAGTCGGGCTTGTCCAGGTCTACGCCGCCTACCTTGGTAGCTAAAAGCTCCGCGCTGCCGCCCTGCGCCAAATAAACCGTACGCCTGCCAATTAGCTGGCAGCGGTTATTAACCGGGGCGTAGCCATATTCCGCCCAAGTGGCTTGCTCATCGCCGGTGTTAACCAGTAGGCCGCTTTTTTCGGCGGCACTCAGGCCCACTAAGGCCGAAAAGCCAATACCAAGTACGGCAAACATCTGCTTTAGGTTCCGGCGTTTAACTTCTGTAGAATGCCTTAATTGCCAGCGCCGCTCACGGCTTAATTTAGCGTTTAACTCGGTCCTGTCCAGCCGCCGGGCTAATTTTAAGTCATAGTCAGTACTGGCGATATCGGGGTTGGCCGCCTTGATTTCGTCGAACCGCCGCTCGACGTAGTCTTTATCTAATCGTTCACTCATAAATCAGGTAGATAATTATAAAATAAGCTAATGGTAAAGTCAATAACTCCTTGAGGTACATAACAACTTTAGTTATAATAACTATCCGAGCAGTACAATATTAATTAATCAGGAGTTGTATTTACCATGGGGAAACCCAAAAAACGGACCAGCCCAAGGCGCACCGGCACGCGGCGCAGCCATTTGGTCAGCAAACTGGCCAAAAGCGTTAATGCCAAAAGCCCTGTTAAGGTCCACACTACAGCCCGCCAGGCAGCCAAACAGGCCAAGTAACCGGCAGCTTGTACTTTTAGAACCAAAAGGCATGTAATATACTGGTGGCAATACCAGTAAGAGGGAAACTTTTAACAATATGGCTTCCAACCGTCATTTAGGACGCATAGTGGCTCTCCAGACTCTATACGAGCAGGATTTCCGGCTTGAGTGCAACGACCCGGGCTTCGTTTTGGACGAAGTTTTAGAGCGCAATATTGGCCGCTACAGCGAAACAATTGAAGATAAGGAATTTATCGCGCGGTTGGTCCATGGCGTAGCGACTCATGAAGCGGAGCTGGACGACACCATCAGGCCTGTCGCGCCGGAATGGCCCATCGAGCAAATCGCCCGTATGGACAGGGTTATCCTGCGCATCGGCGTCTATGAGTTGCTGCACGACGAAAGTGTCCCTCCAAAGGTGGTTATTAACGAGGCAGTAGAGCTGGCCAAAGCATTTGGCGGCGACAACTCCTCTAAATTCGTAAATGGCGTACTGGGTACGGTATTACGCAATAAAGAAGAAAAATCCGGCACTAAGCCTAATAAAAAAGCCAAAGCGCCCACCAAGAACAAGCAGAAAGAGGGGTAAACCCCTGTGAAACGTCCCAAGCCTATCCAAGGCTTCAAGAAATTTGTAATTCGGCGCAGGCCGGCAATCAGTGAAGTACTGCGGGAAACTACCGCGGGCGGTTTAGTGTACCGCTATAATCCCCAAAACCGGGCGCTGGAGTTCTTGCTGGTGCAGGACGCTAAAAATCGCTGGACCATACCGAAAGGGCACGTCGAAGAAGGCGAAACTACCAAGCAAACAGCCGTACGCGAAATTTTTGAAGAAACCGGCTTAAAGCAAATTAAAATTCTTAATTGGCTGGGCAAAATCCATTTCCGCTACCGCCGGGGAACCAGCCTGGTGTTAATGGTCACCCATATATTTTTAGTTGAGCAGACAGATCCCCGCGAAAAACCTACCGGTGAGGCCTGGATGAACGGCATTGCATGGATGCCGGCCAACGAAGCTTTGGAAAAAATCGAATACGAAGATATAGGTAAATTAATATTATTAGCTCTTAAAAGAATAAGGGATTCAAAATAAAATATGGACACCAATTTATACCAGCAGTTCGCCGCGGACAAGCTGGGTGGGGCATTTGAAAAAACAGACTTGCTGATTGCGGCCTTCACGCACCGCTCGTATCTTAATGAACATAAAAGAACTGCCTCCGAGCACAACGAACGCCTGGAATTTTTAGGCGATGCCGTTTTGGAGCTGGTTGTTACCGAGTACCTTTACACCAGGTACCAGGAGCCGGAAGGCGTGCTTACCAACTGGCGTAGTGCCTTGGTCCGCACCGAAAGCATCAGCGCCGCCGGCAGCCGAATGGGATTTGAACCACTGCTGCGCCTTAGCCGCGGCGAAAAACGAGGCAGCGCCCGGGCGCGCGAACAAATATTGGCTAATTGCTACGAAGCAGTAGTGGGCGCGATATATTTGGAGCGCGGCTATAACTCAACCCAGGAATTCATCCAGAAAAGCCTGCTCGATACCTTTGAAGAGATTTTGCATAGCGGTTCGTGGATGGACCCCAAATCGAGGCTGCAAGAGCTGGTACAAAGCAAGGACGGCTTTACGCCGGTTTATAAAGTCCTGGAAGAAATCGGGCCCGACCACGATAAAGTATTTACCGTGGGCGTTTACGTTAACGACCAGTTGCGGGGGCAGGGCGATGGACCCAGCAAACAGGCCGCCCAGGTAGCCGCCGCCACTTCAGCGCTGAAACACTATTTGTAAGCTTATTGACTAAAACAGATGAAACAGATACAATTACCCCTTGAAATTAGTCAACTAAGGGAGATTACCATTTAATGTTAGCTATTCGCCTGCAACGCACCGGCCGCTCCGGCCACGCCCAGTACCGGATCGTCGTGCAGGATTCCCGTTTAACTCCTTTAAGCGGCAAAGTAGTGGCCCAGCTCGGCCAGTACAATCCGCATACCAAACAAACTACCCTCGACAGCCAGCGGGCCGCCGAGTATTTAAACAATGGCGCGCAACCTTCAGAACGAGTGGTCGGCATTTTAAAAGAACAGGGCGTTAAATTACCAAAATGGGTAACCAAGGCCGATAAAAAGCAAGGTAAAATCCGCCACCCCGAAAAACTGCGCCGCAACCGCCCCGCCACCGACGAAGCTCCGGCGGACAAGCCGGCCGACGCCGCGCCGGAACCTGTCGCTGAGCCGGCAGAAGCACCGGCCGCTCCGGCCGCCGAAACCGCCGAATCTGACGGCCAACCGGCAGCCAGCGAGCCCGAAGCCGTAGCGCCGGACGCCGCCCCGGAAGCTACTGAAACAGCCCCGGAAACAGATACGGCAGACGTGTCCGACGAAGCCCCAAAAGCTTAATATTCGCCGCCGCGCTGTGTAAAAAATCCGCCGTTACGAAAACGGCATGATGGTATAATGGACAACGTAATTCGTGAGTGTAAGGAGCTTTGACGTGAGCAGCATCGACCAGCAATTTGTCGAATACATTGTTAAGTCGTTAGTCAGCAAGCCCGATGCCGTGAAGATCAAGCGCAGTATTGATGAGAAAGGTGTCCTGCTAGAGCTAACAGTTGACCCAGAAGATTTAGGCCGGGTAATCGGCAAGCGCGGGGCTACCGCTCAAAGCCTCAGAACGCTACTTAGGGCCTTAGGAACCAAAAATGACGCCCGCTATAATTTAAAAATCGTAGATAACGGCAACCCTATGCCGCCAAGCCCCAACCGGAGCGAAGCCACTGACGAAAATGGCGAAGTGCTACCTGCCGAACGGGAGAGTGTTGTAACAAAAACTAGAAAAGAACTTGAAGAACTTGATGATCTCGATGTATAGTTAGAACTAGTCGTGGTTACGACGACTACCAAAAGCTAAAACTTCCGTCAGTTCGTTGCGAGCTATCTGCTTCGGCAGATAGGAACTGCCGGGAGCAAAAGGGACCCCCAAAGGGTCCTTTTTGGTTGCTTAACTTCGTAACTTTCAAATTAGCCCGGAGTATAATGCTTGTTAAATGAAGTTTATTGTTATTACGCTTTTTCCACAGCTATTCGACGGTGTTTTTAGCACCAGCATGTTGTATAAGGCCCAGCAAAAAGGGTTGGTTAGCATTGAATATTTGAATTTGCGCGACTTTGGCCTGGGGCCGCGCCGTCAAGTCGATGATACCCCGTATGGCGGCGGCGATGGCATGCTGCTGATGGCCGAACCTTTGTTTGCGGCTATCGAAAAAGCCAAAAGCCAATTACCCGCTGCCAAAGTTGTGCTTATGACCCCCCGTGGCCAAAGACTGGTACAAGCCAAGCTGCGCCAAATGGCCGCCGCACAAGATTTGATCATAATTTGCGGCCGCTACGAAGGTTACGACGAACGAATTACCTCTATTGTTGATGAACAAATATCGGTTGGCGATTTTGTTTTAACCGGCGGCGAAATTGGCGCCATGGCCTTAATAGACGGCATTGCCCGTCTGCTGCCCGGGGTGTTAGGCGGCGAAAGCTCGGCGGCAATCGAGAGTTTTAGTAACGGCGACGAGCTGGAATACCCCCAGTACACCCGCCCCGAAGAAATCCGAGGCTTAAAAGTACCTGAGGTTTTATTAAGCGGCCACCATGCCGAAGTGGCTAAATGGCGGCAAAATCAACAGCGCCGACCCGATAAGACATAAGCGCTTTATCGCTGTATAATGCTGCTATGCGCCATAAAGTAGTAGCCGTAGACCCGCCAAAGCTGAGCACTGAACAATGGCAGCTGGCCGGCGTAGTCGGCGTATTACTTGTAAGTTTCGCACTGTGCCAGGTTTTTTCTTTCCAGCATTTTACCGACAGTTTACAAATTATGGGCCTGAGCGGCACTTCCGGGCTGGGAGTAATGATTATATTAATGGAGTTATGGGGCGCAGCTTGCTGCTTCCGCTTAAAACTTAGTTCGCTTTTCAGGCTGGTTAGCGCCACGTTTATGGTATTGGTTACCGGACTATGGCTCGAGATATCGCTGCAAGCCCTGGTTAAAAATAACCCGGTTGAATCATTGGGCTTATGGGGCAGCCTGGTTGGTATTCCGCTGAACTGGCTTACCGTAGCTATGCTGGCCGCATTATTCTTAACCAGCGTGCACGTCGGAATATTAGTACATGGAGATATGCGCAAGTTAAAATTAAAGAATAAAGCGGCTAATAAAAGGAGGAAGTAATGTTTACGTTACCCGAACTTGGTTATGAATATAATGCCCTCGAACCGCATATCGATGCCCAAACCATGGAAATCCATTATTCTAAACATCACGCTACTTACGTAACTAAGCTAAACGAAGCTTTAGCTAACGCGCCGGATTGGAACAACCAGCCTATTGAGCAATTGTTAACTAATTTAAGCGATGTTCCGGCCGAACTGCAAAACGCCATTCGAAACAACGGCGGCGGCCACCATAACCACACTTTGTTCTGGGAATCGATTAAACCCGGCGGCAACCAAATGACACCAAAAATTACAGCCGCCCTGGAAATTGCTTTTGGTACGGTGGAAGATTTTAAAACGATTTTTACTAATGCCGGTTTAAACCGATTTGGATCCGGCTGGGCCTGGCTGGTCAAGCATAATGACAATCTGGAGGTTATATCTACCGCCAACCAGGACAGCCCCTTAAGCCAATCGATGACGCCAATATTAGGCTGCGACGTTTGGGAACACGCTTATTATCTTAAATACCAAAACCGGCGGCCCGATTATATCGCGGCTTTTTGGAATGTCGTTAACTGGAATATTGTAGAACAAAGGCTTTCCGCGTAATCAAGCCCAACTTGATCCACGTTATATAATAATATTGCGCCAAGGAATACTGTCTAGCACGGAACGTCACCATCTAGACGGCGGTTGAGGCCCCGGTATAGTCGCATCCAAATATTGGGGAATCCCGGGTATCGCCCTGTTCCGAATAGCGTGGTTTAACTGAGCTTTTGGTAAAGCATTTCACTGAGACGGGGGGCGTCACTGTGAAAAGAGTAGGTTCGATTCCTGCCAGTTGACTTAGCGGGCACGCCACGTTGGGATCTGCCTTGAGGGGTAGGTTGAAGCCCAATGCCCGCTATAGTAGGGCTGCCGCCAAAACGGCACCCTACACCCGGCCTGGATTCCTTCGGGGGTCCAGGCCATTTACTTTTTAGCCTAATAATTATATAATTAGTATATACGAGCCGGGTTTGGGATTCGTATCCGCTGCGCGGATACTTCAGCCAGGCTGGCGGCCACCGAGCGGGGAGCCCGTGGCCGTAGAGTCCCCTGGGGCGCCCGGAACGTATAGAAACGGTAGTATGGCGCAAGCGCCGTGCAAGTATCGCGGGTAGCCCGCCATACCCGTTTCAAAGCGGAGGTAACACTCTGCTGGACCCGTGCATCTTCGGATGCACGGGTCCTAATTCTTTTATGAGCCTAAAATATTTACGGCGCGGGCGGCGACCAGGCCGATTGTTAGTAAAGATACGATTGCCTGGGTACCCATTAGCATCTTAGTTATATGGGTCAGCGGCAGGGTATCGGTGGGGCTGAAAGCGGTGGCATTTGTCATGGAAACGTATTGATAGTCAAAAAAGGTCGGTTTCCATTTGTTATCTTCGGGCCGGCCGGATACGAATTGCGGAAACTGGAAATGTTTTAAAGCCAGCTTGTTATGAAAGCCGGTGAGTCCGGGGCTGTCAATTTCCCAATACCATAATCCAAACACAATAATATTTGTAAGAAAAATCGCCAGTGCCGCGCCGATTAATTGGCGGCCCGGTACGGTTGAGCCGTGGACTAAGGCCCAAATTACTTTATTAAGCGAAGCTATATTAGCCAGCGAAATTAAAAATATTAGAGCCAGGGCAATGCCGCGGTTGATGCTGCCGGTATTTAAATGCCGCCGGGGCGCGGTTATTATAACTGCCAGCAATAAGACCAATTCAATTCCGGCAAATAAATATTGCGGCCCGGCAGCCAGGCCGGGGTTTAACGTAGCCTGCAAACTAATGGCGATCGCTAAGGCGATCTCGGCGTGCAGCAGTTCTTTTTTGGTTATTTCGGTTCCCAGGCTCATTTGTCTGGCTTTCTTATTTAACTCTCGTACAAAGATCGGCAGTTACCATTGCGACATTTGTGGTGCCTTTATAGGTGCCAGAGGCACGGCCTACACCAACAAATCTGAAATCTTTAGAAAGTATTATACTTCTGTGAGTCGCAGACGACATCCATGAGTGTACGACTGCTGCCGGAGCAGTGTAGCTTTGGGTGCCCCATTGTAAAACTTCGCCCATATAGCCTGCTCCGCAGACCAATGACATGCGTTGCGCAGCTGTTGTACCGCCCGGCGTGGTATGTGAAAAATAATCACGATTTATCATATCTGCTGAGTGGCGGCGGGCAACAGTAGTTAAACCCCCGTCGGCGCTAAGTGCCGGAACTCCAACTTTAGCGCGCTCTATATTAATATCTTTTAAAATGCTTAGCTCAATGGTACTGGGGGTAGTATTACCTACGTAGGTAAGGCTGGTAGCTGAGGTATTTACAGTGCCTGTGCTGTTAACACTATAAGCATCGATTATCGTTGAGCTTGCCGCTTCAATTGGTTTTGTTTTATTGTCTAAATATTGCCCAACTCCAATAAACACGCCCACCATTATTAAAAGTCCGACTATTGATATAGGTATATAATTTTTCTTAATAAATTTTTTTGATTTCGTTTGTTTTTTAGCCATATTATTCTCTTTTAATCGAGAGTATATTATGCCTATGCTTAAGTCAAGAAGGCGGCTTCCCTCAAAAAATTTGGATGAAGCCTGACAAAAAGGTAAAATTTATCTGTTTTAATGGGATGTGGCCAAGTGGTAAGGCGCCTGACTCTGGATCAGGAGATCGTAGGTTCAAATCCTACCATCCCAGCCATAACTACATTTGTGTTAATAAATGTTTACCGTATACTAAAATTGTCATCTTTGCCAGTGCACCTTGAGTGATGTCCCCCCGAGAAAGGACAAATGGTGCGACATATTGGAGTATGGGCCAGCGCCCTGCTGCTGCTTCTTGGAGTGGCGGCGCCGGCTTCGGCCCAAGCGGTGCGCGCCAGCGCGCCGCGCAATGCCCCGGCCGTCCGGGTCACGAACCCGGTGTGCGCCAAGCGGGCCAAGTTCGAACAGCAGCCATGCCAGATGTTCGTCAACGACATGGCGATCCTGACCAACTACTACAAGTGGGGCCACAGCTCGAGCAAGGCCAAGCGGCGGAAGTACACCCGCCTGCTGAAGCGAAACTTCAAGGGCCATGCGCTCAAGAAGGTGCTAAAGCGCACGGCGAAGTGGAAAGGCACCATGTTGGTTCGCTACAAACTGGTGTCGATGCTGAGCATCGTGGTTCAGGACGACGGCTACCCGAACAACATCATGGTCCACCAGACCTGGTCTGTTCGTACGGCTCCCACCAGCCAGAAGCCGGCGGGCCGCCGATTGTACCACGAGGTGGTCGCGCCGATCCGCTTCATCCAGATGAGCAACTTCATCAAGCGTGGGGTTCGTCCACCCAACCGGACGTGGGTGATCACGATCCCTTAACTTGCAAGATGACAACGGGCCGGCCCTAAACAAGCCGGCCCCTGTCATTTTTTATTTACTTATCCTGTGATAAAACTAATACGCTATAAGGGCCCAAAGCTAGGCCGCCAACGCTGCCGTTAACTTGCACGTCGGCCGCCGGAGTATCTTTAAAATCGGGGTTGTAGCCCTTCCAATCGCTATTAAAACGCACCCGCCACAAGCCGTCTGACGGGAAATTTATTTCGTATTTTGGCCAGGCCTTATTTTTAAAATTAATAATCACCATAACATCGTCGCCATGGCCGCCGAATTCCCAGCGGTGGTAAGCTAAAACTTTGTTATTGTCGTCGAAGTGCTTTATCGCAATCGATTGGCCGGTCAAACCGTTGGTGTTGCCGTGTTGGTTTTTACGCAGGTCGATTAAATGCTTGATAGCCAGCACCATACCCGAAAACTGTTTGGCTTTTTCCCAATCCAGCGCTTGCCAGTCGTTAAAGCTGCCGCCTTCCATAAACTCCTGGCCCTGGAAAAGCATCGGTATACCGGGCGATGTTAACACAAGCGCGGCTGCCATGAGCGACCGGCGGCGGGCATAAATATTGGTGGGGTTGCCCGGGGCGATTTCTTCGCTTAAACGGGCGCCGCCGTTAGCTGCACTGTCGTGGCTGTCGCTATAAATAATCCGCTGGAACACATCGCCGTTATAGTGCCGGGTTAACTCATTAATGACATTTTGAACATTACGGTTGCTGTCGTCTACCGCGTCCAGCGCGCCGCGCAATACCATCGGAAAGGTAACTTCCCATTGGGCGTTAAAACCGGCACCGCCGTCTTTTACTGGCCTAGTTATAAAGTTATTGCCCGATATGTCTTCGGCTATCGTGATAGCCGCCGGGTTTATTTTACGGGCCAAATTGGTAATTTGCTGCATTAAGCTCCAGCCATCGGCCAAATCGTTGCCAGGATCGTCGTTATGGCCTTTTACATTGCGCAGGTAAATAGTGGAGTCCAGCCGGAGCCCGTCTAAATGGAAATCTTTAAGCCACATCCGGGCATTATCAAAAATATAATCGCGCACTTCGGGCCGGCCGTAATCGGGACGGGTTTCGCCCCAAGGAGTGCTTGAGCGCCAGTCATTATAAAAATAAATGCCGCCTTTGCCGTCTTGCCCCCAGCCGTCAAACTGCCATAAATCAAGGTTATTATCCGGCCCGAAATGGTTGTAAACGACGTCCAAGATAACCCCCATACCTCTTTGGTGGGCGGCTTTTATAAACTCCAAAAAAGCCCGCCGGCCGCCGTACAGGCTTTCGACGGCGTAAATATAGTCGCTGGCATAGCCCCAGCCGCGGTCCATAGCCATGCTGTTAACAGGCATTACTTCTATCATGTTAATACCCATTTCGGCCAGGTAGTCCAATTTAAGCTGGGCGTTTTCGAACGTACCGACAGTTGACGGGTCGCTGCGGTTAAATGTGCCGATATGCATTTCGTAAATTACCTGGCGGTTAATGCTGGGCGGCACGAATTGGCCGTTACCCCACTCATAAGATGGGTCAACAATCACCGAATTGCCGGCGCTGGTTATAAGCTGAAGCGAGCGTGGGTCGTTTTTTACCAGTTCTTTTTCACCATTGGTAATGACGAATTTATATTCCTGGCCGGCAATTGCTTTTTTAACGAACACCGCCCAATAGCCGCCGCCTTCATTTTCCATCGCGATGCGCGACCAATTGTTAAATGAGCCGGTAACTTCGACTTTAGCGGCGAATGGCGCCCATACCCGGAATTCAACCCCGTCTTTGCGCAGCGCGGCACCAATAACTTTTTTAGTAGTGTTGGGCATACTTTTAAACTTGCTTTTATTATGCTTATGCCTAACCAATAACGCAAATATTAGCTATAAGGTTGGAGCGGTTCAAATCGCAAGTATTCAAAAGTCTGCGGCCGGCCCTTATAGGAAATTACTAGAAAATTTTGAGGCACCCACAATGATACGCCGCTATCCACCGGGAATATGGCTGCATTTCCAAACACCTTATTATAAGTATCGAATTGGCGCCGCAGCGGCTTGGACCGCAGCCCCCGGTATGGCGCGATGATGTTTAAAGCCACCACACCGCCAGGCGATAAAATCCGTTTGTAATGTTTAACAGCTTCGCTGTCCGAAAGCGATTTAGGCACTTCCAGCCGCATAAAAGCGTCAATTAATATCAGGTCATACCGGCTTTTGGTTGCTTCTAATACCTGCCGGCCGTCGGCATGGATAATATTAGCTCTGCTGCTGGGCTGCCAGCCAAAATAGCGCCGGGCTATATCATCCAGGGCACTGTCCATTTCGATCACATCCAGTTGGGCGGCGGGCAAGGCGGTCAGCAAAACGGAGGGCAGGGTATAAACGCCGCCGCCTATAACCAAAATACGCTTGGGCTGCAAGCCCTGGGCCAGTTCCAACATCCGCTGGTTGTAGTCGAACAACAAGTCGGCGTCGGCGTCTTTAGGCACCCCGGACAGGGCGGCGTTTTGCTGCCCGCTGAATAAAACCCGGGCCGGCCGGCCTTCATATACCATGTCGAAAACCTGGTAATGCTCATATTCGGAATCAGTTTCGTACAGCATTTTACTCACGGTCACGCTTTATTATAGTGTGGCGCGGCCGATTTTATTACTGGTATGATAAAACAATGAAAAAAATGGAGCAGCTGGTTTCAGAATTACAACTCATTGCCCGTTATGGCTCGGCAATGGCACTGTTGGGTTGGGACGAAGAAGTAAACTTAGCTTCCAAGGGCCACCAGTTCAGGGGCGAAGTTAACGCATTATTGTCCGGAGTTGTTCACCGCCGGGTTACCGACAAATCGTTTCTTAAGTTGGTGGCCGAGCTATGCGAACCGACAGTGTACGACAAGCTGGATGATAGCAGCCAAATTATTGTCAGTAATATAAAGCGCGACACCGACCGGGCCAGCAAAATACCAGCCGGCTTCGTGGAAGAACTAAGCCAGTCAACAACCGAAGCATTCCGGGCCTGGGTTGAGGCCCGCCAAAAATCGGACTTTACTATTTTTGCGCCGGTCCTGGAAAAGCTGGTAAATATGAAACGGCGCCAAGCTGAAATGCTGGGATATGCCGAGTCGCCCTATGATGCCCTGTTAGATGAGTTCGAGCCGGAAATGACCAGCCAGACAATCAGTAAATTATTTACGCCACTAGCTGAAAATATTCGAGATTGTATAAAAATTGCCGCCAAAAACAAGTACTTCGCCTTGCCGCCCAAGGATTACCCGGTAGCTAAACAGGATGCCATGGTTAAGGAGGTCGCCGCGGCTATTGGCTATGATTTTGACGCTGGCAACATAAGTATCAGCCCGCACCCTTTTACCATTACGCTGCATTCAACTGATGTCCGTATAACAACCAAATTTAACCCAAAAGATTTTTGGGTGTCCCTGGGTTCTACCATTCATGAAGTCGGCCACGCCCTTTATGAGCAAGGCTTGCCGGCAAAATATTTCGGCACGCCATTGGCTGAATCCGTTTCGCTTGGCATTCACGAATCGCAATCGCGCATCTGGGAAAATTTTATCGGCCGCGGGCCGGCCTTCAGCCGGTATTTATACCCATTGCTGCAAAAGTATTTCGGCGAAACCAACATTACTTACAGCCAGGCTGAACTGCATAAAGCTTTAAACCAGGTAAAACCTAATTTAATCCGCATCGAGTCCGACGAAGTAACCTATAACATGCATATAATTTTGCGGTTTGAGCTGGAGAAAGACTTAATCGAAAATAAATTAAAAGTTAAGGATTTGCCGTTCGCCTGGAACGAAAAAGTTGAGCACTACCTTGGTATTAAAGTACCTAATGATGCGGACGGGGTTTTGCAAGACGTGCATTGGTCGCACGGTTCGTTTGGCTATTTCCCTACTTACACTCTTGGCAATATCTACGCCGCCCAACTCTACGAAACCGCCCAAAAAGCCATTCCTGAGCTTGAAAATAACTTTGCAAAAGGTAATTTTCAGCCGTTTCTAAGCTGGCTAAGAGAGAATATCCATAGCCAAGGCCGGCGATACTCGGCCCAAGATTTAATTTCGCGGGTAACCGGCCAGCAACTGGATGCCGGTCCTTTGGTCGAACGGCTGCGCGTAATAGCCGGCCAATCTTTTAAAAAATAATCGGCGCCGATAGCCTGTTTTTTTACAGTGTAAACTGGCCTTAAATGCTATATATAAGTGGTTAAGATTTATAGGAGAATCGCCTTGAGTTCTGATAATTACAATTCAGAATATGACGCCTTAAGGCGTTGGATCGAAGAGAGGGGCTATAAACACTTAAGCCGCGACGAAAGTAATGAGTTCGAAGAAGACCTTTACTAAATCGTTGTATAAGTAAAAAACGGCGCCTTTTAGTATAATAAGCAAGCGTTTGCAAGCAATTTGCCAACGCTTGTTTGATTGTATAGAACGGAAATAATTTGAAATCTAAACCACGGCAGTACTATTTTTCGTACCAGCCAAACGCTAAAGCTGAAGCCCAAATGCTTAAGCCGCCTCCCAAAGCGCTTAAAAAGCCGCGGAATAAGTTTAAATTGTTTGGAATTTTAATGGCGGCTGTCATAGTTGTAATTATTGGCGCCACCGGCTGGCAGGCTTACCACGCGTTCGGTAATATTTTTCATGGCAACGCTTTTGCGATTTTCGGCAGCGGCTCCAAATTAAAAACCGACAGTTACGGCCGGACAAACATATTGTTGTTTGGTACGTCGGAAGATGACCCCAACCACCCCGGCGGCGATCTAACCGATTCGATTATGATAGTCAGTGTCGACCAAAGCCAGCATAACGCCGTTCTGGCCAGCGTTCCGCGCGACCTCTGGGTACGTTATGGCCGCACTTGCCCCGCCGGATCGGCTGGTAAAATCAATGCCTTATACAGCTGCGTTAAAGACCGCAGCGGCGAAGACGCCGGCCAGGCGGCTTTGCGGGACACGGTCGGCAATGATTTTGGCATTAATATTCCGTACAGCGTTCACGTCAATTTTGAAGTGCTGCGAAATTCGGTAAATGCCGTTGGGGGCATTGATACAACGATTAGCAGCCCGGATCCGCGCGGCATAATGGACCGCAATTTTGACTGGCGCTGTAATTACCGGTGCTTCTTAGTTAAATACCCTAACGGCCCGGTGCATTTAAACGGCGACCAGGCCCTGTATTTGGCCCAGGCCAGGGGCGAAGGCTTTGGCTACGGTTTGCCCAGGGGTAACTTTGACCGCGAAGCCAACCAGCGCAAAATCCTGATAGCCACCAAGCAAAAAGCAACCAGCGTGGGCTTTTTAGCTAACCCGGTGGCCGTCAATAAACTGCTGGATTCGCTAGGCAATAATGTGCGGACCAATATATCCGCCAGCGAAGCCAAAACTTTTATTAAGGTAATTAAAGATACAGATTCGGCTAAAATCCAGTCGCTTAGTTTAATAGACCAGAAACCGGTGCTATTAACTACCGGCCCCGGTCCGGACGGCAGCAGCATTGTTCGCCCTGTTGCAGGACTGTACGATTACTCAGACTTGTCGGTATTTATGCAGGCCAAATTCAAAGCCTTAGTACCGCCTCCCGCGACTAAAAAGTAACGGTTTTTAGCCGGCGCAGGCGCCGGTGGATACCGGTTGCCGGCCCTGGGCCAGGCCTAGTTCTTTGGCTACTTGGTCGGCGGTTATTACATAGCCAATATCGGAATATTCAGTGGAAGTGGCAAAAACTACTCCCAATACATCGCCTTCTTTATCGATTAACGGTCCGCCGGAATTACCGGGGCGGACAATCGACTTGATACTATAAACGTCGCGGTTAGTTAAACCGCCGCCGTAAATATTGCGCCCTACTGCGCTGAACTCATCGGCAATGGTAGCTAACTGGGCATCAAAATTGCCGCCTCCCGGATAGCCGAGCGCAGCCGCCGGGGTGCCGGTTGGCTGTTTGGATGATACGAATGATAAAGGCCGGGCCTTTAAGCCGCTGACCTGAAGGAACGCTATATCCAGGTTTGGGTCAAACCATACTGCCACAGCCCTGTGCGAGCCGCTTTGGTCTTCAACAACCGGGCGGCGCACGCCGGCTACAACATGGGCATTTGTAACTACCAGGTCGTTATCAACAATAAATCCCGACCCTTCGGCAATCCCGCCGCATTCCAAGCCCTCGATTTTTACCACCGATGCCTGGTCTTTGTCGACGGCCGGTTTCATTACTGATGAATCGGGCAGGGATACTTGCGAAGGGCTGGGCTCGCCGCCGGTAAAAACATCCGGGAAACCATTGGGGGCGATTAACCGGCTTAATTTGGCGATAAGCGGCGGCGCCGGCGGCAATGTACGGTCCAGGGCGCTGATAAATTTAGACTGCCGGATGCCGTCTTGCAATGTCGGAAACGGCAGCTTGACGGCTACGCTGGCGATTAGCCAGATAGTTATAAATAGCGTGGCAATGCTGATTAAAACGCCAAAGCTTTTATCAGCCCGGTCCAACCGGTGGTGGGTAAGCTTATTTTTATAATGCAGTGCCACGTATTCGCCATAAGCCGAAAAAGCGAAGGCCAGGCCCAGAGTTACCAAAATTGTCAGCAGCGACCGCGACAACGGTGACGCCACCAGCCGGATTAAGTATTGCTGCAGCCAGATGCCAATGAACAACCCGATAAAAAAGCCGCCGGCCGAACCAATTTGGCGCAGCGCGCCCATGTTCCGGCCCCTCATAACGGACGAAAACAAAAATAATATTATGACGATATCAACTATATTCATATCAACCGGCCGCCATATGGTTATAGTAGCTTACTTCGGGCGTCTGAGTAAGTGCTGAACCGCCCGCCAAAATTTTTTATGCATGCTGTAGCATTTTTTATAGCAGTTGGGCCGTTGAACCAAGATAATTGGTTTGGTAAAGGAGGCAAGCATGGGTAACCAAGCTGATAAAGATAAGCGCCAAAATGAAGAAACCAAACCGGCGATGAACGACGTGCTGTACCAGCAGGGCATAGAGTCTTCGCAGGTAGAGTCGTTAGATAAACAACAGATACAGGAAGAAATGGAAAGCGAATAAATTTATTAAGCCGCTTTTCAGCAGCATGGCTTAAAATGGTATGGTGAGCAGCAGCGATAAGCGTATTTTACCTATCGACCTGGTTCGCGGTTTTTTGCTTTTTGTAATTATTGTTGACCACGTTGAATTTTTCCCCAGCCTTTACGACCTGGTAACCGGCCGCGGCAGAATGTATGTTTCGGCGGCCGAAGGATTTTTCCTGACGTCCGGCTTTATAGTCGGCTACATTTACCGCAAGCGTTTAAGTAACGGCCTGGCATATGTGTGCAAAAAAATCTGGTCGCGGGCCGCCAAGTTTTATTTGTTATCGGTAGGCCTGACCCTAATGTTTACCTACTGGGCTTTAAAATCGCACCATCCAGGCATTAAATATGGCTTGCCGCCCAACCCGGACTGGCACCACATCATCAGCCAAACACTGACCTTGCAATATTCGTTTGGCTGGGCTGATTTTTTGCCGCGTTACGCGGTGTTTATGGCGATCGCGCCGCTGGCGGTATTTTTACTTTATAAAAGGTTATGGTGGGCGGTGCTGGCCCTAAGCGTGAGCGCTTGGTTATTACGCGACCAGAATTTCTTTTTATCCTGGCAGATTGTTTTTTTCCCGGGGATAGTCATAGGCTGGCATTGGGACGCCATTATCAACTACTTAAGGCAGCTGAGCCATAGCGTAAAACGCCGCCTGACAATAACTCTGTTAACTACGGCATTTGTCACATTGGCGCTTAGTTACGCCAGTGTTTATTTCCTGACATTGCTTAACCAGAACCAGCCAAAACTTCCCGTCTGGCTGATGCACTTTACGCTGCACTGGAACGCTTTTAATGACAAATTGTGGGTATACAGCCAAAAATGGACACTTGGCCCCCTACGGCTGGCATTCTTCGCCTCATGGTTTGCCGCTACAATGTTGCTTGTCAACCGCCTGCAAAAGCAAATAAATTACTATACTAAAGGCTTCTTGGCCCTGCTGGGCCGCAATAGCTTGTTTGTTTATGTCCTGCACGCCATTGTGATATTCGCGATAAAAATGGTGGCACCCACTACTACCGGTTTAATGCTGGGCTTCGCCATTACCAGCGCCGCGCTTTTGTCCGTACTGACCATTACAGCAACATACGTCCAATGGAAAAAACGGCCGGTGGATACCACCATTGGTACGTGGGTGCGCGATTTATTCAGCCGCGAAACGAGCTAAATATCGACTAAGCTTAAGCCAATTTTAAGCAATAATTACTTAAATAATATTGGCCAAAAGTTACTGTAATATTTTTCATAGTAAAAGCATTACGCTTTTGGGTTAATACAGGTACAAACGTAAGCAATAAGTCACTTTATTAGGAGGGGACATGTCAACGCAATATAAACAATTTGATTGGAAGCCGATTTTTGAGCGCCGGTTTACGATTTCGGAAATTCCCAAACCAAAGAACTTACAGGGACTGAGCCTGGATACCGAACATAGCGACGACAACGACGTATAATATTATTACTTCTGACATTTAAAACGCTCCCGTGCCAGGGGGCGTTTTTAGTTTAAGCATTTTGTAAGAATTCTTATAGTTGAAAAGGCATATTGGTACTTATACTTTAGGGGCAAACTTAGAGGGGAGTCTAATGAGCACCAGTTATAACGATATAGGCGCCAGCGCCGTTAACTGCAGCGACATTTTGGTACCGAGGGCCCGGGGCGACGAAGTAACCCATAGTGGCCATACTGTTTTTGACCGTTAATTTTTAAATCGATATAAACAACTAAGCAGTTGGGTTTTTGTAGTTGGAGTTATATATGAATAAGTATGGACCGAAAGCCAGGCGGGAAATTAGCCGCACCATGCAGCAATTTGCTAAAGGCGAGTTGCGCAGCGGCCCGGACCGCCGCAAAGTTAAAAACTATAAGCAAGCCGTAGCAATTGGTATTTCTCGGGCCCGCAATAAGCGTTATAAAGTTCCGGGCGGGCCAGCTGAAACCGAATCATAAATAAAAATGGCCGCCATATTTAAATGGCGGCCATTTATGACTAAAAGCCATAAATATTTTGGTTTTACATATCCAGATCGAGCTCTTTGCCCCTATTGGTCCGGCGTAGCTTTTCCACTTTCATGGCGTATTTGCTGGCCAGCCGGTCGTAGAGGTCTTCTAACTCCTGTTGGCTGATATCCCTAAAACTATAGTTCATATTAATTTTTTTGCCCATTACCTGCTCCCTAACTTAGCAATTCCTACTGTAGCTTAAGCGTGATATCAACAACTGTAAGAAAAATTACATTAAACAAAGAAGGCGCTTAAAATAAAGCGCCTTCAGCATTAAAGATAAGCAAAAGTTATTTATTGTGCTTCTTGCCGGTACCCTTTTTCTTCTCGCCGCCTAAGCGGCCAGCGCGGGCGTGGCCATCGCTATCGCCATGCCAACCTCGTCCTTGTCCTGCCATGCTACTCCTCCTTAAAATTAATTGGCACGTATTACTTTAAAAGCAAAATTAATAGCTTACTATTAATTATCTTACTTAGCATTACAGTTTTCCACGGCGAACCGTAAGAATTTTAATAGTGGCTTCCAAGCAATAAGCTTATGCTATTCGTGTAATAAGGGAGATGGGCAATGGATTATGAGCTTACCGAATCCAAGCAGTGGGAGCAGCACCTGGAGTTTAAGATCCTCCAAGACGGCATTAGCGACAGAGACCTTTAAATTGTAACTTTTCTTACTGCTTAGGTAAGGCAATTCAAAGTACTATAGCAAAGTAAAAATAAGGAGTAAGACCATATGTTAAATATCATCGGTTGGATAATTTTAGGAGCCCTAGCTGGTTGGATAGCTTCGATAATTATGGGAACCAATGAAGAGCAGGGCGGAATTGCTAATATAATTGTCGGTATTGTCGGCGCTCTGCTCGGCGGTATCATCAGCAACGCCTTGGGCGGGCCTGGTATATCCGGATTTAACCTTTCAAGCTTAATAGTAGCGATCTTGGGATCGGTATTACTGTTGTTCGTAGTGAATCTGTTTCGCCGCCGCCCGGCAATTAACGGCTAGTTAACACTAGCCGCAATGCTTTAAGCGCCCGCATTACGCGGGCGTTTTTATTAGGCTTGATATTTAGGAAAACTAAATATAAAATTGATTTATGAAGCTCGCGGATAATTTTAGGGGCCATGTGGAATTGTTGGTAATGGCCGCACTAGCCAGAGGTCCGTTGCATGGCTACGCGATAATGGCCCATATATACGACAAATCTGACGGCCGGCTGGATTTTCCGGAAGGTTCGCTGTACCCGGCCCTCTATAAACTGGAAAAAGGCGGACTGGTAACCAGCCAATGGCATACGGCGGGCGGGCGCCGCCGGAGAGTATATAAACTTAGCAGCCAGGGCCTGGCAGCCCTGGAACAGGCTACCGGCCAGTGGCAGAAATTTGCCGGATCGGTATCCAAGCTATTGGAGAAATTCGTATGAAGCAAAGTGCCAAATCCCAAGCTAAAATCGAACAATACCTGGATAACCTACAAGGCCGTTTGTACGGCCCTGGTCCAAAAGTGCGGCGGGTTATGCAAGAAGTGCAAACGCACCTGGAAGAAGCCACAGCTGAAAATCGTAGCAAGGGAATGCAGCCGGATGCCGCCGCCGATGACGCTATTAAAAGATTTGGGGCACCGGATTACGTAGCCAAGAAATTTCTGGATGCCGGTTACCCGGGTTATTACTGGCAACTCGCCCAGGAATTATTCCGCTCCGCCTGGTTAGTAGGGACTGTAGCTTTTATAACGCTGGCAATATCCGGCCTATTGGCCACCGGCTTAAGATCGGTAAAAAGCGACCAATTCGTGGCCGGTGACCTGCCGGGAGTAACCTATACCGCCCAGCGCTGCGCTGATTACTACCGTTTGGCGCCCGGTAAAACTACTTGCTCACTGGCAGCCGCCACACACCACGCCGATGAAGTTACACAATATAGGATTACGCTTGGCCTGCTCGGCCTATTGTCACTGGGAGCATTTTGGTTGAATTGGCGGTTATATAAAGAAAAGGTCAGGTTCCGGCTACTTCCCGGTGGTTTCACTATGCTGCTTGGGGCCGGTTTGGCCGGCGCCGTCGCACTTATTACGTTGCTGCTATCGCTGGACTATTTAGCAGGCGGCGGCAATGGAGCTGGCATTTACTTAACCGATGCGGCAGCTGCCGCTTTAGCTTGCCTGGGCTTTGGCTACCTTTATCTTAAAAATATTCAAAAATATAGCATTTAAGAAACAATTGCCGGTATTTTAATAGTCTTGCGCTGTATGGGGGCTGACTGTATTATTGTTAATAAGTTAAGTATTTGGAGATAGAAACTGCTATGGCCAAAGCTAAAAGAGAATTATCAAAGCACTCCGAAAATAAATGGGTCATCTTAGCACTGTTGGCTTTAGCCCAGTTTATGGTGATTTTGGATGTCGCTATTGTAAACGTTGCGCTGCCATCAATTAACCGCGAACTACATTTTGCAGCCGGTGGCCTGCAGTGGGTTGTCACCGCTTATACTCTGACTTTTGGCGGCTTTTTGCTGCTGGGCGGCCGGGCATCGGATTTATACGGCCGGCGCCGGATTTTTATCGGCTCAGTTATCGCGTTTTCACTGGCTTCGCTGGCCTGCGGCCTGGCCCAGTCAGATACGGGATTAGTAATTTCCCGGGCAATCCAGGGCTTGGCGGCGGCCGTTATGTCGCCGGCAGCTTTAAGTATTGTTTTGGCCGAATTCGAAGAGGGCAAAGAGCGTAATACGGCCATGGGCGTGTGGGCCGGCGTAGCCGCCGGTGGCGCCGCGGCCGGTGTATTGCTGGGCGGAATATTGACGCAATATTTGAACTGGCGGTGGAACTTCTTCGTAAACGTACCGGTCGGAATCTTCGTGGCCATAGGCGCCGTGAGGTTATTGCCGCACCATATTGGCGAAGAAAACCATAAAATTAAGCTGGATTTAATTGGTGCTTTCCTAGCTACCAGCGGATTAATATCGTTAGTATTCGGATTGTCCAAGGCACCAACTAAAGGCTGGGATTCCACGTTTGTGTGGGGCTTTATAGCGGCCGGTATATTACTGTTAATTGCCTTTATATTTAATGAAAGCCGCACCGAACAACCGATGATGCCGCTGAGTATTTTCCGTATCCGCAACGTATTGGGCGGTAACCTCGCATTCCTGGCCGTCGCCTGTACCTTGTTCTCAATGTTCTTTTTCCTTACCCTGTACGTCCAAACCGTATTGGGCTATTCGCCGGTTAAGGCCGGGCTTTGTTTCTTGCCGGTTACGTTAATTGTCGGCGCTACGTCAGGCGTTGTTTCCAACCTTGTTAATAAGATAGGTTACAAGCCGCCAATGGTTCTAGGGCCGCTGTTTTTGGCGCTTGGATTGTTTACGCTAAGCCGCATCATGAAAGTTGGCGGCGACTACTGGCACAACGTTTTCCCTGGCTTGGCGCTATGCGCCTTGGGTATGGGCTTGACCTTCGTATCTGGCACCTTGGCAGCGACATCGGGCGTGCCAAAACACTTCTCCGGATTGGCTTCCGGCCTGCTCAATACTTCGCAGCAAGTTGGCGGAGCCATTGGCCTGGCTATACTTTCTGCCGTGGCATTCTCATCGATCAAGTCAGACGCCATGAGCGGCGTCCAACCTTTGCAGGCCCAGGTTAATGGCTACACAAGCGCCCTCCAAGTTGGCGTCGGGCTGGCCTTAGCCGGATTCCTCGTAGTAATACTGTTAGTGCAAAACCATAAAGTCGATGCCCGCGAGGCGATGACGGCAGCTGCTTAAGATAGCTCAAAGTTTAAATAAAAATAACTGCTAAGGGCTGGTTGAGTTTGTGCTATTTTGCAAACTGTGGACAACATGGTCGACAAAGGGAATTGTGTCGAAATAGCCTAAAATCCATAGCAAAATTGCGATTACTACTGTGCCGCCGATAAAAGCGCCGGCGCCGGCGGCAATGCCTTTTAAAAATGAAAACCAGATAGCACGGTTACGGTTGGTGTAGCCCATTTGCTGCAAATCTACCAGCATTTTGCCGACTTTAACCAGTTCTTCATTTGATGTTTGAGGTTTTTTTGTAGCCATTGCCAATCAGGATAACATATTATTTTGCGGCCAGGCAGTTTAAGCATAAGCCCTGGATTTCCAACTGGTGTTGGTGGGCCCTGGCACCGATTGAATTACTTAATTGAGAAATCTTTTTTTCGAGTGGCTGGTCGCTGGGTAATACCTGCGTAATACCGCAATTTACACAGTGGAAATGGTGGCGGTGCGATGTAAACAAGTCGGTTAGCTCGACTTTATATTTCCAACCCACATTTATACGGTGTACTATGCCAAGCTGTTCGAATAAACTGACGGCCCGGTAAACGCTGGCCCGGTCGACGCTGCCTTTGGCCCGGCTGACCAATACCTGCATGGTTTGCGGTTCCTGGCCTTTTAGCAGGTTAAACACCTGGCTGCGGGCCGTTGTGCGGCTGTAACCATTTTTCTTGAGTATTTCTTCGAGCGTTGCGTGGGCCATACAGCCATACTATTTTAATTGCGACAATTTTGCAAAATATTGCGAATCGGCGTAAGCTTTTTAACAAATGCTACCCTTTATATTCGCTGTTCTGACCTTTATCTCTACTATGCTCGGCGGGCTGATTGCCTTGCGCAGCCAAAAATATGTCCGCCGCATTATGGGCTTTACGGCAGGAGTATTACTTGGTGTGGTAGCGTTTGATATTTTACCGGAAATAGCTAATATAACGGGTGACCGCGAATTTAAGCGGGCGATGATCGCTTTAGTAGTAGGCTTTTTATTTTTCCATATATTGGAAAAATCCATACTTTTGCACCACACCCACGAGGGGGAATATACTTCCCATAGCCACCCCCACGTTGGCCGGGCAAGCGCCTTGGCGCTTTCCGGACATAGTTTTTTGGACGGTGTCGGTATCGGGTTGGGTTTTCAGGTTAATAATACGATAGGCATAGCAGTGGCTATCGCTGTTATTGCCCATGACTTTACCGATGGCATGAATACCGTAATCTTAATGCTGGTTAACAATAATAACCGCCGGCAGGCCCTAAAAATGCTTCTACTTGACGCGCTAGCACCCGTAGTGGGCGTAATCTCGACATTGTTTTTTTCGATTCCAGACAACGCCTTAATTATTTACCTCGGCTTTTTTGCCGGTTTTTTGCTATACATTGGTGCCAGCGATATCCTGCCGCAGGCCCATGCCAAAGGCAGCTCTCGGTTTACCATCGGCCTGACTATTTTAGGCGCGCTGTTTATATACGTAGTCACCCAGTTTGCCTAGCTGTACAATAGTTGTATGGTTATAGCCGTAATTATTTTGGGAATTATTTGCCTGTTACTAGCCGGCCTGCTGGTTTGGAAGCAGCGAGCCCCCTCCACTACGGATTCGGCCTTAATGTTAAAAGCTGACCTGACCGAATTGAATAAATCTATGGACTCGTTAAAAGACGGGCTGCAAAAACAAATGCAGGACCAAATGGGCCAGAACAATAAACAGATGACTGCCCAGCTGCAGCATAGCGCTAAAATTATCGCCGATGTCACCCAAAAATTAACCGAGCTGGAACGCACCAATAAAAATGTTGGTGACGTAGCTGCCGAGCTTAAAATGCTGCAGAATGTGCTGCAAAACCCCAAGCAGCGCGGCGTTTTGGGCGAGTATTACCTGGAGCAAATATTAAAAGATATGCTGCCGCCCGGTACTTTCGAACTGCAGCACAAACTTGGTGAAGGTTTGGTAGTAGACGCCATAATAAAACTGGACGAGCAGCTGCTGCCGATAGACAGCAAATTCTCGCTGGAGAACTACACGCGGCTACTGGAAGCCAGCAACGACGAAAAACCGGCCCTGGAAAAAGCGTTTAAGGAAGACCTCAAAAAGCGTATAGACGAGACTGCGCGCTATATTAACCCGGCCAAAGGCACTCTGGACCAGGCTTTTATGTTTATTCCCAGTGAGGCTATTTATTACGATTTACTGGCCAATCGGGTCGGGTTGGGCGGCGTTAACGGCCGCAATTTAATGCAGTACGCTGCTGCCGATAAGAAAGTTATCATTGTAGGGCCCAGCACCTTGGCAGCCATGCTGCAAGTGGTGGTGCAGGGCATGCGCTCATCGCAAATCCATAACGACACCGAAAAAATCCGCAAGAACATCGAGCAGCTTAGCCGGCACCTGGTTGCCCATAACAAATATATGCAAAGGTTGGGCGGCAGTTTAGGCACGACGGTAAATTATTTCAACCTTACTTATAAAGAACTCGGCAAAATCGACAAAGACGTAATAAAAATCGCCGAAACCGAACAGGCCATCGAGCCGGCCCTGATTGATAAGCCATCTCTCGACGAATAGCTACTTGCTGTAGAGCATGTCCAGGGCCAGGGCGGCCGTCCAACTAAAGCCGGGCGCGCCGGCCGGCTTGCCGGTCAGCGGGTTGAAGTACTCGTAAAAGCCGTGCTTGGCCACCAGAGCCAGGCTACTGTCGCGGATATGCTCGGCTTCTTCGGTAAAACCATAGCGTTTTAAGCCGTCAATAATCAGCCAATTGGTATTGAGCCATACCGGCCCTTGCCAGTACTTAAACGGGTCAAAATAGTGCGAATTATGCGGCACGGTCGGCACCGGGTACTTTAGCCAAAAAGCTTTAGGCGAAACCAACATATCGCGGATTTGTTGGGCGCGTTCCTTTGATACGCTACCGGCATAAAGCGGCATAATGGCCGCGATACTAAACTCACTTATTAATTTATGCGAATTATAATTGCGCGAAAAGTATTGCTTATCAAAGCTGTCCCACAGCTGGTCCAGGGCGCTGTCGGCTTTGGTCATGCTGTGGTGCAGCGGTTCGGGTATTTCATGCTTGATGGTTTTGGCTATATAGCGCAAATGGTGGTTGGCCCGGATTAAAATGCAGTTAAAAGTTAAATCTTCTATCGAAAACAAGGCATGGTTGAGTATTGAGTTGGTATCCCAATTTTTGCGGCGCAGACGGCGCAAGGCAGTAAAGTAAGCCATGGCTTCGGTAGAGCTCATCCGCTGGCCGGGCGGCACATGGCGGGTATCGCGGCGGATCTTATTTACCAGCGGCACAAGCTGCAATCGATCAATTAATGTTATCCAAACCGGCATGTGGTGCTGTTTGAGCTCGCTTATCCAGGGCGGCGTGTTATCGAGGCCGGTTTCATAAGGGTGGATACAAAGCACCAAACCTTCGCCGTGAGGGTCACGTTCCCTATAAAGCCACTGGTGGTAGCGCAGTAAGCCCGGAAATATCGCTTGATACCAGCTGCGACGTTCGGTTACGGACATTTTACGGCCAAGTTGTACGATTGCTTCGGCTAAAACCGGCGGTTGCGTCAACCCGCTAGTCGAGACATGGTCCGGGGCGTGCGGGCTGAGCCGGCTTTGCCAAATTTCGCGGTCGCGGTGGTAGTTTCGTCCACCGGCAAATATCATATGCGGTACCATGCCGTTATGCCATTGGCCGCTGAATATCCGCAGTATTTCATTTTTGGCGCGCTCTAAATCATAATGCCGCAACCCGATGCTAATAAAACAGCTGTCCCACAGCCATTGGTGGGGATAAAGCCCGGTTGCCGGGATGGTATATTCGCCGCGGTTATTTTCGGCCAAAAGAGTTTTGGCGGCCGCGGTCAGCCGGTCTTTATATTCCTCCATACTGCTAATGAGTATAGCAAAATCAAGCTATTTACCTGATATACTATTAGGTAATTATGGCTTATCAAAACGCCGATATCGCTCGCGCTAGTGAGGAGTTGCGGAAGAAATTTGACCAACTGCCGGAAAAAGGCGCAATAAGGCGGGCGCCTGAACTACAGGCGCTGTTTGGGCAAATAAAAAATTTGCCGGCCAACGAACGGGCAGCTTTTGGCAAAGAAATTAACGACCTTAAAAACGAAATCGAAAGCTGGATTAAAAACAGCCAGCAACAAGCAGAGCAGCTGGCGCCCATTGATGTTACGGCGCCACTTGACGTTAATACGCCGCCGGATAAACGGCCGCGTTTTTTACCTGCCTTGCAAGGCAGCGTCCACCCGCTCACCAAAGAACTGGAAGCAGTGCTGGATATTTTTAACCGCATGGGCTTTACGGCCGTCGAATCTCGCCAGTTAGACGACGATTACCACATGTTCGAGTCGCTGAACTTTCCGGCCGGCCACCCGGCCCGCGACCATTACGACACATTTGTAACAGACGAAGACTTAATAGCCCCGGCGCATACCAGCACAATGCAAAACCGCATGCTGCGGCTGTACGCCTCCAATTTAGAGAAAGGCCAGCCGATTGCCGTGGTAATTCCCGGCCGGGTTTTCCGCAATGAGGACGTCGATGCCCGCCACGACCATACTTTTTACCAGTTCGAAGGCATTTATGTTGATAAGGGCATTAACACCGGCAATTTAATAGCGACGCTAAAAACTTTTTTGGAAACTTACTACGAGCAACAGCTGGAAGTACGTATCCAGCCGTTTTATTTTCCGTTTACCGAACCGAGTTTGGAATTCGCCATGAGCTGCCCGTTTTGCCAAAAGGCCGGCTGCCAGATTTGCAGCCATACCGGCTGGATAGAGTTGTTGGGCTGCGGCCTGGTCCATCCTAACGTATTGAGGATGGCCGACATCGACCCGGCCGAATATACCGGCTTTGCCTGGGGCTGTGGTTTGGAGCGGCTGGTAATGATGAAAAATAACATCGAAGATATCCGCCATTTCGAAAGCGGCAACCTAAAATTCTTAACCCAATTTAGAGGCATTTCATAATGAAATTATCGCTTAACTGGGTTAAAGAATTTACCGAAATTAACCTCGAAAAAGACGAGTTGCTGGAGCGCATCGGTACGCAAATTGGCGGCATCGAAGAAGTAATCGATTTGGGCGAGCAATATAAAGGCATAGTAGTCGCTAAAGTTATAGCCTGCGAAAAACACCCGGATGCCGACCGCCTGAGCGTTTGCCGCATCGATGACGGCCGGTCGGTAGATAACATGCCGCGCGACGGCGAAGGCTACACCCAAGTAGTGTGCGGCGCGCCAAATGTAAAAGCCGGCCAAACCGTGGCCTGGTTACCGCCTGGGGTTACCGTGCCCAGCACATATGGCAAGCAGCCAATGGTTTTGGACAGCCGCGATATCCGCGGCCAACAAAGCAACGGCATGATCGCCAGCGCCAGCGAACTGGGATTTTCCGACGACCACGATGGCATCTTAGTAATTGATGTCGAAGCCAGCCCCGGCGAAGATTTCGCCAAGCTATATAAGCTTAACGACACCGTAATTGATATCGAAAATAAAATGTTTACCCACCGGCCGGACCTATTCGGCATTTTAGGCATTGCCCGCGAACTGGCAGGCATCCAGAAAATCAAATTCCACAGCCCCGATTGGTACCGCCAGGCTTTGCGTACAGCAGTTGACCAATCGTCTTTCGAAGAACTGGAGCTTCATGTAGAAAATAATGCCCCTGACTTTTCGCCGCGTTTTTGCGCTTTGGCTATGAGCGGCGTAAGCGTCGCGCCCTCGCCAATCCTAATGCAAACTTACTTAAGCCGGGTAGGGTTAAGGCCCATCAATAATATCGTCGATATCACTAACTTTATAATGCATTTAACGGCCCAGCCCCTGCACGCCTTTGATTACGACAAGGTAAAAGCTCTTGATGGCTCCAACTCGGCTACTATTCAAGTAAAAGCCGCCAAGCCGGGAGATAAATTGGAGCTACTAAACGGCAAAACCATTACGCTGCGCGACGACGACTTTGTTATTGCCAGCGCCGGTCACGCCTTGGGTCTGGCCGGCGTGATGGGCGGCGGCCAAACAGAAGTTACGGCCGCCACAAAAAATATAATTTTAGAGTGCGCCAACTTTAATATGTACGAAGTCCGCCGTATGGGGATGGGCCACGGTATTTTCAGCGACGCCTGGACGCGTTTTACCAAAAACCAAAGCCCGTTGCAAAACGACAAAGTCCTGGCTTATGCCGCCCATAAAGTCGGCGAAATAAGCGGCGGCTTGGCGGCTAGCAAAATGTTTGACGAATTCCGGGATTTGCCCGAACCGGCAACGGTCGAAGTAAGTACGGACTTTATAAATACCCGCTTAGGCACCAAATTGTCAGCCGAAGATATTGCCGAATTGCTGCAGAATGTCGAATTTGAGGTAGAAGCCGTTGATAATATAAAAATTAAGGCGCCTTTTTGGCGGCGCGACATTTCACAGCCCGAAGACATAGTAGAGGAAACCGGCCGGCTGTTTGGATACGACAAGCTGCCGATGAAGCTGCCGCTGCGCGATTTAAGCGCCGCCCGCCGCAATGAGCTGCTGCTGTTTAACAGCCGTTTGCGGCATTTTTTGGCCGGCGCCGGCTTAAACGAAGTACTAAATTACAGTTTCGTTAACTCCAAATTGCTGGAAAATGCCAACCAGGATAAAAACCTGGCCTTCCACGTTAAAAATGCGCTCAGCCCCAACCTCAATTACTACCGCTTAAGCCTAACGCCAAGTTTGCTGGAAAAAATCCACCCAAATATAAAAGCCGGCTATGAGCACTTCGGACTATTCGAGCTTAACAAAGTTCACCAAAAGAACATTCTAGACGGCGAACAGTTGCCGCAAGAACAAGCCCGTTTAGCTGTAGTTTTAACGGCTACTAAAAAGGCCGAAACGGTTAATTATGCGGGCAGCGCCTTCTACTTAGCGCGCTATTATTTGGATAATTTACTTGACCAATTACGGGTTAAAGCCGAAGTTCGTCCGCTAGCGCAAGCCGATAATGTTATTACTGACAATTGGCGGCAAGCCGCCAAGCCTTACGATGCCAGCCGGGCCGTCGCGGTTATTATCGATGGCATTATGGCAGGAGTGGCCGGTGAATTCGCGCCCAATACCCGGGCCGGCTTTAAGCTGCCTAATTTTAACTCCGGGCTGGAACTGGATGTTGCCAAATTAATGCAAGCTTCAAGCCACAAAGCCAGCTACCAACCTATAAATAAATACCCGCCAGTGCAGCAGGATATTTGCCTTAAAGTCAGCTCGGCCACCGATTTTGCCGCGGTTTCTAACTTTTTATCGGGGGAGATAAATAGCGTCCAAAACGATAGCGGCTACCAAGTGCAACTGGTCCCCGCGGATATTTACCAGAACCCCCAGGACCAGGCCCATAAACAACTTACTTTTAGCTTGAGTTTCCAGCACCCTGATAAAACCCTAACCGACCAAGAAGTAAATTCGGTAATGGATAAGATCGCCGAAAAAGCCAAATCGGTTTTGCAAGCGGAACGGGTATAATAAAATAAACGAGACAAGCAATTTGAATATTAGACGCTCCAAAAAGAAGTCATCAAACTACAGCGCCTTCCAAAAAATCAGCCTGTTTTTTTATGACCGTCCGCGCATAACAGCCGTAATATTTTTAGCATTAATTGCTTTTGGCATTGC
This sequence comes from uncultured Candidatus Saccharibacteria bacterium, assembly GCA_964460855.1. GTDB lineage: Bacteria > Patescibacteriota > Saccharimonadia > Saccharimonadales > UBA10212 > CAYWQH01. The sequence goes on from CAYWQH010000002.1 coordinate 68,071, forward strand.
CAGCTATACGACGCTGCTGCGGCGTGAAGGTTTTCCGAGTATCAACGTGCCGTTTAGCTTGGTAAGTGGCGCGTATATTGTTAATGACCCGGCTAAAGTAGACCGCAACGTCAACCAACCACTGAGCGAATTTTTAGTAAAACAAGACGGCGTTAAATCGGTCGATGCCCAGGCGGGCGCCAATTTTTACACCATTGCCATCGAGTATAAAGAAGGCGTAGATTCCAAAGCCGCCAGCAGCGCCATCGAACAAAAGGCCAAAGCCGCCCATGTTATTCCCGCCAATACCGTAGCTAAATTCCAACCGCTGAGCATAGGTGTAGACGAGCAGGGCCACGATATGCTGGTAGCGTTTTATGCCAAAGACGGCAACCGCGATATGCACCAGCTATACCAGGCCGCCCAGCAGGCAGCGGATTATCTAAAGCAGAATGGCAACATTAAATCGGCCCAATCAATTGAAGCCGTCGACCCGTTTGTTCATGGAGTCGACCCGGTAACCGGCAAAGCCAGTGACAGCCAGAAAATTTTTGACCGGTACACTTCTAACGTAGCTGGTAACGTTCAATCCAACGACTCGGTAGTAATTGGCATTAAAGGCGTGCCGGGCTTTGACGTGCTCGATCTGGACAAACAGGTCCGCGCCGCCTTGGCTTCCTTCAACTCTTCGGACCAAGTGGACGGCCATCAAGCAGTAGTAAGCTATAGCGCGGCTCCAGACATCCAGGACCAGATATCCGGCTTGCAGCATTCACTGCTCGACGGACTAGTCGCCGTATTAGTAATGAGCGCTATCTTAATTGCCCTGCGGGCCTCATTAATTACCGTCAGCGCCATGTCGCTGGTACTGCTGATCACTCTCGGCGTATTGGACCTTATTGGCTATAGCCTTAATACGATTACGCTTTTCTCACTTATCTTATGCCTGAGCTTAATTGTCGACGACACCATTATTATGGTTGAGGCAATCGATGCCCAGCGGCGAAAGAGTTCCGAGGCCCGGGATGTAATTAAAAAAGCCACGCGCAAAATTAGCCGGGCGATGCTGGCCGCCACGTTAACCGCTACTATCGGCTTTGCGCCGCTGATTTTCGTTACCGGTATCCTGGGTTCGTTCATTAAAGCCATCCCGATAACTGTCATTACCAGTTTAATCGTGAGCCTAATCGTCGCCTTAACCTTCATTCCTTTCGCGTCGCGCTACATACTGCTTAGGCCCAAGCACTTGGGTAAGGACGAAAAAGAATCGCCGTCGCACCACCTCGAAACATTTATCGCTAAAACTGTCGCCCGGCCGTTGATGTGGACCAACCATAACCGCAAGCGGCAAGTGGGCCTGGGTATCGTCGCTTTAATTGTCGGTTTCGGGTTTATTATGGCCGGCGGCGCGCTGTTCCAAGAAGTTACGTTTAATATATTTCCGCCGGATAAGGACGGCAATAATATAGCTGTAACCCTGACTTACGAGCCGAATACCAGCATTGAGCAAGCCCAGAAAATAGCGGCAAGCGCCGATGATTTGGCGGCTAAAACGCTGGGCAAAAACTTTCGCTACGCCTCGTATTACAACTCGGGTAATGCCCAAACCGCTATGCTGAATATCCAGCTACTGGACTTTAAAAAACGGGTGGTTACATCACCAGAGCTGGCCACCCAGCTCGAACAAGCATTCAAAGGGTTTAAGGGCGCCAGCGTCCAATCGGCTACCCAAGGTGTCGGGCCCAACGACGCGGCTTTTAGCGTCCAGGTAATTACTACCGACCGCGAAAAAGCTTATAACCTAGCCAAAGATTTAAACGCTTATATGACAACATTAACCTTGACCCGTTTAGACGGCAGCCAGGCCCATATGAAATCGGTAGTCATTTCTAATCCTGATACGGTGCTTCGCAAAGACGGCAAAGAATATGTAAAAGTGTCGTCCGAATTTGACGCCACCGACACCAGTACACTGGTAACTTTGGCCCAAAACGCCATTAAAGAAAAATATAACTCCCAGGAACTGGCCAAATTTGGCTTGCCGGCCGATACTATAAAGTTCGATACCGGCACTGAAGGTGATTTCCAAAACTCATTTAAAACCCTGCTGTTTGCCTTTCCGATATTGCTGGTTGCCATCTACTTCTTGCTGGTAACCCAATTCCGCAGCTTGCTTCAGCCAATACTTATCTTTATGGCCATACCGTTTAGTTTGTTTGGAATTACCGCCGGCTTATGGCTGACCCATAATGCCTTCAGCTTCTTCTCGATGCTCGGCTTCTTCGCCTTGCTGGGGCTCAGTATAAAGAACACGATACTTCTTACCGATTATGCCAACCAGGCCCGGAGATCGGGCAGCAATGCCGTCGAAGCCGTATCGATATCGCTGCAGGAGCGGTTCCGCCCGTTAATCGCCACCAGCCTAACGGCTATTGTGTCGCTTATCCCGTTATATTTGAGTAACCCGTTTTGGGAAGGGCTAACCGTGACGCTGATGTTCGGCTTACTGTCGAGCACTTTCCTGGTAATTACCGTATTTCCTTATTATTACCTGGGCGCGGAATACCTACGGCTGCGTATCCGCCGCCGGACTTTTCTACTTTGGCTGTGTATCGCGGTAATTTTGAGTGCCGGGGCGGTTGCCGCCGGCCAGCCTAAACTTGTGCCGGTTATTATGCTATTTTCGGCCCTGGGCTTAGGCCTGGCTAAAAGCTTTGCTTTTAAGCCGCGAGCCGCTGCCTAGTGGCAAATAATTTGTTAAGCTATACTATAAGCACATCAAGTAAATGAGGGTAAATATTAATGGCAGTAGCTCGCCGTTTTGGCTGGGCCATGTTGGCCCTGTTGTTTTTAGCCACATCAATTGGCTTCAGTTTATTGGTGGTATACCAGGTTCACCAGGAAAACCAGCAAAACGCTAAGAATGCCGCAATCCAGTCGGCGCTTAACCAAGCCAAAAATAATTCGTCAAAGGAGGGTAAATTGGAAGGAACTAAACTGGTAGGCTGGACACCCGTGTCCAAAGTAGACAAGTTGCAAATTATCGATACCAAAGTGGGCGACGGCGACGAAGTCAAAGCCGACTCCACCATTACCGCACATTATACCGGCGCCTTGGCGTCTACGGGCGTGATTTTCCAAAGTTCGCACGACTCCGGCCAACCGTTTACCAGCGCGCTCAGCGGCCTGATCAAAGGCTGGCAAGAGGGAATTCCGGGGATGAAAGTCGGCGGCACCAGGCGCCTGGTTATACCGGCGGCCGAAGCTTACGGCTCCCAATCCCAAAGCGGCATCCCGGCCAATTCAGATTTGGTTTTTGATATTGAATTGGTCAAAATTGGCCAATAAAACACAATATATAGCGTACTTGAATAAATTAACGACACCATATATAATTAGCCAACAACCATAAAAACAATCAAAAATAAGAGGGATTAATTATATGGCTAAAGAAATTACGGTTTTTACGCGCGATACCTGCGCCTCTTGCGCCACCATTAAAAAATGGCTGGCCCTAAAGGGGTTCGATTACAAATTGGTTAACCTCGACCAGGAGCCGCAATACGAATCAGAAGTTTTTGCCCTCAGCGGCGTGCGCACCGTGCCGGTTACGATTGTTACCAAAGAAAACGACATGAAAGAAGTTGTTGTCGGGCCGAATTTTGCCCGCTTGGCATCAGCTACCGCTTAGCTTATGAACGACGAAAACAGCCACGATTTAATTATTGTCGGTTCCGGACCGGCTGCTTTAAGTGCCGCTTTGTATACCACCCGCGAAGACATAGATACGCTAGTAATTGAGAAAGGCGCGATAGGCGGGCTAGCGGCAATTACCGATTGGATCGATAATTATCCGGGCTTTCCCGATGGTATTTCCGGAATAGACCTGGCCGAAAAGCTGCAAAAGCAAGCCGAGCGTTTTGGCATGAAAATGGATTTGGGCGAAGTAACGGCCATCCATGACGAAGGCGAATACAAGCGGCTGGAAACTACCAGCGGCGATGTTTACGCCAAGGCCGTATTAATTGCTACCGGCAGCGCCTACAAGCAACTCGGCATTCCCGGCGAACAAGAAAACTTCGGCAAAGGCGTGCATTATTGCGCCACCTGCGACGGCGCTTTTTACCGCGATAAGCGCCTGGTTACCGTAGGCGGCGGCAACTCGTCGGTACAGGAATCGATGTTCTTAACTAAGTTCGCCAGCCATATAGATATGCTGGTGCGCGGCGATAAACTGCGGGCCAGCGAAGTGCTGCAGCATGAACTCGACCAGCACAAAGACAAAATTACCGTCCATTTCAATACTACTACCGACCGGATCGTCGCCGAAAACGGTACGGTTGCCAAAGTAATCGGTACCGATGTTAAAACTGGCAAACCGGTAGAGTTTGCTACCGACGGCGTGTTCGTGTTCATCGGCCTGATGCCCAACACTGATTTTATTAAAGGTAAAATAGACCTCGACGAACTCAATTTTGTAAAAACCAACGAGTTTTTAGAAACTTCGATGCCCGGCGTATATGCCGCCGGAGATGTGCGTAGCGGAGCGACAATGCAAATTGCCAGCGCGTCGGGAGAAGGCGCTACTGCCGCCTTGCGCATCCGTGAATACTTAAACGACCACTCTAAAAAGCACCAGCCGGCAAAAAAGCTGGTTTACAGCTAAATTATTTTTTAGAATCGTGAACTAATTGTTGGCGCCGAAGCCGGTTTTTGTCGGCGAAGCGGTTTGGATAATTAGTGCACAAATATATCCGGTAATAAAACAGTTTTAGCCACCAGGCCGAAAAGCGGTTATTGACCGTATAGGCCATAACTTTCAAGCCATGAAAGCGGCAAATCCAGTAAGTATACGGGTTTAAAATCCAATAATTAAGCGTTATACCCTGGGCGCCAATTTGCCTGGCGGTATTTATAATTTCAAAAGGATTATGCCGTTCGGCCAGGAATAAAGGAAAGGGGCATTTAAGCTCGACAAGCTTCTTAATCTGCCCGTGCTTAAAAGATGTTATGCAAATCGGCAAATCACGGTACTGCATCAATACTTTAAGTAGTTTATCGGCGCCGAAATCGTCCTTATGCTCAACGAATATGATTTCTACCCGGTTGCCGGCCAGCTCCAAAGCCCCGGCTAGGGTTGCCACCGGCTGTCCGTTTAGCGTTGGCATTTTTTTGATATCTGCGAGAGTCAACTTATTAATTAATGTATCGCTGCCCGTCGCTACCATTAAATCCGGGTCGTGGCAAAGTACAAAATGCCCGTCGGCGGTTTGGCGGACGTCGAACTCAATACCGTCAACGGCATATTTTAGGGCTTCTTCTATAGAAGCCAAAGTGTTTTCAGCGACCAGCCCGGCGGCGCCGCGATGTCCGATTATCTTCATAAGTGGTTACCGCAAGTATAGTACAATAAATAGCAAATCAAGGAGAAGATCGTGGCAGATTTTAATAAAGTGCTGGATGCCGGTGACGTCGATGGGGGCGTAGTAAATACCGTAATAGAAATTCCCAAGTGGTCGACATTAAAAATCGAATGGAACCGCCACCTGGCCGTGTTTGAATTGGACCGCGTAGAGCCCAGCATTTTTGCCAAGCCTTGCAACTATGGATTTATTCCGCAAACTTTAGACGAAGACGGCGACGAGCTGGATACGCTGGTTATTACTAATGATCCAATCCCGACAGGTATTTGCTTAAAAGGCCGGGTAGTTGGCGTTATGAACTTTGAAGACGACGGCGATATGGACCATAAAATTATTTTAGTTCCGGCCGACGACCGCAATACCGGCGACGAAATAAAATCACTAGACGATATTCACCAGCAGTGGAAGCAAAAAATTGAGCACCATTTCAACCACTACAAAGACCTCAAAAAACCGGGCAGTACTAAGGTGTTGGGCTGGGGCGGCATCGACGACGCCAAAAAAATAATCCACGAATCCATCGAGCGCTACAAACAAAAAGCATGATCACAGATCTAGTAACAAAGGCCATAGTTCTTAATGGTAAAAACGATATTCTAGCCTTACGTCGCGGCAAAACAGCACCGCGGCGGGCTTTACAGTGGGATCTGCCTGGTGGCCTTGTTGACGAAGGTGAAAGCCCGTACGAAGCAGTAAAGCGCGAGATCCAAGAAGAGACCGGCTTAATAGTTAGTGAAGTACATCTTATTTATAGTTTGTCTGAAATTAGGGAAAACAAAAACGTGATTTTTCTATTTTTTGTTACGCATACAGGTACAGATGCCGTCCAGATAAGTTTTGAACACGAAGAATATCGCTGGATGGATTTAGACAATGCGATAGAAAATTTTGAGTATAAAACGCAAAAAGACGCTCTCACTTATATTAAAAATAGCGAATTAATTTAAAAGCTAGGCAGTTGATTCGGCTTTTAAGGCGGCTTTGATTTTCTGGCGGGCTTTTGGCGTTACGGCATGGTCCAGCCAATCGGCTTTGGGGCTGATATTGCGCCTAGTTTCTACCTCGATAATGTCGCCATTTTGCAGTTGGCGGCTAAACGGCGCGATTTTGCCGTTAATGCGTACGCTGTGGGCGTGGTAGGCAATATCGGAATGCACCATGTAAGCGAAATCCAACGGGTACGCGCCCTCGGGCAAATCAAAAATATCCCCTTTGGGGCTATGCACGAAAATCCGGTCGGCAAACAGGTCTACGCTTAATTCGCCGTCGGTTAAATCTTCGCCATTTTGCAGCTTGTCGGTTAATTGCTGCAAGCGGCTGATCCAGCTTAATTGCCGCGGCAGGGCTACCGGGCTGCGCTCGGCGTAGTTAGAAGTTAGCTTTTGCTCGTTGTAATGGAAGCTGGCGGCTAGCCCGCGTTCTGCCAAGTCATGCATATCTTTGGTGCGGATTTGGAATTCTACTATTTGTTCATTGGTAGTAAATACAGTGGTGTGCAGGCTCTGGTAGCCATTAGATTTAGGCACCGAGATGTAGTCTTTTATTTTGCTGATCATCGGTTTATAAAGGCTATGAAGAACGCCAAGCACCAGGTAGCACTGGTCTTTGGTATCGACGACGATCCTCAGGGCCAGCAAGTCGTAAACCCTCTCTATGTCGTCATCTACTTTTTTGAGTTTCTTATGCAGGCTGTATGTGCTTTTGACTCGGCCATCGATAGTGTTGGGGACTCCGGCATTGGCCAGTTCGGTGGCGATTTCACGGCGGACTTCGACGAATTTCTTCTGGCTTTTGCCTATACGTTTTTTAATGACCCTCTGCAGTCGGTCGTATTCTTCGGGGTCCATAAACCGGAAAGACAATTCTTCGATTTCGACGCGCAACCGGCCGATACCCAGCCGGTCGGCCAGTGGCGCAAATACTTCTAGCGACTCCCTGGCTACTTTCTTTTGCTTGTCTTCCGGTAAAAACTCTAAAGTTTGCAAATTATGCAGCCGGTCGGCTAGCTTTATCAGCAGCACCCGCAGGTCGTGGCTGACGGCAATTAATAATTTGCTTAAATTCTGGCGGGTGCTGGGCAGGTATGCGCTCATGTCTTTCATGCCTTTGCGGGCCTCACTGACCTTCGTGACACCGTCAACTAAAAAGGCCACGTCGTGCCCGAAAGTTTGTTCGATTTCTTCTAAGGTTAGGCTGGTGTCTTCCAGGCTGTCGTGCAGTACGCCGGCAATTACCGTATGGGTATCCAATCTCCATTCGATCAACTTGGCAGCCACCGCCAGGCAGTGGTTTAGGTATGGATCGCCGCTGGTCCTAAACTGGCCATCGTGCGCCCGGCCGGCCATATTTACCGCCTGGCGAAGTAAATCCACGTCAGTTTTGGGGTAATGCTCGGCGGCTAATTCCAGCAGTTCTATCGACTCCATCTTATAAGTATAAAACGATCAAATCATGATACAATCGGTACGAAACGTCTAATGCTTAAAAATGTGGGAGATAAACATTGAAAACCAGAATTGCTATTAATGGTTTTGGGCGCATCGGCCGCAATGCTTTTAAGATTGCGTTTGAGCGGACTGACCTCGAAATTGTTGCTATCAATGACTTAACCGATACTAAAACGCTGGCCCATTTGCTTAAACACGACAGCAATTATGGCGGCTATAACCATGACGTCGGCCACGACGACCAAAATATAATTGTCGGCGGCCAGCATATCAGGGTATTGGCCGAAAAAGACCCGGCCGCATTGCCGTGGCGCGATATGAATATAGATGTAGTGGTGGAATGTACCGGCCTATTCGTTGACCCGGCCAAAGCCAAAGTCCATATCGACGCCGGCGCCAAAAAAGTAATTATCAGCGCCCCAGCTAAAGGCGAAGGCGCGACTACAATTGTATTGGGCGTCAACGAAGACAAGCTCGAAACGGCCGGCGATATTATCAGTAACGCCAGCTGTACGACAAACTGTATAACACCTGTGGCTGCCATAATCGAAAACAATTTTGGTATCGATAAAGCAATGATGACTACAGTACATAGCTACACTGCCAGCCAGCGCCTGCAAGACGCGCCGGCCAAAGATTTGCGCGAAGCCCGTAACGCCGCTGAAAATATAGTTCCAACCACTACTGGCGCCAGCATTGCCGCCGCCCAGGCGTTTCCAGCCTTGCAAGGCATATTCGGGGGCCTGTCTATCCGCGTCCCCACGCCGGTAGTTTCGCTGGCCGATTTTGTATTCATAACCAAACAGCCGGTTACAGTAGATTCAGTTAACGAAGTATTCAAAAAAGCCGCCGCCGAACCGTTTTTCCAGGGCATTTTAGCCGTAGCTGAAGAACCATTGGTCAGCAGCGATTTTATCGGCAACAGCCACTCGGCAATCGTTGACCTGAAATTGACAGCCACGGTTGGCGACAACATGTTAAAAGTTGTGGCTTGGTACGACAATGAATGGGGCTATAGCAACCGGCTAGTAGAAGTCACAGCCGATGTCGGCAAGCTATTAAATAAAGACCAGCCGCCCGCCCAGGCGCCTATAAGCCAGCCCGAAGAGCATTACGACTTGGGGCACGAGAACCAACCCTTACAGCCGGCCTCTGACCAGCCCGCCGAGCACCAGCCAGATACACAGCCGGAATTCCATCCCGAACAGCAGCCTGACCAACACCACATGTAATTATGAAAATCGCGCTCAGTACCGACCACGCCGGTTTTGAACGGATTAAAGCGCTGAGGTCTTTTTTGGAAGGCCTGGGCCATGAATGCGTGTATTTTGGCCCGGCTAATTTCGAAGCGCAAGACGACTACCCGGATTTTATAATGCCCGCTGCTAAAGCGGTGGCTGGCGGGCAGTGCGAAAAAGCCATAATAATGGGTGGCAGCGGACAAGGCGAAGCGATGGCCGCCAACCGGGTGCGCGGCGTGCGCTGCGCGGTATATTACGGGCCGGCCCAGTTAAAATTCGCAAACGACTCCGGCAGTAAAAGCCAAAACGACGGCTATGACATTATCAGGCTCAGCCGCCAGCACAACGACGCCAATATTCTAAGCATTGGCGCCCGGTTTGTTAGCGACGACGAGGCCTGCCGGGCCAGCCAAATTTGGTTGGACGAAGAGTTTTCGGGCGACGAGCGCCATCAGCGGCGTATTGTAAAATTAGATAAAGCAGAATAAGCATTATGGCAGAAATAGTACCCTCGGTAACGGCCTACGACGAAAAGTCCTACAAACACCAAATGGATAATATTGCCCATATTGTCGACCGCATACATATCGATTTAGGTGACGGCAAATTCGAAGATAAAAAAACGGTTAGCCCCGAACAAACCTGGTGGCCGGCCAGCGCCAAAGCCGATATACATTTAATGTATAAAAACGCGGCTAAAGCACTCGAAATCCTGTTGCCGCACCACCCTTATATGGTTATCGTCCATGCCGAATCAGAAGGTGACTTTGGCGAAGTTGTCGAAGCCTGCCAGCACTACGGGGTAAGGGTTGGCGTAGCACTACTGCAGCAAACGTCCGTGCGCCTGATCGCCGATGCCTTAAACGTAATCGACCATGTTATGGTCTTTAGCGGCAACCTGGGCCATTTTGGCGGGCAGTACGACCGGGCTTTAATCGAAAAAGTATTGCAGGTAAAGCGCCTTAAGCCGGAAATCGAAGTAGGTTGGGACGGCGGGGTTAATGACCAAAACGTATCCGAACTGGTTTTTGGCGGCCTCGACGTGTTGAATGTTGGCGGTTTTATCCAAAATTCGCCGGACCCCGAGCGGGCCTATGTTTATTTGCAGCGCATCGCCGATGAAACCGGCACCACATAAACCTATTGCTAGATTAGCAAAAATATACTATAATATATTTTATGTTTATTAATAGCGCCGAAAAGCGCAATGGTGTTTCTGAATATTTGTCTAAAAAACGTAAGGCAACTGCGGCTGTTTTAGCTATGCTGGCATTAACTGCCTGTGGCGATAGCCAACATAACCAAACTGCTAATAGTAATACAGAATCTGTACCTACGGAGACTTCAACTATGAGTCACACCAGCCCAACTGAAACATCTACCGAAACTATAATCGACGCGCCACCGTCTACAAATGAGGTAGCTCCGGTCCGCAAATTGTTGCCAGCCAAGAGCTATAACGGCGGTATACGAGCATTATCAGAGTATGAGCACGCCATTGGCCACCCGGTATTCGATTCGTCCATGCAGTTCTTCACTCCCGATTCCGCTGAGCTTCAGGACTGGCATTTAGATGCCATCCAGCAGGTTAATGAAGCCGGTGTAAAACCATTAATCATCCTTGAGCCGGATGGCTGGGATTATGAACAAATTGCCGCCGGCGGCTACGATGCCAAAATATTAAAATACTTTACAGGTTTGAAAGAAGCCGGCGTTACGGCTGAACAGTTAGGCACTATAACTGTATGCCCGGAATGGAATGTTGGTGGCTGGGATAACGCTACTATTGATAATTACCCCGCCTGTGTTGCAAAGTTTAAAAGTATTGCTGAACAAGTATTCCCGGGAATAGACATCACCACTTTGGTCGATACCAGTTCCCAGGAAATGGGAGCTATGTTGGATAGCCCTAAAACGTTAAACGAGCTTAAGAAATTAAATTTAAAAACTATTGGCATCCAGGCATTTTCAAATGCCCAAGTGGTTCCAGTTGAAAACGGCCATGCAGATCTTTCCGGTTACTTTAATACCAATGATATTGTGGCTCTGGCTAATGCCTTAGGAACTAAAGATATCTGGATCAACACCGGTATATCGGTTAAAGATAAAAGCGAGGGCCAGAATATTAGCCATAGCGAAGCAGACCAAATAGCGATTGCGCGCCAACTAATCAGGAACGTTCATACCTTGCAAGAGCTAGGCTTAAACATCATGAACTTAAATATGTTTATGGAAAATAAAATTGACAGCGAAAAAATTAATTTCCAAACGTCACCCGCAGTTGTAAAGTTAATCGCTACCAACCTGCAGCGGCTGAACGTGCCGCTGGGCGGCGAAGGCGACAAGAAGCAATAGCTTCACCATACCGTTATAACTATTAAAAACTCCGCCATACCGCTATAATTCATAAGCAATATGGCTCAACAAACGCTGAGTATCGAAGAGCTGGAAAAAAAAGCTTACGATATCCGGATAGACATTATAAAAATGCTGGAAACAGCCGGCAGCGGGCACAGCGCCGGCCCGCTGGATTTAGCTGATATTTTTACGGCTCTTTATTTTGATATTTTGCGCCACAACCCCAACAAACCTGATTGGGACGACCGCGACCTGCTGGTGTTAAGCAATGGCCACTGCGCGCCGGTTTTATATACCACTTTGGCCCATGCAGGTTATTTTGACCGGTCTGAGCTTTCGACCTTACGTAAATTTGGCTCGCGCCTGCAAGGCCATCCCGAACGCGAACGCTTGCCGGGGCTGGAAACCACCAGCGGCCCCCTGGGCGAAGGCCTCGGTCAGGCTGCCGGTATGGCGTTGGCTATGAAAATAAATAAACAAACTCATCGCTGGGTGTATTGCATTACCGGCGACGGCGAACTGGACGAAGGCAATATCTGGGAATCGGCCATGCTGATTAGCAAATACAAGCTTAATAACTTGATAGTTTTTGTAGACCGTAACAATATCCAAATAGATGGTACTACAGAGCATGTTATGCCGCTGGAAGATTTACGGGCCAAATGGGAAAGCTTTGGCTGGCATGTTATAGAAATTGACGGCCATAACATGGAAGCGATAATAGACGCCTCGGCCATGGCCCGGGCAATTGTAGAAAAACCGGTGGCCATAATCGCCCATACCATCCCGGGCAAGGGCGTCGATTTTATGGAATACGATTACCACTGGCACGGCATTCCTGTGGGTTCGGCCGACGTGGCCGGCGCGCCGCCTAAAAACGAACAGGCTAAAGTGGCGCTAAAAGAATTGCGAAGCTTAAAAGGTAAGATTACCGGGGACCACGAATAGTGAATGGCCTGCACCTCGCCGACAATATTTATAAAGATGATGTCGCCAAAGAGCCCATCCGCAAAGGCTTTGGCCGCGGGCTCAAAAAAGCCGGTGAGCAAAATGACCAGGTGGTGGCATTATGCGCCGACTTAACCGAATCAACCCAAATCCATCTGTTCGCCGAAGCTTTTCCCGAGCGTTACATTGAAGTTGGCATTGCCGAACAAAACCTAGCGACGGTCGGCTCCGGCCTGGCCGCCATGGGCAAAATCCCGTTTATTAGCAGCTATGCCGCCTTTAGCCCGGGCCGTAACTGGGAACAAATTAAAACTACTATCGCCCTCAATAACCAACCGGTAAAAATCGCCGGCTCGCACGCCGGGCTTTATACCGGGCCGGATGGCGCTACCCACCAGATGCTGGAGGATATCGCTTTAATGCGAGCCATGCCCAATATGGTCGTGATAGTTCCGGGTGACAGCGTCGAAGCCGAAAAAGCTACATTGGCTATGGCTGACAACGGCAAGCCCAGCTATATAAGATTGGCCCGCGATAATTCGCCGATTTTAACTACAGAGCAATCGCCTTTTGAAATTGGCAAAGCCTACGTTTATGACCAGGGCAAAGACATATCATTTATTAGCACCGGCGTTATGACTTACCACGCTATGCTAGCCGCAGAAAAATTATTTACCGACGGTATCGATGCCGAAGTAATCCATGTGCCAACTATTAAACCGTTGGACACCGAAACTATCATCGAAAGCGCCGCCAAAACTAGGCATGTTATCACCTTGGAGGAAGCCCAAATAAACGGCGGGTTGGGCGGGGCGGTGGCCGAAACATTAGCCGAGCACCAGCCGACGCACATGATTCGGATGGGTATCAAGGACCAATATGGCGAATCCGGCAAGCCCGACGAATTATTGGAGCATTTTGGCCTGACCGCCAAACATATCATTATGGCTGCCCACTCCTTGCTGGACTGCGACGGCAAAAAACACAAACACTAAGTCGGGAAGACTTTATAGCCTAATTGCTGAGATATATTGTCCTGGGTAAATGCGATTTCAATGTATTCAGGCTCACCGGATTCTAGTTTGCCGTCGTAGCACGACGGCGCGCCGTCGATCGTAATCGAAAATCCATTTGGATATTTAAGCTTAACATTTTCAGGAAGATCGAACTTTGGCTTGAAAATAAAACGCAATGAACCGTCGACACATTTAATATCGTGCATTTGCGACCGCACTTGCTGGGGCGTCTCGTTAGGAATATCGGGGTATTTAGCGGCTGTACCACTAGTGTGAACGGAATTTACTTCGGCGGGCTGGGAATGGCCGCCGCAAGCCGTGGCTCCGACAGCCAGCAGCAGGGCCAATGCATGGGTTCTTTCTATTAAATATTTGCATTCAAAACTGCCCATAATCCGGCTACCTTACCACAATCCTGCCGACATATAAATAATAATTATCCCTTGGTTGTGCTAGCATATGCTTAGCTAACCAAAAACAAATATGACCTGGCAATTTTTAATTATCCTGCACACGTTTATGGCTGCCGGTATGACTTTAACGTTGAGAGGCTTGGCCCGCATACCCCAAGCCGCTAAGCTGCCATTTGCGGCTAACGGATTACTCTTCCTGATTTTATATCCTATCGGTTTGGCATTTATCCCTGTATTGGGTAATTTGCAGCTTGATGCGTGGTCCAATTACTGGCCGTTTTTGGTATTCGGCGGATTGGCTTTCGCCGCTACTAACATATGCACTTTTAAATTACTATCATATTTGGATAGCACAGCTGGCTCGATTGTCGGCACGGTTAACGTGCTGTTTACGATTATCCTGGCCGGCGCGGTTCTTCATGAGAATTTAACGCCGCAACAGATATTAGGCGCGGCTATATTGATTCCTACAATTTGGTACGTATTGTGGCTGTCGCGCAGCGCCAAAAAAACCGATAACCGCTGGGCAATGGGTTTACTGTTCGCGTTGCTGGCTGGCATGGCATTCGCGGTGTCGATTGTAAATGAAAAGTATTTATTATCTAAAATGCCGGTCAGCAGTTATTTCTTATTCGGCTGGGGCTGGCAAATGTTTGTAGCAGTCGGACTGGCTTTATGGCTGCAGCCCAAAGGCTTTAAAACGCTATGGCAGGCCAAGTATCAGAAATGGATAATAGCAGCCGGTATAGCCAGGGCGCTGGGCGGCGTAACGTTCGTTATGGCCCAAGTGCGCAGCGATAATGTGTCGCTAATGACAGTCATTTCGAATTTCCGTATCGTACTGATTGCGCTATTTGCTTCATGGGTACTGCAGGAACGCCGTTTTTATCTGCAAAAAATCGGCGCCGCGGCAACCGCTGTGCTGGCTTTAACCATTATCTTTTGGAAATAGTCGGCCTAAACTCTTACAATAATAGTAAATATGCCGCTTACGCTTAGACAAATCAGGCAGAACTGCGAAAAAGCCCGCCAAACCATGCAGCGGGCCCGCGACGAACACTTCGCGCTGGGCGCGTTTAATTTGGATAACCAGGAAACACTCATTGCCGTGGCCCGGGCCGCCCATGCCAAACAAGCGCCGGTTTTAGTTGAGGTCAGCAAAGGCGAAGTCGATGCCCTGGGCCTCGACAACGTCCGCGATATGGTCGATAACTACAAACACCAGTACGGAATTGAAATGTATGTAAACCTCGACCACAGCCCCAGCGTCGAAGACGCTATTGCCGGTATCGAAGCCGGTTTTGAATTTATCCATATTGATATCAGCCAGGCTAACCACGAAGCAACCGAAGAAGAAATTATCGGCAAAACCAAAGAAGTCGTTGAAGCGGCCAAGCTATCCGGGGCTTTGGTAGAAAGCGAACCGCATTATTTTGGCGGCAGCAGCAACGTGCACACCGAAAATATAGATTACGAAGAAATTAAGAAAACTTTCACCAAGCCAGACCAGGCTAAGCATTTCGTGGAAGCTACCGGGGTTGATACGTTCGCCGCGGCCATTGGTAATTTACACGGCAGTTACCCGGTACCTAAAGTACTGGACCTTGATTTGCTGAAGCAGATCCGGGAAGCCATTAATTGTAACATCAGCCTGCACGGCGGCAGCGGCACGGCCGGCCATTATTTTATCGAAGCCGTCAAAATTGGCGTTAGTAAGATAAATATCAACAGCGATATGCGGGTGGCTTACCGCAATACATTGGAAAAAGTTTTGGCGGATAATAAAAGTGAATACGCCGTAGTAAAGTTAATGGGCACCGTAATAACCGAGGTCCAAAAAGTCGTCGAGTCTAAGATCGATACCTTCAATTCATCCGGGAAAGCCAATCCCTAAAGTATTTTATCCTTTGAAAGCATATGCTTAATTGGTAAAATAAGCGTAATCAATTAAGTGGTGGGCGACTATACTTATGGCAGAAATCCACAAGCAGTTAGATGTTTTGTCGGTCGGCGATGTCGTTACCGATGCCTTTATAAAATTAATCGATGACCAAGCGCACATCGAAAATCATGACGGCTCCCAAAACATTTGCATGCCTTTTGGCATGAAAATCCCTTACGACCACGCCGAAGTATTGGAAGGCGTCGGCAACGCTGCTAACGCGGCCGTATCTTTCGCCAGGCTGGGGCTGCGCTCCGGACTGGTAAGCAACATCGGTGAAGACGACTGGGGCCGCGATATCGTTAAAAGCTTAAGCAAAAACCACGTCGATACCCGTTTTGTCCACGCCAACCCCGGTATGAAAAGCAATTACCACTATGTGCTCTGGTACAAAGACGAGCGCACTATATTGATCAAGCACGAAACTTATGACTACCACTGGCCGCGCTTCCGGTCCAATGATATTCCAAAATGGGTTTACTTCAGTTCCATAAGCAAGAACGCCATGGGATACCACGACCAAATTGCCGACTGGTTAGAAGAACATCCTGACGTAAAACTGGCTTTCCAGCCCGGTACCTTCCAAATGGAAGCCGGCACCGAGCGTCTCAAACGTTTATACCAGCGGACAGAAGTATTGGCTTTAAACCGCGAAGAAGCGGTAATTGTCAGCCACGGCGACTATGGCAACTTGCACGACCTGTTCGACCGGCTGCACGCTCTGGGCCCCAAAATCGTGGTAATTAGCGACGGCCCCCACGGCGCTTATGCCAGCGACGGCACTAACCGTTATAAAATGCCCAATTACCCGGATCCGGCACCGCCTAAAGAGCGTACCGGCGCTGGCGACGCTTTTACCTCGACTTTTGTAGCTGCGTTAATTAAAGGCGCTGATCTTCAGGGCGCGTTGCTTTGGGCGCCAATCAACCCGATGAATGTCGTCCAAAAAGTCGGCGCCCAAGCCGGTTTACTAGACCAAAAAGAAATCGACCATTATTTAAGAACAGCTCCGGAATGGTACCACCCGGAAAAAATATAAAACGCCATGTCTAAATTGCTTGCTGATTTGCTCGACGCCGAACAGCCCTTATTCGGCCGGGCGTTAAAACAATTGGAACAAGCCAGCGGCAACCCTAGCGCCGATGTCCGTTTAACTGCCGAAATAATTAGCAAACTGCAGCTAAAAACCCAGGAGCTGGGACTTGACCCGCGCGACACTACCGGCCCGGAGCTGTTTGCGGCGCTACAGCAGCGCATCGCCGAAGATGACGCCCGGCTGGCTGGTATCTTAGGTTTGGCTGATCCTACAGATGCGGCCAAAGCTTCGGCTAATATTATCCAACGCCTGCAAACCATAGATATGCCGCGCAGTTGCTGGGTGCTCAAAAAAAGCGTGGCCAAAGACATGCTCAAAGCCATGCCGCCGCCAACAATTATGAAAACCCTCAAATACAAATCGGTAGCTTCGATGCTTAAAAACGAGCCGGTTAACGAACTGTACGGAGCGCTGCGTTTTGCCGAAGGCCCGGACTGGCTGGAAAAATTCTTAAAACAATACAGCAAGCTAAGCCCTTCAAACTTTGAAAGCCGGCCGATTGAGCTGTGCCAAATGCCGGCTGATAAATGGGGAAATATCGCCGATGAATTCGTTAAAAAGAAACGGCACAATGTTACACACTTAAAAGAACTGGGGGTTGTTTTACTGCTGCCGGTGCACCGCCCGCTAAAGGGCGCCAGTATTACGATTCTGCCGCTTGTATTGCATTACTTTAACGAAATTCGGCTGTACAGCGCATTCTTCAAACTGCAGCAAGTTAAACCGGATTTTGGCGATATAATAGTTGACACTTTAATTGCCGACCCGCCGCAAGCCGCCCTGCTGGCCGGCAATAAAATACACTGGCGGGTTATCCAGCGTTATTTCGGTAAGCTTAAAAACGAACGCCACCCGGAAATATTCGAACCTCACGTGCAGCCCGAAGATTTGCACTGGCGGCGGGCCGAAAGCTTGCTGGCCCAAATCGACAGCCATTTCGGCTGGTGGCTGGACCTGGACTATGTTGCCGGGATCGATAAAGGCCGGCCGGTCAGCCTCAACCTGATGGACGCGGCTATTAGCTTTAGTAATAATACGCCCTATAATGAGCGCGAGGTGTACCACTTCCGCGAATCACTATGGAACGAGATATTTGCCCGTTATATGGGAGAAAAAACGCTGGAGCAGCAAGTGCTTAGGCAGCTGGACAATAATATGATCGCGCCCGAAGTAGTGGCCAAACAAATGCGCGGGCGTTTTGCCTGAAGCGAAGGACTATAAATAACATGTATCAAATTTGCGTATCCGGGGCCTCCAAAGGCGAAAGTGTCGAAGAAGGCCGTAAACTGGCATTGGCTGCAGGGAGGGCAATTGCCGAAGCCGGCCACTCGCTTATGACCGGTGCCACAGTCGGGTTGCCTAATTACGCGGCAATGGGCTATAAGGCAGCGGGCGGGAAAATGAGCGTTGGTATCAGCCCGGCCGGCAGCAAAGTAGAGCATGTTATGAAGTACCGGCTGCCAACAGCTGATTATGACATGATACTTTATACGGGCCTGCACTACATTGGCCGTGATACGCTATTAATTACCAGCGCCGATGCGGTCGTCAGTATTGGCGGACGACTGGGCACGCTCCACGAGTTTACTATCGCCATGGAAAGCGATACGCCAATCGGCTTTTTGCAAGGGGCGGGCGGTATCAGTACGCAAATAGTCGATATTTTACATGCCGCCGGCGAAGAGCGCAGCGAACTGGTATTTTTTGAAGATGAACCAGCTAAGCTGGTAGCAGACCTAACCAAAGCACTGGATAAGCATTATTCGCATTACAGGCGGTTATATAAAGACTAGTTTAGGTATAATAAATCCGATATAGTTTAGCCAACTAAACGGAGTAATACATGCAGAAACCGTCCGAAACATCACCAATGGGCGACCAAAAATTCGCCCTGGTAGTACTATTTATAATGATTGCGCTGGCAGCCACTTCGGTAGTGTTTATATTGATTTTTACCCATAACGCCAATAAAAGCCTGGATGCCGCCGTGCAGTCCAGCGATAGCGCAGCGGTCACAACCTCTTATAATAAGCAGCTAACTTCTAAATTCCAGGGCTTTGATAGCTTACCGGCCGACGCCAAGCGGCTAGCCTATGCCGCGGCCATTAAAGACTATAATACTTGCAAAGATACGTATGGCGGGCGGGTAGTAAAAGTTGAATCCGGCAAATATATAGAATTAAACAGCGGCTGCCACAACCAGGCCCAGGTTATTCTGGCCAACAATGGTAACAGCTGGGTCCAAGTATCCGGTACCGGCAAACCGCTGACGTGTGACAACACCGCTAAATATAAAATCCCGGCCAGCGTCGCGCCCACCTGCACCGATAGTACTGGCAACGCCAAACCTAACCCCACCACTTAAGCCGGTTCCTGATAAAATACAGGCGTGAGCAAATTCAAGCTTAAAAGCGATTACCAGCCGCAGGGCGACCAGCCGGCGGCCATCGCCAAATTAATTAACGGGTTGGAAAGCGGCCAAAAAGAGCAGGTGCTATTGGGCGTTACCGGCTCCGGCAAAACTTATACTATGGCCAATGTTATAGCCCATCGCCAAAAACCTACCTTAGTGCTGAGCCACAACAAAACCCTGGCCGCCCAACTGTATAACGAGTTCCGGATGTTCTTTCCGGAAAATGCCGTTCATTATTTTGTCAGCTATTTCGATTATTACCAGCCCGAAGCCTACATTCCGCGCAGCGACACTTATATCGAAAAAGACAGCGATATTAACGAAGAAATCGACCGGCTGCGCCATGCCGCCACCAGCGCTTTACTATCGCGCCGCGACGTTATTATCGTGGCCAGCGTCAGCTGCATCTACGGCATTGGTTCGGTAGAAGATTATGGTAACTTGGCGGTTGAGCTTAAAACCGGCGAGCGCCGGCTGCGCGATAAGCTGCTGCGGCATTTAACCGACATCCAGTACGACCGCAACGACATCGATTTTCACCGCAGCACTTTCAGGGTGCGCGGCGACGTGGTTGATATTTTCCCGGCCGGCGACGAAGTGGCTTACCGGGTAGAATTTTTTGGAGACCAAATTGAGCGCATGACCCAGATAAACCCGCTGACCGGCGAAATCGAAAAATCTCTCAACAATTTAAAAATCTTCCCGGGCAGCCACTATGTTACCCCCAATGAAAAGTTAGTCCTTGCATTAGGCAAAATCCGCGACGAGCTGGAAGAGCGGTTGGCTTTTTACAAAATGAACAACCAGCTGCTGGAGGCCCAAAGGTTGGAGCAGCGCACCCGCTACGACCTGGAAATGCTCGAACAAACCGGTTTTGTTAAAGGCATCGAGAATTATTCGCGTTATTTAACCAACCGCAAGCCCGGCGAACAGCCAGCCACTTTAATGGATTATTTCCCCGACGATTACATGCTGTTTATAGATGAATCGCATATGACCATACCGCAAGTGCGCGGCATGTATAACGGCGACCGGGCCCGCAAAGAAGTTTTGGTAGAACACGGCTTTAGGCTGCCCAGCGCCATGGACAACCGGCCGCTGACTTTCAGCGAGTTCGAGCGCCATGTTAATAACGTAGTGTATGTCAGCGCCACCCCGGCCGACTACGAACTGCAGCGCGGCGGTGAACCGGTGCAGCAACTCATCCGGCCGACCGGCCTGCTGGATCCGCGCATCGAAATCAGGCCGGTAGACGGCCAGATTGACGACTTGCTGGGCGAAATCAAAAAAACCGTAGACAAATCTCAACGGGTTTTAGTAACGACATTGACCAAACGGATGGCCGAAGACTTAACAGAGTATTTGCAGGAGCTCGGCGTTAAAGTGGCCTATATTCACAGCGAGGTAGATACTTTGGACCGGACGGATATTTTGCGTGACTTGCGGCTAGGTGTTTACGATGTGTTAGTCGGTATAAATCTTTTACGCGAAGGCTTGGACCTGCCAGAGGTAAGCTTTGTGGCTATTTTAGACGCCGATAAAGAAGGATTTTTGCGAAGCGAGCAAGCGTTAATCCAAACTGTCGGGCGGAGCGCCCGCCACGAAGATGGCCATGTAATTATGTATGCCAACGTTGTGACCGGCAGCATGAAGCGGGCTATGGACGAAACGGCCCGCCGCCGCGACCTGCAGGAGGCTTATAATAAAAAACACGGCATTACGCCCAAAAGCATCAGCCGGGCCGTTACTGACATTCTGCCCCGTACCGTCGAGCAAGAGGATAAGCCCAAACTCGACCTCAAAAAAATTCCTAAAGACGAGTACAAGAATTTAATTAAAGAGTTTACCAGCCAAATGCACCTGGCGGCTGCTAATTTGCAATTCGAAAAAGCCGCGGAACTGCGCGACGTAATAGAAGAGATTAAGGCTAAAAGTTAAAAGTATAAAGTTAATATTTTTCGCCACTGGCGCCAAATAATTTGGCGGCAATGGTGAACGCGGAGTAAAGCGTTCTGGTTAAACCCAACTTACGCGGGCAGGGGGACTGGTGGCTGGGACACCACGAGTTTCACGCGCCGGCTTCCTACCGTCGCAACCCCCCGCCTTCCGAGCTTGCGCAGAACAGACGGCTGCCGACTAGCGCCTAAACGCTGACTTGGCCATGATCTGGCAAAGGAAGGTGTCCTTCGCCTCGGCGTTCCTGCCCAGCATCAGCATGACCTTGCCCGGTACGCCGTACGCCTCGACGAAGTCGTCGATGTCCGACGCCAAGTCGCTCAGCAGCTTGTTGAGCTGCCGGCTGCACCAGGGGTTCGTCACCGTCAAGCGTGGCCGGGGCTTGCCCGGCCGGCAGCGAGCGGTTGGCCGGACAGTCACGCTGTGGCCTTCCGCGACCGTCGGGTAGTACGACGGCAGCACGATTTCGACGATGCGCTTGTCGCGCATCACGTTGACCGTTATGTCGTCTGTCTGCACCAAGGTGGCTGGTGGTACCATCACCACACCTTTCGGTTGCTAACGGTTGGGTTTGTGGGGGCTAGTATTATTAACCATTCCCAACCGCGCGGCCAACATTGCTTTTTAGCAGTGCTCGCCGCGCGATTGGGTGTTTACTCCGCAAATAACTTTCGGGAAGCATTAGCCTCAACCGAATCTGTAAATGCTAGCAAATAGCAAATACTTAGTCAAGGTATAAGGCGCATTACAACGCCAGTTTATCCTGCTATACTAAAGCCCAGCAATGAGCAAACTTAGTACTGATGATGTCTTAAAGTTGGCCCGTTTGAGCCGCTTGCGCTTGAGCCCGGAAGAAGTCGAAAAGTTCCGGACCGAATTGTCCGAAATTCTTAATTATGTAGAGCAGCTGGATAAAGTCGATGTCGATGGCTTGGAACCGACCTACCAGGTTACCGGGTTAACAAATGTTATCCGCGAAGACAAAGTCCAGCCATACAGTGCTACCCCGGCAGAGCTGCTTAAAAACGCTCCGGCTATCGAAAAAAACCAGTTTAAGGTTAAGCGGGTACTTTAAAATGGCCGACAATCTTTGGGATCCGATTGCTGTTATTGCCGATAAAGTAAACAAAGGCGAATTAAAAGCCGCCGATTTGGTGAGCCGGTCGCTGGCAGCTATTGATGACAATCAGGATTACCGGGCAATTATTAGCACCGTTGAGGAGCGGGCCAAACAACGCGCCACCGAAATTGACAAATTAACCGCCAAGGGCGAATCGGCCGGCAGGTTAGCTGGGGTACCTTTTATAGTCAAAGACAATTTCTTAACCGTTGGCGGCAAAACTACGGCGGCCAGCAATATTTTAAAACCGTTCGAAGCGCCCTACCAATCGTCAGCAATTGAAAAACTGGAAGCCGAGGGGGCGGTGTGCGTAGCCAAAGCTAATCTAGACGCCTTCGCCCATGGCAGCAGCACCGAAAACAGCGATTTTTTTGTTACTAAAAACCCCCACGACACTAATTTTGTACCGGGCGGCAGTTCAGGCGGTTCGGCGGTAGCGGTGGTTTTGAATTTGGCGCCTTTCGCGATCGGAACGGATACTGGCGGTTCGGTGCGCCAGCCAGCCAGTTTATCCGGCTGTATCGGATACAAGCCAACTTACGGCCTGGTCAGCCGCAGCGGCGTGGTAGCCATGGCCAGCAGCATGGACGTCATCGGGCCTTTAACTAAAACCGTTGATGATGCCGCGTTAGTATTGGATGTAATGAGCGGCAAAGACGCGCTGGACAGTACGACAATCGACCGAGACCCGGAATCTTATATACCAGCCGCAAAACACCCGCTTAGCTCCGTTAAATTCGGCGTAGTAAAAGAATATATGTCCGAAGGCCTGGAACCCGGCGTGCGCCAGTTTATAAACCAGGCCATAAGCAAAATTAAAGCTGCCGGCGGCCAAGTAGAAGAAGTCAGCCTGCCAAGTTTGCCGCTTGCCCTGGCTGTTTATTATATTGTTTGCCCGGCAGAAGTCAGCAGTAACTTAAGCCGCTACGACGGCCAGCGTTTTGGCTACTTTGACCCCCAGGCCAATAATTTATTAGACAGTTACGAACTAAGCCGCGAGCAAGGCTTTGGCACCGAAGCCAAACGCCGCATTATGATAGGAACTTATGTATTAAGCAGCGGCTATTATGATGCCTACTACAAAAAAGCCCAAAAAGTCCGCACCAAAATTATTAACGAATTTAACGGGGCTTTTAGCGAAGTGGATTTTTTGCTGGGCCCGACATCGCCGACGGTAGCTTTTAAAATAGGGGCTAACACCGGCGACCCCCTAAAAATGTACCTGGCCGACATCATGACTGTAGCCGCTAACATTTCCGGCATACCATCTATTAATATTCCCGCCGGTAAAGACGGCAAATTGCCTGTCGGCCTACAAGTAATGGCCAACCAACGCCGCGACCGCCAATTGCTTGGTATTTCAAAACAAATCGAAGGGCTGCTGCTATGACTTTGGGTTTTATTATCGCGGTTATTATTAGCGGGCTATTATTGTTGGCAATAATCGGCTTTACCGCCAAGCGCGTACCCCGCAAGCTCAACCAGGATTATTTCCAGAAGCGCTGGATGGAGCTGCTGGCAAAAGTAAAATCGCCAGAGGGAATGGTGCTGGCCGTAATCGACGCCGATAAACTGCTGGACAGCGCCCTTAAAAAGCGGCATTTCAAAGGCAAAACCATGGGTGAACGCCTGGTGTCTGCCCAGCGATTTATAAATGATAACGACTCGGTCTGGTATGCCCATAAGCTGCGCAACCGGCTGGTCCATGAACCCGATGTCCGGCTAAAAGAGGCCGAAGCCAAGCAGGCATTAGGCGGTTTCCGCCAGGCGCTTAAAGACTTGGGGGCTTTGTAATGGCTGGCGATAGCCAATATACGCCGACAATCGGTATCGAAACCCATGTGCAGCTTAAAACCGCTACTAAGTTGTTCGCGGCAGTCGGTAATGATGCCCGCGAGGCGCCGCCCAACAGTTTGATCAGCCATATTTGCGTCGGCATGCCCGGCGCGCTGCCCGTTTTAAACGCCGAAGCCGTGCACTTGGCCATCCGCGCCGGGGTTGCGCTACAAGCCAAAATAAATTCTTTCAGTAAATTCGAGCGCAAACATTATTTTTACCCGGACCTGCCAAAAGGCTACCAGATAAGCCAGTACGAACAGCCGATAGTCGGCGAAGGCAAAGTTGAAATAATCGTCGATGGGAGCCCTAAAGAAATCGGCATTATCCGGGCCCATCTTGAAGAAGACGCCGGTAAAAATACCCATCCCGTCGGCGCCGACTACTCTTTAGTTGACCTAAACCGGGCCGGCACGCCGCTGCTGGAAATTGTCAGCCAACCCGACATGCATAGCGCGGCCGAAGCCAAAGCTTATGCCCGTGAGCTGTATTTACTAATGAAGTTTGCAGGCGTCAGCGACTGCGACTTGTATTACGGAAATATGCGCTTTGACGTAAACGTAAGTGTCAGCGCCGACCCAAACCAGCTGGGAAAAAGGGCTGAAGTTAAGAATTTAAATAGCTTCCGAGCCGTCGAAAACGCCGTTAATTTCGAAATAAAACGGCAAATAGAAATACTAGAAAGTGGTCAGAGTGTTATCCAAGAGACCCGGGGCTGGGACGACGCCGCCCAAAAGACTACCTCTCAGCGCAATAAAGAAGAGGCTGAAGATTACCGCTATATGCCGGAACCGGACGTACCACCAATCGTTTTAGATGACGACAGTATCCACACGGCCCAGCAAGAAATTAAACTGCCCAGCCAATGGCGCCAGCAATTGGGCAGTTTAGGCTTGCCGGGCGCCCAAATAGAAACTTTATTGGATGCCCAAGTAGAATCGGATGGTAATAATTACCTGGAAATCGTATCCGCCGATGAACAAAGCGCCAAAGCCACGGCTAATAGCCTAATTAATACGGTGATCCCGGCTAGCCGTGAGGGTAAAGTAAAACTGCCGGTAAATGACTGGCCCAAACTTATTAAGTCGATAAGCCAAATTGGCGAGGCCGGTAAAATCAGCTCGTCCGGCGCCAAAGAATTAATGCTAAAAAGTTTAGCTGAAATTTCTTTGCCAGCAAATCTGGAGGAGTTCGGTTCTGAATATATACAAGTGTCGGACGAATCGGAAATAGACCGCATAGTGGCCGAAGTAATCAGCGAAAATGCCAAAGCCGCCGAAGACGTAAAAAACGGCGAAATGAAAGCAATCGGCTTTTTAACCGGCCAGGTAATGAAAAAATCCCAGGGCAAAGCCAACCCAGGGCTAGCCCAAGAGCTTATAAAAAAACAGCTTGGCATTAGCTAAGCCGTAAAATACTTTACTTGCTTAGTTCAATAGTAGGGATATACTAAAAGCATGAATGTTACAACTACTGAGCAATGGTTGCTGATAATTTTATCAGCAGCCCTGGCCGTATTCCTGATACTCGGCATTACGGTTTTAATTTACACGGTACAAATTATGCAGCGGTTAAAGCGTGTTGCCGAACGGGCAGAGGATATTGCCGACAGCGTTGAAGAAACGGCCGAGATGTTCCGTAAAGGCAGCGGCCCGGTATCTTTCATTAAAGTTATCGCCCAGATAATTAACGCCGCTAAAAAGAATGACAAGGATCGTAAATAAAGGAGGTATATGATGCGCGACCGTAATAAACATGTGGGCCGAAATGTAGCCCTTGGCGCTGCCATAGCCGGTATTGCCGGTTATTTGGCAGGTGTGCTGACCGCTCCAAAAAGCGGTAAAGAAACACGTAAAGACATAACCGAAGCAGCCAGTAAGGCCAGGAGACAAGCCGAACAGAAAATTACAGACTTGCGTCTGGAGCTGGACTCGGTGATTACCAAAGCTAAAACACAGGCCGTCGATATGAATGCCAGCGCCCGTAAAGAATTGGCTGCCGCGCTTGATAAAGCCCAGGACGCCAAAGACAAAGCCCGCCAAGTTATGAACGCCTTGCGAGGCGGAGACGCGGACGATCCGGAACTGGACGACGCTATCAAAGAATTGCGCGAAGCTATCGATCATCTGTCAGAATTTATAAAGAAATAGCCACTACAATTAGCTATAATAAATAGGTAACCGCAAACGCGAGGGCAACTATTTATTATGTCAGCAAAAACAGACAATTCACCTCTGTTAGCAGGTGACTTTGTGCACTTGCACAACCATACCCAATACAGCCTGCTGGACGGCCTGACTAAGGTGCCGGAACTTATTGATTATGTTAAGCAGGCCGGTATGGATGCTGTAGCTATTACCGACCACGGAACCATGAGCGGCGTCGTGGAATTTTATAAAACGGCTAAAGCCGAAGGTATAAAACCAGTTATCGGCATAGAAGCTTATATAGCCCCGCGCAGCCACCACGACCGCGACCCCAACAAAGATAAAAATTACTTCCACCTAACCATGCTGGCCATGAACCAGACAGGCTACTTGAATTTGATGCGCTTGTCTACGTTAGCTAACTTGGAAGGCTTTTATTACAAGCCGCGCATTGACCACGAATTAATTGAAAAGTACAACGAAGGCATCATCGTTTTGTCGGGCTGTATCGGCGGCGAAGTAGCAGACGCATTGCGCCAAAACCAATACGACAAGGCTAAGGCAACAGCCAGTTGGTATAAGCAAGTTTTTGGCGACCGTTACTATATCGAGCTGCAAGACCATGGCCACCCCGACCATCCCAGCAGCTGGATCGAACAAAACCGGGTGAATGACCAGTTATTAAAACTGTCAACAGATTTAAAGATTCCGGCGGTTGTTACATGCGATGCACATTACTTAAAACTGGAGGACCAAGAAGCGCATGAAGTGCTGTTGTGTGTCCAAACCGGCGCCTATTTAAGCGACGAAAACCGCATGAGCTTAAAACAATTCCACTTAAATGTCGCCGACCCTAAAGAAGTAATAAAACGCTGGGGCAATAGCCATCCGGAACTAATCCGCACCAGCAAAAAAATTGCCGGGCGCTGCAATGTAGAACTGGAGCTTGGGGGCATATTAATCCCGAAGTTTCCGCTGCCTAAAGGCGAAACCGAACAGCACTTTTTAACTCTACAAGTGTGGCAGGGCTTGGCCTGGCGTTACGGCGGCGTAAGCCGCAACGACGCTTTAAAAATGGGTATCGAAGCCAGCCGTAAAAAGCTCAGCCCGGAAGTTATAACCCGTGCCGAGTTCGAGCTAAAGACCATTAACAGCATGGGTTTTGACAGTTATATGCTTATTGTCGCCGATTTTATAAATTGGGGCAAAGACCGCGGCATAGTTTTTGGGCCGGGGCGGGGTAGTGCCGCCGGATCTATCGTGGCCTACGCCTTGCGCATTACCGAGTTGGATCCTATCGCCTATGATTTGCTTTTTGAAAGATTTTTAAACCCCGACCGCATCGCCATGCCCGATATCGATATTGATATCCAGGACTCCCGCCGCGACGAAGTAATACAGTATTGCATCGAAAAATACGGCAAAGAGCAAGTTGCTAATATTGTAACTTTCGGCCGGATGGCCGCCCGCAACGCCGTGCGCGACGTAGCTAGGGTGCTGCAAGTGCCTTATGCCGAAGCCGACCGCATTGCCAAGCTCATTCCGCCGCCCATCCAGGGCCGCCACATTCCATTAAGAAAGTCTCTGGAAACCGATAACGAACTCAAAAAAGAAGAGGCCACTAACCAGCAGGCCGCCCGTGTTTTTGAGCTGGCCTCAAGGCTGGAAATGACCATCCGCAGCCACGGCGTGCATGCCGCCGGCGTAGTAATAACCCCTGACGAAATCGTAAAGTATACGCCGCTGGAACTGGCCCAAAAAGGCGTTATAGCCACCCAATACTCGATGTTTCCGATTGAGGAGCTGGGCCTGCTTAAAATGGACTTTTTAGGCCTGTCCAACTTAACAATCATTAAAAATGCCCTGCGGATTATTAAAAAAGTCGAAGGTAAAGATATTGATATAACTGAGATACCCCTGGACGATAAAAAAACTTTCGAGCTACTGCAGCGCGGCGAAACCACGGGCGTGTTTCAGTTGGAATCGGCTGGAATGCGCCGTTATTTAAAGCAGCTCAAGCCGACGGTGTTTGATGACGTAATCGCCATGGTGGCCCTATACCGGCCGGGGCCGATGCAGTGGATAGAAGAATTTATCGCCCGAAAAAACGGCGAGCGGGCCATTAATTTTCTTCACCCGGCTATGGAGCCGGCCGTCCAAAATACTTACGGGCTGATAGTTTACCAGGAACAGGTCATGCAGATCAGCAAAGAAATGTGCGGCTTTACCGGCGGCCAAGCCGATACCCTACGCAAAGCTATCGGCAAAAAACTGCCGGAAGTGATGGCTAAATTAAAAAGTGAGTTTATTGAAGGCGCGGTCAATACCGTAAGTGCCGAGCGCCCCCTAATGGACCAGCTTTGGAAGCAGCTCGAAGACTTCGCAGCTTATTGTTTTAACAAAAGCCATGCCGCTTGTTACGGGCTGATTGCCTACCAAACGGCCTATTTAAAAGCCCACTATCCAGCTGCGTTTATGGCTGCCGTTATGACCAGTGATTTTGACAATACCGACCGACTGGCCATCGAAATTGCCGAGTGCAAGCATATGGGCATGGAAGTTTTACCGCCTGACGTTAACGAATCGTTCCACGAGTTCGCAGTTGTACCGGGCGAAAACCAAATCCGTTTCGGCCTGGACGCCATCAAAAACGTTGGCCACGGAGCAGCCGAAGAAGTAATCAGGGCCCGCGACAGTTTGGAAGGCTCATTCGAGTCGATCGAGCAGTTTTTAACCCACGTTAATTGCCACATCGTTAACCGCAAAGCCTTGGAAAGCCTGGTAAAAAGCGGCGCGCTAGACCGCTTTAAGCCCCGCGAAACTTTAATGGACAACCTTGACGTTATGATCCAGTTCGCCAACCGTATGCAAAAAGAAGTGGCCAGCGGCCAAGTCGATTTATTCGGTAATTCTACGGAAGCATTGCCCGAAATGGCGCCGCAAATATATTGGGAAAACACCGGCCATGAATATTCATCGCGCGAGATCCTAACCTGGGAACGCGATTTGCTGGGGCTTTATTTAAGCCAACACCCGCTGGAAGCTTATACCTCGTTCTTAGAAGAACAGGCCATGCCGTTGGTCGAATTGAACGCCGAAATGGACAACAAAACGGTAGTTGTAGCCGGCAGCATTATGGAAAAGCGCGAAATAAACACTAAAAATGGCGCTAAAATGGCTTTTGTTAAAATCGGCGATAACGGCGGCGAAATCGAATTGATAATTTTCCCTAAAGTTTATGCCGAAGTCAGCTCCTGGCTGGAGCGAGACCAAGTCGTGTTGGTATCCGGCAAACTTAACGCCAAAGACCGCGACGGCGCTGTTACAACTGATATAAAAGTATTAGTGGATACCATACGCGAAGTTACCGTTGACGAGGCCCAAAATTATAAGCCGCAAGGCCAAAAACAAAAAATACCCAAAAGCAAAGCTAAAAAGCCAAGAGTAGCTGCGGAGGATAACGCTTTGCCGGAGCGGCTGTATATCCGCGTCGAAGACAACCAGAACCACGACTTGCTAGTTGCTTTAAAACAAAAACTGGACAGTCACCAGGGCGAAACTGAGGTAGTTTTGGTTACCGGCCCGCCCAGCCAAAAACAAATTATCCGGTTGCCGCAGCGAATCGCCGCCACAGACGATTGCGTAACTGAACTGCACGCCATATTCGGCCAGCCCAACATAGTTTTAAAATAGCTATTGGATTAGGCCAACGGTTTGGCCGGTCAAATACAAAATGATTGCCAAGCTAAGCACAACTATATCCAGGGCGGGGTGTTTTAATACCCACTTTTCGCCCTTTTTGAAGGCCCGACGAAGGGTGATGAAATGGCGGGCGGCCCATAAGCCGAGCAAGCATACAATCAATAGCACCGAAAAGCTGCTGGCTGTTCTAACCGGCGCCGAATCACCCAAGCTTAATTGCATTCGGCTGACTTTTTTGGTTTGAACATCCGATGGCACTGCCGAAGCGGTTGTCACAGGGGTGGTAGTTGTTTCCGTTTTTTTCTCAGGTGGGGCGCTTGCCGCCGGGGCCGAGCCGGGCGCCGTAACCGTATCCTGGTTAGCCGTTGGCGGTTTTACTGTGGCAGTCGAAGCTGGCGGGGCTGTATTACTAGAGGTAGATGCCTTTGTCACGGGCGGTGGCGGCGGAGGAGGGGTACTCGGCTCACCGTAATATGCCACTACTATTGTCATCGGGCCGCCGCCGGCTGATGTATAGTTGGCATTATTGGCAAACCCGAAACCAACTTGGCTAAACGCCGGGTCCAGCATATTTTCGCGGTGCGCCGGGCTGTTCATCCAGCCGGTGATCGTGGCATTTTCGTCGGCAAAGCCGGCTGCCAGGTTTTCGCCGATTTTTAAATAACTATAGCCTTGGGCGGTTACGAAGACCCAAGGCGGGTTGCCTTCGGGTGTATTGTGGCTCCAATAATTTCGGGCAGCCATGTCGTTGGCTTTAGCTTGGGCGGCGGCGTCTAATTTATCATTTAGCCCCAGGGCGGCAACGCCATTGGCGCCGCGTTGGGTATTGGTGGCGCTCAGTAAGCCGCCAACGCTCATAGTTGTAGCATAAGAAAGCACGCTGCCGCTGATTTGCGCATAACCGCTCTTCGCAGCGCTGAACACTAAGCTTACGGCAATAAACAGTACAACCGGCAAGTATGGCCAATACACCCGCTCGAAAGCTTGTTTACTGACTTTTTTGGGGCGGTGGTTGGACCGGTGGTGCTTTAGCGTGTGCCTAGTTTTTGTTTTAGCAAGCACAAGCTTATTAAATAGCAGTTTTGACGTAATTTCAAGTTATGGCCAGCCGCAACTGGTATACGGCTATGGCTGCCGCGGCGGCCACATTATAAGATTCTTTGCGCCCGTACATCGGTATTTCAAGCAATACCTCGCATTTTACTAATAATTCTTTAGGTATGCCGGACGTTTCTTCGCCTAACAACAGAGCTATTTTCTCCGGCGGCTTAAAGCTTCTAATATCCAGGCTGGCAGTTGTATTTTCCAAACCGGCTAGCATAAAACCAGATCGCTGTATAAGGTCAAAAGCCTCACCCGGCGTTTCGAAATGCTGCCAGTCTGCTAGTTTTTCGGCGCCCAGGGCTGTTTTACTTATTTGGTCGTTGGCCCTTTGGGCGACGTAGGGTAAGCGGCGGTCATTTGTCTTTTTAGGGTAAGGAGTATAACCGCTGAACAATATTTTTTGGACGCCTAAGCCCTCTGCCGTGCGCATTATCGCGCCAACATTATGGGCCGAGCGGATATTATGCAGCCATAACCAAATTTCGGGGTTTAAATGCGCCATATGTGCTTTTGGTTTATACTTATGCTTATATGTCCCAAGATGCCCGCCGTGACGAAGAACAGATCACGCAGCGCCGCGCTGCCGTGCTTAAACTCAATTATGCCGACACTTCCGGGCCCAGCAAACCTCTTTTTAAAGACATCCTTAGTGTTCCGGAATTATACCAGCTGCGGGTCATACCTTTGCAAGCCGACCAGCATTATATCCATTTTGGCATAACCAACACTACATCGCAGCAGACTATGAACATGCTGCGCAGCCGGTTTGCCGACCAGCAAATAAATTTTTCGCTGATTTCCGATAACGGTTTCGACGAATATATTAAGCTATACGACCCGCCCAAGCAGGTCGTTTACCAGGATATTGCCATTACCGGCAGCCCCGACCAAATGGTGCAATCCATATCTACGACATTGGAGCAAGTCCGGGCCGACGATATGCTGGCATACCTGGTTCAGCAAGCTTACCAGCTTAAAGCCAGCGACATCCATATGGAAGTCCAGCAGGCCAATGTACGCATCCGGTTGCGTGTCGACGGCGTACTGCACCCGGTAGCTTTTTTACAGGTCGATAAATACCGGCAGTTGCTAAGCTCAGTGGCGATCGCGGCTAACATTTCTACCGGCTCCGGCGAGGCCCAAACCGGCCACATCAATAAAACTTACACGCTGGCTACCGGCGAGCAAGTAACCGTCAATTTAAGGGTCGAAGCCATACCTACGGCTTTTGGCCTTGACGTAGTGATGCGTTTGTTTAATCTCAATTTGGAATTCTTTAAACTTGAAAACCTTGGTTTGAGCCACGATGAAAGCGTTATCGTCCAAGATGTAATTAAACACCCTACTGGCCTGGTGTTAGTTGTAGGCCCTACCGGCTCAGGTAAAACGACAACCTTATATTCATTAATAAATACGCTCAATTCCCCCGAAAACAAAATAATTACGCTCGAAGACCCGATCGAATATTATATGCCGGGCATAGTCCAAATACCGGTTAGCGGGCAGATGGAAGGCCACGATTTTGCCGAAAAGCTGCGTGCGGTATTGCGGCTCGACCCAGATGTTGTGATGATCGGCGAAATCCGCGACCAGGACACAGCCCGTACTGCGTTGCAAGCTGCTTTAACCGGGCACTTGGTACTTAGCACATTCCATGCCAGTTCGGCCGCCGCCGCTTTAACTAGGATGCTCGATGCCATTGGCATAAACCCGCTGTTTGCCAGCGCCATGCACCTGGTAATGGCCCAGCGGCTGGTGCGCCGCCTGGACGATAATTCAAAGGTTCCTTTCCAGCCGGACGACGCGCTGAAAGCCCAGCTTCAAACGGTTATTGATACATTGCCGCCAAATTTGCCGCGCCCCGACCTCAGCCAGGTTACTTTATATAAACCCGGCAGCAGCGCAACTAACCCTTTTGGCTACAGCGGCCAGGTTGCCTTGCGCGAGCAACTTAGGATGACGCCCGGCGTACAGCAAATTCTGCGCTTGCCACCTAACCAGGTAACCACCGACGCCCTGGAACGCAAAGCCGTAGAAGAAGGCATGCGCACTATGCTGCATGATGGTATCTTAAAAGTCCTGGCCGGTTTGACTACGCTCGAAGAGGTCTACCGCGTCGTCGGCTAACCAATTTGCGAATTGAAAATTGTTAATTTATAGGGTAAAATAGCCTCTTGTATGCAAAGTGTGGTCCAAAAAATTGATGCCTTGGGCAAAAAAGGCGCTGTAGTCGACGTTAAAAGCGGCGACACTGTACGAGTGCACCAAAAAATTGTCGAAGGCGGCAAAGAGCGAATCCAAGTTTTCGAAGGCTTGGTTATCCGCACCGGCCGCAAACAAAGCTTAACCAGCAGCTTTACTGTCCGCCGCATCGCCAGCGGCGTAGGGGTCGAAAAAACTTATCTTATCCACTCCCCCAATGTTTTAAAAATCGAAGTTACCAAGCGCAGCAAAGTGCGCCGCAATAATCTTAGCTATATGCGCAAACTGACCGGTAAGAGCGCCCGCTTAACCGGCGTAGATTTTGACCGAAAAGCAGTAAACACCGTTAAAGACGCCAAAGCCGAAGAAGAAGCAGCTAAGGTAGCCGAAGCTGCCGCCGCCGACCACGAAGTCCAAGAGGCTAAAAAAGCCGCTAAAGCCGCCAAACAAGAAGCCAAAGCTGAAGTTGCTTTGGCTGATCACGAAGCTAAAAAATAATAATTCGCTGCGGGGACGGTGATCTGACTCTCGTCAGTTCACCATCCCCGCCATGTCCCCGGTTGCGAGTGCGACCACTACGGCTTGCGCGCCGAGCCTAGGTGGCGTGTTGCTGTTCCAGCTCAAGCGTTCGTAGAAGCGGCGGGCGCAACTCCGTACGGATTTTCCGAATGGGAGCGTACGACAGCTTCTCTTCACGCTCGTAGTCCTCGGGCGTGCAACTACGAATGTTCGCCAGGTACATAGCCCAGGCTTTTCTCTCCTGCTCGGCCAGCCTATCCAGCCGGCGCTGAACCCGGGTTACACTGTCAACCCGGATCGTACCACTGGAATCCGCCATCCTCCTCATCCTTTCGGGAGACTAACCTAATAAAAGCACTATAATGCAAGCTTTTCAAGGGGTTTATAAATTTTTTTGTGTATAAATTGCTAATGATTAATCTTGAGGCGCGGACAGCTCAAATGCCGCCCGTGCCAAAACATCAGTTAACTTCCTCGCGATGGGCTAAAATTAAATAATGATCGGCGTTGATGAAGTGGGCAGGGGGTGCTGGGCGGGTCCGCTGCTTGTAGTTGCCGCCAGGCAAATATTGGAATTGCCGGCAGGTTTGAAAGACTCCAAGCAACTAAGCAAAAAACAGCGCGAAAAATTCAGCGCCCAATTGGAATCATATTGCCAGTTCGGCGAAGGCTGGGTGACGGCGTTTGAAATTGATGAGCACGGGCTTGCCGCCGCCATGCGGTTAGGCGCCAAACGCGCTTTGGCTGATTTAAACGTCGCTACGGAAGAAGCCATAATTATAGATGGAAATATAAATTTAGCTCCGAAAAAATTTATCAATATAGTGTGCGAGCCTAAAGCCGACCAAAATTATCCGATAGTTTCGGCGGCGTCTATTAGGGCTAAAGTGCGGCGCGATAAATATATGGCTGACCTGGCAGTCGAACATCCCTTATATAGTTTCGAATCGCATGTGGGCTATGGCACGGCCGCCCACCACCAGGCTCTTAAAACCAACGGCCCGTTAAAGGGCATTCACCGCCTAAGCTATAAACCGGTCCAAGCACTAGCAATTGACTAACACTCCTGCCTGGCGGTAAATAAACTGATGAATACAACGGCTATCGGCCGCCAGGCCGAACAGTTAACAGCCAGTTGGCTGGCCAGCCAGGGTTGTAAAATTATTGCCCGCAATTGGCGGAACCGCTACTGCGAAATTGACCTATTAGCCCGGCGCCAAAATAAAATATATATTGCAGAAGTAAAGTATCGGGCCACCAATGATTACGGTGACGGCTTGGATATAATCACGGTTGATAAGCAACGGCGGCTGCAAAAAGCAGCTGCCTCCTGGTCAAATTCAAATAACTGGACCGGTGACTTGGAGATTTTATTGGTTAGCGTCGGCGGCTACCTAAATGATCTACGCATCAAGGATGTTATTAAATTAGACGCTTAATTCTTTGGAAGCGTAATCGGCTAGGTCAGACATTAAATTTTCATCAAAAGGCGAGCGCAAACCGGCAACCTTAAAAGCCTCCAAGAAACTTTCCGTTCCGCCTACATGGCACAAGTTCATATAAGTATCCAAAGCTTTTTGGTGGTCCAGGGCGTCCAACATACCAAGTTGCATAGCTCCGGTTTCGGCCAACGCGTAGTCTATGTAATAGAACGGCGACAAGAAAATGTGCTGCTGGAAATACCAGCGCGTAGCGTTGTATTTTTCGTAACCTGTCATATTTATACCGGGGCAATAATAATCGGATAATTCCTGCCATTTTTCATCGCGCTGCTTAGCGCTTGCCTTCGGGTTTTCGTAAACCCAATGCTGGAATTCATCAACAACAGATACGTAACAGAGTAAGTACACCGAATCTTTCCAGCGGCCCAGCCGGTGTTTGGCGGCGTGCTCCTTGCTGAAAAATTCGGTTATGAGCGGCAAGCTTAAAAACTCCATGCCCATGGAGTGTACTTCGCATAGCTCCAGGCTGGGATGCTGCAAGTCAACGGCTTCTATCCACTGGCTTTCGAGCGTCTGGAACGCATGCCCCATCTCATGTATCAGTGTCGAAACGTCATCGGGGTCGCCGGTTGAGTTGCAAAACACTATGGCCTTGTTTTCGTCGCTCATGCTTGTCATGTAAGCGTTTAACTTCTTTCCGGGCCGGTTTTCCAGGTCAATCCAACCAGCTTTGCGCATATCGGCAAAATGCTTAGCTAACCGCGGATCAAGCTTGTCGAATAACCGTTGGGCGGCGTCCAGCTGAATAGAAATCGGCACAATGCCTAACGGCAAAGTAGTAGCAGGATCATATCCATCCCACGGTTGGAGCTGCGGTTTGCCAAGGTCCGCCGCTTGCCGGGCCATTAAGGTATCACGCAACGGTACCATATATTTTTTTACGGCTTGGCGAAATGCTTCAACTTCAGCTTGTCCGTAACCTTGCCGGCCGCGGTTTTCGTAGGCCAGCGGGATATAATTTTCGTATCCTACGTTCTTGCCCATTTGGTCGCGAAGCTTGACCAGTTTATCGTAAATTTCAGCCATTTTGGCATGGTTTTTCAATGCCCAGTCGCCGCGGGCCAGCCAGGCGGCTTTGCGTTTTGGTTCATTTTCGCCGGTTACCAGGGCCCGGGCTTTTAAAAGCGTCATTTTTTCGCCGTTAACGGTAACCATGGCTTTAGCTTGCAAGCTGTCAAATTCAGCTCCCAAGTTACCGGTTTTAACGGCTAAATCAATATTTATGGGGTCAATTGGTTTTAGTGCCTGTTCGAAATCAGGTATTAGTTGTTTGCCGAATTCAGCGGCCATTGCGTCACGGTGCTTGCTGTCTAAGAATGCTTTTACTAGAGTATGTTCGGCATCAGTTATCGCCGGCCCGATTTTCTCCCGGAAATACTTGTCGGCCGCCTCGCTTTTGGCGCTGCGCATATCTTTGGTATAGGTGTAATGGATACGGCTGGCCTCACCGCCTATGTAGCTTCCTAAGTCGTTCCAATCCCTAAATAATTTGATCCATTTGTCGGGTTTAGCGGCTTTTTCGGCTTCGTTGATCCGAGATACTAATTGGTCATAGTGTTCTTTGGCGAACTCGGCCGTCAGTTTTTTTGGTCGGTTTGGGAAATGGACGTATTTAGTCATGGGCCTCCTTTGGCTCGTTTAGCACTTTAACTTTAACGGTATCGGGCGCTTCGTTTAGGTTAGGGTATTTTTTAGCGGCGGTTACGTTGAATTCTAACAATACTTCATAATGTCCAGGATAAAGCATTTGCGGGCTATGCAGCCTTACCTGGTTGAAAGACTTTATATGGTTGATCCTGTCTATGGGCAGCACTTGGCGGCCTTTTTTGTCGCTGCGCGCTACCTCTGCCTTGATAATTTTGAGGCCATGGTTATAAAAAGTCAGGCGCTTTGACGGCCGGCCGGTTTTTTGGCCTTTAATTTTAGCCAAAGCTAACGGGCTGCCAGTAAAACGCAGCTCGTATGACTCAGCAGTAAATTGGTCGTGGGGCTTCACCTTAACCATTGCTAAACATCATACCAAACCGGCGGCCCAGGTGTGTAAACTTGAATAAGCAGTAAGAGTATGGTATATTCGTACTAGACAGCCGGCCATAGTGGTCGGACTTTTTCGTTTAATGAGGCTTATATTAATAACAATTTGGTAACAATCAGGAGACACAAATGGAGTTAGACTTTAAACAACTGGCGACAGCCATAAAGGCCATTGCCGAAGAAAAAAACTTACCCGAAGACCAAGTACAGTCAATCGTTGAACAAGCTTTGGCTGCCGCTTACCGCCGCGATTACGGCGAGCGCGAACAAGAAGTGCGGGTAACTATGAATTTAAATACCGGCGACGTAACGGCGTTCGTCAGTAAAGAAGTCGTTAAAGACGCCAAAGACGTTGAAGACGATAAAGTGCAACTCACCTTAAATGAAGCCCAAGTACGCCAAAAGAACGCCAAAGTCGGCGACATTATCGAAACTGTCGAGCCGGTTAAAGATTTTGGACGGGTGGCTGCCCAAACCGCCAAGCAGGTTATATTGCAGCGGCTGCGCGAAGCCGAGCGCGAAATCGTATTAAACGAATACGAAGATAAAATTGGCACTATTGTTAATGGAGTTATCCAGCGTGTCGAAGGCCGGCTGGCCCGCGTCGAACTGGGTAAAGCCCAGGGAATTATGCCCCAGAGCGAGCAAATTCAGGGCGAGCGCTATTATCCCGGCCAGCGTCTAAAGCTGTTTTTGAAAGACGTCGAAAAAGGTTTCCGAGGCCCGCAGCTAATTGTCAGCCGGGCCTGCAAAGAATTTATCGAACAGCTGTTTAGGGCCGAAGTACCCGAAATGGAAAACGGCGCCGTAGAAATAAAAGGCATTGCCCGCGAAGCTGGAGTGCGCAGTAAAATCGCCGTTAGCAGCAATGTCCACGGCGTAGACCCGGTCGGTACCTTCGTAGGCGGCCACGGCACCCGTATTAATGCCGTCCGCGACGAAATTGGCAACCAGGAAATGATAGATATTGTAATCTTCAGCGATAATACCCAGGAATATATCGGCAACGCCATGAAGCCGGCCAATGTCGTTAAAGTAGAACTCGACGAAGCCAATAACAAAGCGAGGGTTGTAGTAGCCGAAGACCAGTTAAGTATCGCTATCGGCAAAAGCGGCCAAAATGTGCGTTTAGCCAGCAAGCTTACTGGTTTTGAACTCGATATCGAAGCCGAAAAAGCCGGCGAACCCGCCGATAAGCCCACTGCCGAAAAAGCCGAGGAAAAGCCTAAAGTTGAAGTTGCCGGCAAGCCAGTTGTCCAGAAGCTGAAGAAAAAGAGCGAGCTGGAAAGTTCGCTGCTTGATGCCATTGCCGAACACGGCACAGACACCGAAAAAAATAAATAAGTAAAAACTGATAGTTGGCACTCGTTGCATGTGAGTGCCAGAACATGCTATAGTGGATTTACGGGCTTCTACCAAAAAACCCACAGATAAAACGGCTCGGGAAAGGCAAAATTAGAACACATATGATGCCCAATTCACCAGATTTCCAAGAATTTTTAAACCATTTAACAGATAATGCGTTGCATAGCTTAAAGCACGCCGACCAAATTGCCAGGGCCGGCGGCAGCGCCTATGTAGGCACCGAGCATTTATTACTCGGACTGCTGGCCCAAGACGGCTCAATTGGCGCCAAAATATTAGAAGGTGCCGGCGTAACATTAGACCGCGCCCGCTTAGCACTTAACCTGACCCCAAAGACCTTAGTTATCAACATCGGCGCTAAGGGTTTAAGTGAAACTGCCAAACTAACTTTAAAAATGGCTTGGGAGATCGCCCAGGAGTTTAACCAGGATATGTGCGGTACAGAGCACATCCTATATAGCATTTTGACCCAAAAGAACGCCCGCGCAACGGTTTTGCTGCGCGACATGAACATTGATGTCGACCAACTCACAAACGAGCTGGAACAGTTCTTAAACCGCCAACAATTCGAAGACAATCCCGACGGCGACCCCACCAAGTCACTTCGCCGCAAATCCAAAAGCGGCAAAAAAACGGCCGTAGAATTCTTCGGCACCGATTTAACCGATTTGGCCAAGCAGGGGAAGCTAGACCCGGTAGTGGGCCGCGAAGCCCAGATTAAAAGGGTGGTTACCATATTAAACCGCCGCACTAAAAACAACCCGGTATTAATTGGCGAACCCGGCGTCGGTAAAACAGCTATCGTAGAAGGCCTGGCCCAGCGCATCATTAACGAAGAAGTGCCGGACAGCCTGCTTGATAAGCGGATTATCATGCTCGACCTGGCCGGCATGATCGCCGGTACCAAATACCGCGGCGA
The DNA here is from genome assembly GCA_964460855.1 of uncultured Candidatus Saccharibacteria bacterium. Classification (GTDB taxonomy): domain Bacteria; phylum Patescibacteriota; class Saccharimonadia; order Saccharimonadales; family UBA10212; genus CAYWQH01. The sequence continues at coordinate 107,753 of CAYWQH010000002.1, forward strand.
GTTCGAAGACCGTCTTAAAAAAGTTATGAGCGAGTTGGAAGGCGACAAGAGCACAATTGTCTTTATAGACGAGCTGCATTTAATTGTTGGAGCCGGCGCAGCCGAAGGCTCGATGGACGCCGGCAATATGCTCAAGCCAGCCTTAGCCCGCGGCAAGATCCAGTTAATCGGCGCCACAACTACCGACGAATATACCAAATATATCGAAAAAGACGCCGCCCTGGAACGCCGTTTCCAACCGGTTCAGGTCCCTGAAACTACCGTTCCCGAAACAGTTTCTATACTAAAAGGCCTGCGCAAGTATTACGAGGAGTTCCACGGCGTAGACATTAGCGACGAAGTAATACAAGACACTTCATACTTCGCCAAGCGCTACATTAATGACCGCTACATGCCCGACAAGGCAATTGATTTGCTGGACGAAACCGCTGCCCACCTGCGGGTCGACAAAGGCAAAACGCCGCCGGAAGTCCGCAAACTCCAGAAAGAACTTAAATTAATTAATACCCGCATCGAAGATGCCGTCGATAACGAAGACTACGAACGGGCCGCCCGCGAAAAGCAGCGCGCCAGCCAGATTAACGACCAACTGACTAAATTGCAAGCTAGCTATAAAAATGAGCAAAAACTCACCATGACCAGCGAGGATGTCGCCGAAACTGTCGCCCGGACCACCGGCGTGCCGGTAACCCGCGTCATCCGCAGCGAGGCCAAATATTTGGTTAACCTCGAAAAGAACTTAGAAAAGCATGTGATAGGCCAGCGCGAAGCCGTAGAAACCGTGGCCAAAGCTGTCCGCCGTTCGCGCTCCGGCATTGCCAGTGAGAAACGGCCGATCGGCTCTTTTATATTCCTTGGCCCAACCGGCGTCGGTAAAACCGAACTGGCTAGGGTGCTAGCTAAAGAATTCTTTGGCAGCGAAGAAGCGCTGGTTAAAATTGATATGAGCGAATTCGGCGAGCACCATAATGTTAGCCGGTTAGTCGGCGCGCCCGCCGGTTACGTCGGTTACGACGACGGCGGCCAGCTTACTGACAAAATCCGCCGCCAGCCATATAGCGTCGTGTTGTTTGACGAAATCGAAAAAGCCCACCCCGACGTATTCAACATGCTGCTGCAGCTGCTGGAAGACGGCAAAATAACCGACGCCAAAGGCCGGCCCATCGACTTCACCAATACGATAGTGATAATGACCAGCAATTTAGGCGCCGAAAAGCTGCAAAAAGAAGCCAGCTTTGGTTTCAGCGCGGTTAAGGCGTCTGATTTTGAAAACCTTGATGAGCTGCACGAAGCCAATAAAAACAAAGTCTTAGACGAGCTTAAGCGCATGATGCGCCCGGAAATGCTCAACCGCATAGATAAGATAGTAGTGTTCCGTGCCCTGACTAAAAAAGACGTTCTAAAAATCCTTGACTTGCAGATCGCCGATTTGCGCGGCCGTCTAGTTAAACGGGGTGTCGGCCTAAGCATTACGCCTTCCGCTAAAAATTTCCTGGTTGATAAAGGATACGATGCTAAAAACGGTGCCCGTCCAATGCGCCGCTTGCTGCAAGATACCTTGGAAGACCACATTGCCAGCGGCTTGATTGAAGAATCTTATGAGCGCGGGGATATGGTAAGCGTTACGACTAAAAATAACGAGCTCAATTACGTTAAATCGGCCGAATAATTTCAGCCGGACTCCAGCTTTGCTTGGTATAATTTAAAGCATGAATGTCGCCAAGCGGCTGCTTAAAATCGGCTTGGTTTCTTGCCTAGCGGTTATACCGTTAGTTTTGCTTTGGCAATACCAAGCCATTGAAGATTGGTGGAATTTAAGAAATTACGTCCCGCCGCCAGCTATCGCCTCATTGGCAACAGCCGATACGATGAATGACAAAGGCCGGCGGTTGTTCTACGTTAATAAGCCCCAACTCGATGATAAACAGGTATTTAATAATGACTGTACCGACAGCGAACAAACCATCGTACTTGGCTGCTACAAGTCAAACTCCGGAATATACATACTGACAGTCACGGAGCCGCGCCTAAAAGGCGTCGAAGAAGTGACCGCCGCCCACGAAATGCTGCACGCCGCTTATGACCGGCTAAGCGCTGGCGAGCGCAAACATATCGATGACCTGACTAACCAGGTTTACTCCAATATAAAAGATGACCGTTTAAGGGCCACGGTAGAACAATACCGCCAAAAAGACCCGTCGGTTGTGCCAAACGAACTACACTCTATTTTGGGTACCGAAGTAAAAGATTTGCCGCCGGAGCTGGAAGCTTATTACAGCCGGTATTTCTCCAGCCGCCAGGCAATCGTAGCTATGAGCGAGCAATACGAGCAGGAGTTTACCAGCCGCAAAAACCAGATCAACCAATTCGACTCTAAATTAGCGACCTTAAAGAAACAGATAGATAGTTACCAGCAGTCGCTGGCAGCCCAAAACCAGGCCTTAAACGCCCAGCGCGGCCATTTGGACGGTTTGCAGAGTTCAAACACCCCGCCGGCCGATTACAACGCCCAGGTGGCCAAATTCAATAGCTCGGTAGTCAGTTATAACGCCCAGGTGGTGCAGCTGCGCGATTTAATCAAGCAATATAACGACTTAGTCTCCCAGCGCAACGCGGTGGCCAGCGAACAACGGTCGCTGGTGCAGGCTATAGATTCACGCGTCTCAACCCAAGCCACCCAATAAATAAGGTAGAATTAAATTATGGCGAAGAAGGTAGGTTTAAAATTCGTGTGCTCAAATTGCGGGGCGGTTACGGCCAGCTGGACCGGCCGCTGCCAGCAGTGCGGCCAATGGAATACGCTGCAGGAGCAATTAGATATATCAAAGGAATCTGCCGCAAAATCGGGCAGGGTATTGCCAGCCGTTGACGTTAAAAGTATCAACCAGAAGCGCCGCTTAAGCCGCATAGCCAGCGGCATCAGCGATTTCGATACGGTCATGGGAGGCGGCATCGTACCCGGCAGTATTAACCTGCTAGCCGGACAACCAGGCATCGGCAAGAGTACCATACTGCTGCAGCTGGCTTATAACATTGCCAGCCACCACCGGGTTTTATATGTTAGCGGCGAAGAATCGGCCGAACAAATCGCCCTGCGGGCCAACCGTTTGGGAACTGTCCATCAGGACCTCAAAATCGCCACTAGTACCAGCACCAACGATATTGCCGCAACTATTGGTGCAGCCGATTACGACCTGGTAATTATCGACTCCATCCAAACTTTATCTATAGAAGAAATAAGCTCGGCCGCCGGCAGCGTCAGCCAAATTACGAATAGCACCCATATGCTGACTTTGGCCGCCAAAACCGCCAATACCGCATTGTTGCTAGTGGGTCACGTTACCAAAGAGGGCTCGATTGCCGGGCCCAAAGTTTTGGAACATTCAGTAGACGTAGTATTGCAGCTGGAAGGCGACCGCTACGGTGGTTTTAAGGTGCTGCGCGCCCAGAAAAACCGCTATGGCAGCACCTCCGAAGCGGCCATTTTTGAAATGACTGACGCCGGTATGAAAGTAGTGGAAAACCCATCGGCAGCTTTATTGGCCGAAAGGCAGGTTAGTGACGGCTCGATTGTAATGGCTGCCCTCGAAGGCAGCCGCCCGCTTTTGGTAGAAGTCCAAGCTTTGGTTAATACCACATCCTACGGCTACCCTAAAAGGGCAGCCAGCGGCATTGATTTAAACCGGGTAAATTTACTGGTAGCGATGCTGGAGCGCCGTACCAAGTTAAAATTGGGCGATAAGGACATCTATATTAATATTGTCGGCGGCATTCGCTTGGACGAACCAGCCGCCGACCTGGCTATTTGCCTAGCCATAGGCAGCGCCGCCAAAGGGCTGCAGCTCAAGAAAAACGCCGTAGTTTTCGGCGAAGTCGGTTTATCTGGAGAAGTCCGGCATGTACCGATGATGGATAAGCGGCTAGCCGAAGCTAAAAAGCTTGGTTTCGAAGCCGGTATTGGCCCGGCCGTCCGCACTGGCAAAAAACCGGCATTTTTACTGCCGGTTACTGATATTCGAAGTGCTTTAAATACTTTTCTGGAAAAAGATTAGCGTTACGGTACTACACCACTGTCGGAGTTTCCGTCGCTATCGGTAACAGTTACGGTATCGCCATGTGAGGCCAAGACTGTTGATGTTGTACAACTATGACCGCTCACATTTGTACAGCCTGGAAGCGGGGTTGAACCGTTGTAAGCAGTATATGGATTATTGCCGCCCGTCCAGTGGATAGTAGTGTTACCCCCGCCCACGTTTATTGTGCCCATGGTTAAAGGGCTGCCACCACCGCCACCTCCGGAAGCGGATAAGTCGGTGCTGATAGTATTTGTACCATCGTAAAGCACGCTGTCCGTCACCACAGCAGTTATTGTAGATGTGCCGCTCTTAGAAGCTGTAAATGTCACCGCCGGGACGCTACCGTCGCCGTTAATGGTTACTAGGCATCCGTTTGAACAATTGGATATGGCCGAGCCGGTATATTGGACCGTTCCCTTAAACTGGTCGCTGTTAAGCGGATGGGTGCCGGCTGTAACATTGGCAGTTAGTTGGTAAACGCCACCTCCGGTAGACGAAATACTGAATGAAATACTTGGTTTAACATCGTCGCATTTGTGGACGTCATCCGTGGCGTTTGTATTTGCGCCCCCTGTCCCGTTAAACCGGTCGCCGCTGAATGATGACGCGTCGCCGCCCGTAATATCTTGACGGGCTTTTGGCGGTGTACAGTCAGTAGCCAACTTATTGCTTACCCTATCAATTGTTTGCTTGGAAGTCGTTTTGGCTTTAGATACGTACCAGGATGGGAACAAATCAGTACTGGGGCTGGGTTCGACAGAACCAATACCCACGTGGCTGCGGATAACATAGGCCGGCAACGATTGCAGGTCGCTTGGCTTTTGCCATTGCTCCGGCGTCTGGTTGTCGTGGGCCCGGTCCATCCAGCCCTGCCAAATAGGCTGGGTCATGTTTTCCATGGTGCCGCTCATTGCTTTAGTTCGGCTGTGATAGCCCACCCACACGCCGGCGGCATATTTGGTCGAAAAGCCCATCATCCAGCCATCTTTGCCGTCGTTGGTGGTTCCGGTTTTCATGGCAAAGTGCCAACCCTTATAGCGGTGCGGTTTGCGGCCGGCCGGGAAATAACTGGCATTGGGGTCGCTCATCATGTCTTGCACAATATATGCGGCATCGGGCCTAACGGCTTGGGTGCCGCTGGTTGGTTTCCACTGGTCGATAGTTTTGTTTGAGCCGTCGGTGATTTTAAGAATATAAGTCTGCGGGAGGTTTACACCGTTACGCGAAATCGTGGAGTAGCCGTGCACGTGCTCGTCGAGATGCAGGTATGCGCCGTCGCCGATGGCCGAGCTGGAATAGCACTGGGTTTCGTGCTCTTTAGTAAAGTCGCTGGAACCAGGGTCATAGCATTTATAACCGCTGCTTAAGCCCATTTTTTGGGCTGTCGCGATGGTTTTATCGATGCCGGTAGTTAGCATCGCTTTTACAGCCGGTACGTTACGCGAACCGCCCAGCGCGTAGCGCAATGTAAGCGGCCCGGGATAGCGGAAGTCATAATCTTCCAAACAGTTGCCTTGGCCTTTAGGCGGCGGCAAAGTCTTATTGGTGCATGGATAGCCTTCTAGCGGCCCCTGGCTGTCATATAGAACCGACCCGGCACCGAAATTAGTATTATTTTCGAGCAGTGCCGTATAGTCGTAAGGTTTAAAGCTGGATCCCGGCGGCAGAGGCTGCTGGGCATAATTTATTTTGCCATGGTCGGGGTCGTTAAAGTCAGCGCCTCCAACCAGCGCAACCATTTGGCCGGTCTTAACGTCCTCGGCGGCAAAAGCAGCCGTATCACCGCCCTGCCGGCGTACCTGGGCCAATCCTTTTTGGACCTGGTCTTCGGCTATACCCTGCAAATTCATATCCAGCGTAGTAGTAACTTTCCAGCCGCCGATTTTAGCCGACCCGCTGCCAATATATTTGGCTACCAGTTGGTTTTTGGCGGCTAAAACGAAGTACGGCGCTTTAATATTGTCGTACTTGGCCAGCCGCGGCTGCACTTTGGCGACAGTGTCTACCTTTAAAGCCTCATCGCGTTGCTGGGCAGTTATCTTGCCAGTTTGTTCCATAATGCCTAAAACATAATGCTGTCGCGAAGCAAAAGCCTTTTTGTCAAAATCCGGGCTGTAGGGCGAATAATAGAGCGGTGATTTTGGAATGGTTGCCAGCATAGCCGACTCGTCCAAAGTTAAGTCTTTTGCTTGTTTGTGGAAGTAATTTTCTGAAGCGGCTTCTACCCCGTATTCAATACCGCCGTACGGCGCCGAATTTAAATAGCCGGTTAAAATATCATTTTTGGAGTAGCTGCGTTCCAGCTCAACTGCCAAGATTAACTCTTTAATTTTACGTTTATAAGTACGGTCTTTGCTCCAATCCTGGGTAAGCTTTACCAGCTGCTGGGTAATCGTTGAACCGCCTTGGGTGCTGCCATGGTGGAAAAAGTCGTTAAAGGCCGCCCGGAAAATACCTTTCATATCAAAGCCACGGTGCTTATAAAAGTCGCGGTCTTCGAGGGCGATAGTGGCGTCGCGCATCGACTGTGGCATATCATTATACTGCACCGGAATGCGCTTAACAGCACCGTAATCTTCCCACAGCAATACCTGGCCGGTGCGGTCATAGTAGCGGATACTGCCGCCCAGGTTTCCGCCCGAAATGTCTTTAAGATTAGGCAGGTCTTTGCGGAAGTAAGCGAACACGCCGACGGTCATTACGAAAAAAACAATTATCGCGATGCCCAAAACTTTAAGGGCCATAATGGCGCCATCGCGGCTAAACCAATACTTAGCTAAACGGCGCGGGTTCAAGCGCCACATTAGCCGCTTGGTTCGCGAGCTAGGCAGCCCTTTGAGCCGGTCGGCTTTGCGCTTGGCCTTGCTCTCGCTATATTCTTTAAAACGGTCGCTAAGACTGCGCCGGATCTTTATAACGTTACCGCTGCGGGTAGTAATATACTTACTGCTCGGCTTGCGTGGCCGGTTCTGCCCGCTGCGCGGGGAACGCTGTTGTGCCATACGTCGTACACATACTCCTTCTGGCAGTTATTATAGCAAAATAAGGCCTTATGCCAGCGACAAAATGCTTAAGTTTACACACATGTTGGCTGCTATCTAACAAAGCCGTTATAATAAGCTAAAATGCTGATAAAGGCCTGAAAAAATGACTTTAAGCGAAGAACTCCGCTGGCGCGGTTTCGTTAACCAAACAACTCTGGCCAGCCCCGAAAACTTAGATAAACAGCCGCTAACTTTTTATTGGGGGGTTGACCCCAGCGCCCCGTCTATGACGGTTGGCAACTTGGCCATTGCTATGATGGTGCGGCACTTTATTAATCACGGCCATAAGGCTGTGCTGCTGGTGGGCGGGGCTACCGGCATGATCGGCGACCCCGACGGCAAAAACGAGGAACGCGACTTAAAAAGCGCCGATGAAATAAATAATAATAAGCAAAAATTAGCCGGGCAGTACCGCCAAATTTTTGACGGCCAGGAGTTCCAGCTGGTAGATAATATCGATTGGTTCAAAGATATTGGCTACCTTAATTTCTTACGGGACGTAGGCAAACATATGCCGATGAGCCAAATGCTCGACCGTGAATTCGTTAAAAGCCGCCTGGGAGAGGCCGGCACTGGAATTAGCTATGCCGAATTCAGTTACGCCATGATCCAGGGCTACGACTTTTTGCATTTATATAAGGAAATGGGCGTAACGCTGCAGGTCTGCGGCTCCGACCAATGGGGCAATTGCATAGCCGGCGTCGATTTAATCCGGCGGATTACCGGCGGCGAAGCCCACGTCTGGTCCGCCCCGCTAGTAGTAAATAAGGCCACCGGCATCAAGTTCGGTAAAAGCGAGGAAGGGGCGGTATGGTTGGATGGAGAGCTAACTACTCCTTACCAGTTTTACCAGTTCTGGCTTAATACCGAAGATATGGATGTTATTGATTACCTAAAGATATATACGATGTTAAGCCGCGAAGATGTTGCAGCTTTTGCCGAAGAAGTCGAATCGGCGCCCGGCCAGCGCCAGGCCCAAAAACGTCTGGCCTGGGAAGTTACCAGGACGGTTCACGGCGAAGCCGCGGCAAACAGCGTGCAGAAAATCAGTGAAACACTTTTTGGCGGCCGCGATTACCGCGAGCTCAGCGCCGAGGATTTCAACGGGCTTAAGCAGGAATTACCGGTTGTAAAAGCCATGGCCGGCCAAACGTCGTTAATCGAGTTGCTGGTAAACAGCAAATTAGCTGGCAGTAATTCCGAAGCCCGCCGGTTCCTGGAAGACAGCGCGGTGTATATTAATGGGCAGCAGTTCAGCAGCGAAAAGCATAACATTGAACAACAAGATGTAATCGCCGGCCACGCCGTGCTGCGCCGCGGTAAAAACCAACAGGCAATTATAGAATTTAACGGAAATTAAAATGGCAACCACTAAAAAAACTATCCGTAAAGCGGACCAATATAACGACCCTAAGCATAACTACCAGGAATACTGGCAGGGCCGCGAATACGAACACGCCGCCGAAGAAATGGCTATAGATAAGTTATTAAAAAAGCAGCATTTTAAAAATGCCGTGGACGTTGGCGGCGGCTACGGCCGATTGAGCAAATATATCACTAAATACGCCGATAAAGTTACTTTGGCCGAGCCTTCGCAACAACAACTGGACATCGCCAAACAATATCTAAAAGATACCCCGGAAGTTGAACAAAAATTACTGCAAGCCAGCGACCTGAAGTTTAAGGACGGTTCGGTCGATTTAGTTATGGTTGTCAGGGTTTTGCACCATATACCAGAGCCCGCGCCGGAGTTTAACGAAATTGCCCGGATCTTAAAACCCGGCGGGACTTTCCTTTTGGAATTCGCCAATAACGCCCATGGCTTAAACCGTATCCGCTATGCCATGCGCGGCCAGCGGGTGCCAAAGTCGCCGGTTGATATTCGCAGCGCGGCAAACCAACGGCCGGATGAGCTACCATTTGTGAACCACCATCCCAAAACGATTATCAAGATGTTAAACGATGCCGGTTTTGAAGTCGAGTCGGTCTTAAGCGGCTCTAACTTGCGTTCGCCCCGCATCAAAAAAATGTTCAGTAAAAGCACGCTTCTATTCCTCGAAAAATCTTTGCAGCCAGTGTTAACGCCTTTATACTTTGGCCCAAGTGTGTGGCTGCGTTTGCGCAAGATATAACCGGCATATAATAGATATATGGATTTGAATGCGCCGGTTTCCGGTTTGCAGGGAGTGGGCAAAGCCCAGGCTGCCAAACTGGCGGGCCTGGGTATTATGTCCATTTATGATTTAATAACCAACTTTCCGCGGCGCTACGAAGATTATTCGGCCGTTACGCCGGTGGCCAAAATGCACCCCGGGTTGGTAACGATTGAAGCCGAAATTAACCACATTACTGGCCGTTATGTACGGCGGGGTATGCATATCACCGAAGCAATTGCTCAGGATAAAAGCGGCAGTGTGCGCTTGGTTTGGTTTAACCAGCCTTACCGCGCCACTCAAATCAAGCCGAATGAAAAGTACTTTATTGCCGGTGAGTACGCCCTGCGCCGTGGCCGGTTCAATATAACCAGCCCGTCGGTAGAAATGGTCAGTGATTTTCCGGTTAATTCGGCCCGGATAATACCCGTATACCGTGAAACTAGCGGCTTAAAGTCCAATGCCATCCGTCGCATGATCCGCAGCGCTTTGCTAGCTACTGGTGATTTGCCTGAGGAGCTGCCAAGCTGGTTAACCAAAAACTATAAACTGGCGGATTTTAGCTGGGCTGTCGGCCAAATGCATTTTCCGGACTCTATTAAAGAACTAGAAACCGCTAAACGCCGCCTGGGTTTTGACGAAGTTTTTAACTTGTCCCTGGCCGCCTTATTAAACAAGCAGGAAATTCTCGGCGAAACAGCCATTGCTATCCCATTTAACGAAAAGCTAGCAAAGCAATTCGTAGAAGGTTTGGGTTTTAAACTAACCGATGCCCAGCGCAAAGTCATCTGGCGGATATACCAGGACCTGGCTAAAACGCAGCCGATGAACCGGCTGGTAGAAGGCGATGTCGGCGCTGGTAAAACAGTCGTAGCTGTGATGGCTGCGCTAATGGCGATGGAGCAGGGTTTTCAAGTCGCCTTAATGGCGCCTACCGAAATTCTAGCGCGACAACACGCGGAAACTGTTTATAACCTATTAGTAGGCGTCGGCTTTGCCGAACAGGTCGGCTTGCTCATCGGCAGCCTTACTTCCAAGCAAAAAGAAATGGTCCAAGCTAAAATCGCCGCCGGGGAAGTAAGGTTAATGGTAGGGACCCATGCCCTTATCCAGCAAAAAGTTGATATGCAAAAGCTCGGTCTGATTATCATTGACGAGCAGCACCGCTTCGGGGTTGAGCAGCGCAAAAAGCTGCAAGCCAAAGCCGGCCACATGCCGCATGTTTTAAATATGACGGCCACGCCAATTCCCCGCAGCCTGGCTTTAACTTTATACGGCGAAATGGATATATCGGTACTGGATGAAATGCCGGCCAGCCGGGCGCCAATTATAACTAAAATATGCAGCCCCAATTCGCGGCCGGCTTTATATAAAGAGATCGAGGCCGAGCTGCAAAAAGGCCACCAGATGTTCGTAGTATGCCCTCTAATCAGCGAGTCGGATAATTTACCGGCGTTATCGGCCGAGCAAGTATACGAGCAGCTAAGCAAGGGCGCTTTTAAACACCGGAAAATTGGCTTACTGCATGGCAAGATGAAAGCCGAAGAAAAAGATAAAGTTATGCAGGCTTTTGCAAATGGAGAACTAGATATTCTGGTCAGTACTACCGTAATAGAGGTAGGGGTGCATGTACCAAATGCCACTATCATGCTCATAGAAGGCGCTGAGCGGTTCGGCCTGGCCCAGATCCACCAGTTGCGGGGCCGGGTGGGGCGCGGCGGCCAAACCGGCTATTGCTACCTAATGCCTAGCAACAGCCAGGCGCCGGGACCACGTCTGCGGGCGCTCGAAAACATGAACGACGGCTTTAAGCTAGCCGAGCTGGACCTTGAGATCCGCGGGCCGGGGGCAATTTACGGTACTATGCAGCACGGAGCGCTGGACCTACGGGTGGCTAAATTAAGTGACATTAAACTAATCGCTGCAGCCAGAAACGCCGCCCAGCAATTTATTGACCGCGGCGAAAAATTAAGCAAATATCCTATATTAAACCAGCGCGTAAAAGAACTTAGAGCCATAACTAATTTAAACTAGGTATATTATGAGAATTATTTCAGGTGTATTAGGACATAGGGTGTTTGAATCTCCTAAAGGTCGCCGCACGCATCCGATGAGCGAAAAAATCAGGGGCGCGCTGTTTAATATGCTCGGCGATATTAACGGCTTAACAGTTTTAGATGCTTTCGGAGGCAGCGGCGCGCTGTCGTTCGAAGCGGTTAGCCGCGGCGCTAAATCTGTTGTTGTTTTGGAACCGGACAAATCAGCTTTTAAAATAATCGTCGCCAATATCAATACGCTGGAGCTGAAAGACCAAGTAACAGCCATTCGGAAATTCGGCGCAAGCTGGAGCGCCGGCAATAGGGATATGCTGTTTGACATAGTTTTATTGGACCCGCCCTACGACGATATTGACCGCACCCTGTTGCTCAAAATGGCCCGCCACGCTAAGCCGGGCGGAATTTTGGTAATGTCGCTGCCGCCCGGAGTTGGCTTTAAAGTCCCTACAGATTTATTCGAAGAACTCAGCGTCAAATCGTACGGCGACGCCGAACTTCATTTTTACCGTAAAAAGTAATACTATTAGGTGGTTTAAAATTACTGCTCGGGCGAGTGGTGAAATTGGTAGACACGCTAGCCTTAGGAGCTAGTGTCGCAAGACGTGAAGGTTCAAGTCCTTTCTCGCCCACCATTCGACTCGGCTCGATAAATCGAGCCTCGCTCATGGTAAACCAAGCCGAGTCGAATAGTCCTGAGTATGTAGGCGGTAGGCTACGCATCGAAGGGTCCGAACCGCCGCGTTAGCGATTTATTATTTCAGCTCGTAATAACGCAGCGCTGGCGCTACAGAATAAATTGCGGCCAATACTAGCTGTATGGCCGGACCAGCATAAGGGATAAATCCGGAGAATCCAAGAACTATCCCCACAAGAATAATTCCATAAACCGCGCCCCAATTGCCTTCAGTTAGTTTCCGGCTCCGGCGCATTGCCTCGGCAACTCCAACGTTTTGGTCCAGCATTATATATGGAGCGTAAAACAGCATTCTAAGCGCGATTAATCCCGGAACAATAAAAGCTATAAAACCAATTATCACTAACACTGAAATTACAACTAGCAGAACAAGCAGTTTGAGCCCTTTGGCGGTAAATTCTTTCCAGATATCACTAAATCCTGGATTTTTGCCATGCGCTAAGCGCAGCGCTAATATGAACTGCCACAAGGTGGCGATCAGGTTCGCGATTACTAATACGGCAACGACTGCAACGGCCGCGCCTACGGCCGTATCTGATTTTAAGCCGACCACTGCGCCGGCATCGGCAATAGCCTGGCTGGCGCCATTTGCGGTATGCCCATGATGCTGGGCGTAAATCTGCCACAAAGTTGTGGCCGCCGATATCAGGTATACAATGCTGAATACATTCAGATTTTCACGGACCCGCTCCAGGCTTTTGCCGAAAAGGTCAAATGCCGGGGTCAATTGTTTACTATTTGCATGAGACATGAATTTATCCGATATTACTGCCCTTAAAATAGCATAAATTGGCCTCGAGGAGCATAGAGCGGCAAAAAGCGTTATAATCTCAAGCAATGAGCTTAAGCACCCAGCCCTATAAAGGCGCCCGAGATTTTTACCCTATCGACAAGCGTATCCAAAAATACATGTTTTCGACTATCCGCAAAGTGGTGGAAAGTTACGGATACGAAGAATACGATTCGCCGGCGTTGGAGCCAACGGATTTATATTTGGTAAAAGGCAACGAAGAGATTATTACCGAACAAACTTATACTTTTACAGACCGCGGCGACCGCAGCGTAACGCTGCGAACCGAAATGACTCCCAGTGTCAGCCGCATGGTAGCCGCTAAAAGGCAAGAACTATCTTATCCTCTGAGATGGTATTCGATACCATTATTATGGCGCTACGAACGGCCGCAAAAAGGCCGGCTCCGCGAATTCTGGCAATTAAATATAGATATATTCGGCGTAGATAACCTAAATGCCGACCACGAAGTTATACAGGTAGCCGATAGCATTTTGCAGGCTTTTAAAGCCAAGCGCGATATGTACGAAATCCGTGTAAATAGCCGCAAGCTGGTTAACTACATGATGCACGAATATTTCGGGCTGGAAGATACCCAGGTTACGACTCTGATGCGTTTAGCCGATAGGTTGGACAAAATCCCCCACGACGAATTCGTAGCCCTGGTGGACGCCTTGCTCAGCCCAGGCCAGCGCGATGCCGGACTGTTGGAAAAAATAATGGATTCGCTAAACGCCAGGCATATAAGTGACTTGCCTTCAGACATCCAAAGCCATGATTCAGTCCAAAACCTTAAAAAGCTTATCGAAATGCTAAAAGCCGGCGGCAGCACTAACGTTGCATTTAACATGGGCCTGATGCGGGGATTTGATTACTATACCGATATCGTTTTTGAAGTCTTCGACAAGCATCCCGACAACAACCGCTCGATGTTCGGCGGCGGCCGCTACGACGGCCTGGTGGGCCAGTTTGGCGTAGAAACGGTGCCTACAGTTGGCTTTGGCATGGGAGATGTAACCCTGCAGAACTTTTTAATGGCCCATAACTTATTGCCAAAACTGCGCCCCGAAACCGATGTGGCCATTCTTTTGGCAGGCGATATTTATAACGCGGTCCAACCAATTGCCGAACAAATGCGAGCCGAAGGCATCCGCGTTGCCATTAATTCCGATGGCGGAAAATTGGACAAACAAATCCGCTGGGCCGACAAACAAGGAATAAAGTACATTATGGTTATAGGCGAGCAGGAGTTGCAGAACCAGCGCTTTAAACTTCGCGAGCTCCAGACCGGCCACGAAGAAGAACACGGGCTGGAACGGTTAATCTCAATTATTGCCGCCCAGCACCAAGATTCTGACATTGGTTTATAATATAAATAATGAAAGTGAGCCGAGAAGCTAAAAGCGATACTTTAGTATTGCTTAATATCCAAGCGGAGCAATCTGAACTGGACGAAATTAAACAGCATGTACTGCGCCGTTTGGCGCCCGGCATTAAAGCGCCGGGCTTCCGGCCGGGCAAAGCGCCGCTGAATATAGTCGAAAAACAAGTTGGCCCCCAGGTGATGCAGCAGGAATTCCTGGATGACGCGGCTAATGCGCTGTACAACCGGGCTATTAAAAACGAACGGCTTCGGCCGGTTGGCAACCCGACAGTCAATTTAAAAAAATTCGTACCGTTTACGGCTTTAGAAATGGAAGTCGAAGTTGAGGCTATCGGTAAAATCGACTTGCCGAATTATAAAGACCTGAAAGTAGAAAAGCCGGTTGCTCAAGTTACTGCCGCCGATGTAAACGACGTAATCGAAAACCTGCGCGTCCGGATGGCCGAAAAACAAGAAGTGGAGCGGGCCGCAAAAAAGGGCGACGAAGTATGGATCGATTTTGAAGGTAAAGACAGCCAGGGCAAACCGGTAAGCGGCGCTTCCGGTAAAGACTATCCGCTGCTGCTGGGCAGCAATACATTTATACCCGGGTTTGAAGACAATTTAATAGGCGTTAAAAAAGGCGACAAAAAAACATTTAAACTCAATTTCCCTAAAGACTATGGGTTGCAGGCATTGCAGGGCAAAGAAGTAACTTTTGAGGCCGAAGCCGTGAAAGTGCAAGAGCTTAATAAACCGGCCGCCGATGATGCCCTTGCCGCCAAAGCCGGACCTTTTAAAACACTGGCCGAGCTTAAAAAAGACGTCAAACAACAGCTTACGAGCGAGCGGCAGAACCAAGCCAAGCAGGCTTACGATAACGCCCTGGTAAAAGCCCTGGCCGACAATACCGTAGTAACCATCCCGGACAGTTTGGTCGAAGACCAGGTTTTGCATATGGAAGAAGAAGAAAAGCGCAACCTGGTTTACCGCGGCCAGACCTGGCAGGAGCACCTGGATATGGAAGGCATCAACGAAGAGGAACACCGGGCCCGCCATAAACCGGACGCCGTATTGCGGGTCAAAGCCGGCCTGGCATTAAGCGAAATTGCCGAGCTTGAGAAAATATTCGTAACGCCCGAAGAACTGGAAATCCGCCTTGACGCGTTAAGGCAGCAATATAGCGACCCGCAAATGCAAGCCGAGCTTGCCAAGCCCGAAAACCAGCGGGAAATTACGAATCAGCTTATGACTGAGAAAACAATTAATCGGCTAGTCGAGCTCAACGCGCATTAATGGCTCCGCGTCAGGCTCAACAGTAGATTGGGGATTAGGTTCTGCTCCGGTCTCAGGCGACGACGGATAAGCAATCTCGTGAGTTCTCCAGACTGCGCCAAGCCCATGGCCTAAACCTTTTACTGCCAATCCGCCGCTAACCAGTGCTGTTCCGATATATATCCGTGGATCAGCGGGCACAGTTTCAATCATCAAAGTAGTACTAGCAAATAAAGAACCAGCAGCTGCTAATGCGCGATAACTTTTGCGGAAAGAATTTAGCGCATTCTCGTTTAGTTCAATATCAGGATAATGATTGCGGGCATGTCTAAAAGCTTCTCTTTCGGCAAACCTGTCGATCTTCCCGCTAATCCTGCCAATTGGTTGCATAATTAGGCTAAAAATACCATAAAAGGTATATTTTATCAACCCCGTTGCTGGCACTCTTGACGTGCGAGTGCCAATTAAAGTAAACTAGATGTATGGTTATACCAACGGTTATAGAACAAGAAGGCCGCTTCGAAAGGGTGTATGACATATACAGCCGTTTGCTGCGCGACCGCATCATCTTTTTAGGCACGGACGTAAACGAACAAACGGCTAATGCCATCGTTGCCCAGATGTTATTCCTCGAAAACCAGGACCCGGACAAAGATATAGTTTTTTACATTAACAGCCCTGGCGGCAGCGTATATGACGGCATGGGCATTTACGACACAATGCAATTTATTAAATGCGATATCCAAACGGTTGGCATTGGCTTACAGGCTAGCATGGGAGCCGTGCTTTTGAGCTCCGGCACCAAGGGCAAACGGTTGCTGCTGCCTAACAGCAAAGTTATGATTCACCAGCCTAGCGGCGGCGCCCAAGGCAAAATCAGCGATTTAGAAATTACGCTTCGAGAATCACTGCGGGTAAAAGAAAAAATCAATCAAATCTTAGCCAAAAACACCGGCCAGACCATCAAGAAAATCGAAGTTGATGTCGACCGCGATTACTGGATGGACGCCAAAGAAGCCAAAGCGTATGGTTTGATCGATAAAATCCTGGACAAACGCTAACATTTGATAATATTGGCCTATGAGTGAGAAACGTACGCGTCTACCGCTACACATCGAACGATTCGAAGGGCCCCAGCCAGAAAAAAAGACCTTGGAAATTGCCCGTCGGCTTAGCCACGTATTGGGCGTGAGTTGGAGCAATTTATTGGAACGTGAGCTCAAGGCGCTAGAAAATGGAACGGTTCGCCGTGAGCTGTTTGATGAAACCAACGAAGAACTTGTCAGGGCCAGACAAATAAATGTTATTGAATCGCTGGGCCATCGGGCCGTTTATTATTTTGCCTGGTTCAATCAACAGGATTGGGGAATGGCCAAAACCACACCGTCTTACCCAAATAAAGTGCTTAAGGTAGTTGGCGCGCCGGCTAATTGCTACTTTGGATCTCTTGATTCAATTATCGCCAATATGCAAGTTGGCAGCCAGCTGTTCCAGGCCGCTTCGGCACCTTTTAAAGACGGCAAGCTAGCGGTAACCGATGTATTTAATTATCCGGAAAGCAGCACTTACCAGGCAGCATTGCACGCCGGCTTCGAACCGGTATTACCGCAACCCGCCGATCTTGTTTTTCGCATAGGTGAATACAAATTACCGCAAATCAGGATGTCCGCCGAAATCGGCCAAATACGCGCCAGTATTAAAAGATCGTAATTTATCCGTCAAATTGCTTGACCTGAACTGGTCCAGCCTGTAAACTAAGTACAAGAAGTAGTGTACTTTGTCGTGTATTTGTGGCTAAGTTTTTTGAATTGACGACAGATGTAGTGGGCTTCGCGTAAGCAAGCGATAGCAATTAATAATATGTAGGGAGTGTTGCTGTTTTATGGCATCAAAAACCAGCAGCGTTTTAAAGCGCACGTACTTTACCAAACAAGAAGATATCCTCGACCTGCCAAACCTGGTGGACCACCAAAACCGGTCATTCCAGTGGTTTGTCGAAGAAGGTCTGGGAGAATTACTAGCGGAAATCAGCCCGATCGATGATTACACCGGTCAAAAGCTGAGTATCCGTTTCAAAGATTATCATTTCGAAGAGCCAAAGCTTAGCGAGGGCGAGGCTCGGGAAAACAACGTAAGTTATGAAGCTCCGCTTAAAGCGACAATAGAACTTACTAACAAAGTTACCGGCGAAGTAAAAGAACAAGAAATTTATTTAGGCGACTACCCGTGGATGACCAGCCGCGGTACGTTCGTAATTAATGGCGCCGAGCGTGTAGTGGTAAGCCAGCTAATCCGCAGTGCCGGAGTATTCTTTACGGCCGACCTGCACGGGGCGGCAAATTTGTACGGCGCTAAAGTTATTCCCGGCCGGGGTGCCTGGTTGGAATTTGAAACCGCCGCTAACGGCGCGATCTACGTTAAGATCGACCGCAAGCGTAAAATTCCCGTAACTACTTTACTAAAGGCTTTAGGCATGACCGAAGCCCAGATTATTGATGCCTTCAAGCATGTCGACCAGGGCAAGGCCAGCCATATCCAGGCAACTATCGATAAAGACCCCACCAAAGGTGCTAACGAAGCTTTGATTGAAGTTTACCGCCGTTTGCGGCCTGGCGATTTGGCAACCGTCGATAACGCCCGCAGTTTATTAGAAAATATGTTCTATAACTTCAAACGTTTCGATTTTAGCCGTGTAGGCCGCTATAAAATCAACAAGCGATTAGACCTTAAAGTGGAAAATACAATCGATAACCGGGTTATGCGCCTGGAAGATTTAGTAGCCATTATTGCGGAGGTTATACGGCTTAACGTTACCCAAGATTTGCCGGACGACATCGACAGCTTGGCAAACCGCCGCGTTAAATTGGTTGGCGAATTAGTCCAGCGCCAGTTCCGTATTGGGCTGCTGCGCATGGAGCGCAACGCCAAAGACCGCATGAGCATGAGCGAAATAGAAACCGTTACGCCGGCCCAGTTAATTAATGCCCGCCCGGTTGTAGCGGCAGTGCGCGAATTCTTCGCCAGCTCCCAGCTGAGCCAATTCATGGACCAAATCAACCCGTTAAGCGAATTAGCCCACAAGCGCCGCTTAAGTTCGATGGGTCCCGGCGGCTTGAGCCGCGAACGGGCCGGCTTTGAAGTCCGCGACGCCCATGCCACCCACTACGGCCGCATCTGCCCGGTCGAAACGCCGGAAGGCGCCAACATCGGATTGGTTTTGAACCTGGCATCTTTTGCCCATATTAATGAATACGGCTTTATCGAAACGCCTTACCGCCAAGTAATTAACGCTGTAACCGCTAAAGACGCCGCCGGCCACATCGCAGCCGTTGGCCTGGAAGACGAAAAAGGCAAAGTTATAGTCCGAAAAGGCAGCAAAATTACTGCCGAAGACGCCAAAAAACTGGCCGCCAATAAAAAGCAGGCCACCTGGCCGGTTAAAGCCACAGTAACCACTAAAATCGTATACTTGGATGCCGCCGAAGAAGAGCAAGTCGTAATTGCCGGCGCCGGTAATGAAATCGATGACAGCGGTTACTTTAAAGAAGACCGTGTAAGCGCCCGTAACCGGTTAGTATCCGAAGAAGTGGACGCTAATATCGTTACCCATATGGACGCCAGCTTAAGCCAAACTATCGGCTCCAGCGCCGGTTTGATTCCGTTTATTGAAAAGAACTACGTTTATAGAAGTTTGATGGGCAGCAACCAGCAGCGCCAGGCGGTGCCACTGATCCAGCCGGAAAGCCCGATTGTCGGTACCGGATTGGAAGAAGTAGCCGCCCGCAACACCGGCCAGGTTGTTTTAGCCGATGAAGCCGGCGAAGTGATCAAAGCTACAGCCGACGAAGTACAAGTTAAATACAAAAAACACACCCGCACCTACGAACCGCAGCACTTTATCCGCAGCAACGAAGGCACCAGCATCAACCAATCGGTTGTTGTTAATAGCGGCGATAAGGTAAAAGCCGGTGATGTACTGATTGAAGGTATGAGCATCCAAGGCGGCGAGTTAGCTCTCGGTAAAGACCTGCTGGCAGCTTTTATGCCATGGAGCGGCTATAACTTCGAAGATGCCATCATTATTTCGCGGCGGCTGGTCGAAGACGACACGCTAACGTCCGTTCATATAGTTGACTATATGACCGAAGTCCGCGAAACCAAACTTGGACCCGAAATTGTGACCCGCGATATTCCTAACGTTTCCGAGGAAGCCCTGCGCCACCTGGACGAAGACGGCATCGTACGCATCGGCGCCGAAGTCCATCCCGGTGACATCCTGGTAGGTAAAATTACGCCTAAAGGTGAACAAGAATTGTCCAGCGAAGAGCGCCTGCTTCGGGCGATATTCGGCGAAAAAGCCAAAGAAGTCCGCGATACTTCGCAGCGCATGAGCAACGGTAAGCACGGCAAAGTTGTAGGCGTTAAGGTCTTTTCTCGGGCTAACGGCCACGAACTAAAAGCCGGGGTAATAATGCAAATCCAGGTCTTTGTGGCCCAAATGCGCAAAATCGCCGTCGGCGACAAGCTCGGCGGACGGCACGGAAATAAAGGTGTTATCGCCCGCATCCTGCCGGCCGAGGACATGCCATTTTTAGAAGACGGATCGCCAATCGATATCATCTTAAACCCGCTGGGCGTGCCTTCGCGTATGAATGTCGGCCAGTTGTTTGAAACCCACTTAGGCATGGCCGCCCAGGCATTGGGCATGAAAGTTGTCAGTCCGGCCTTTAACGGCGTGCCAATCGAAAAAATCCGCGACCTGCTTAAAGAAGCCGGCTTCCCCGAAGACGGCAAGCAACAGTTGTTTGATGGCCGAACCGGCGAATCGTTTAAAGAGCGCACCACGGTGGGCGCCATGTACATGATTAAGCTGAACCACATGGTCAGCGACAAGATCCACGCCCGCTCCACCGGGCCGTACACCATGGTTACCCAGCAGCCATTGGGCGGTAAAGCCCAAAACGGCGGCCAGCGTTTCGGCGAAATGGAAGTGTGGGCGCTGGAAGCTTACGGCGCTTCAAATACATTGCAAGAAATGCTGACTATTAAATCCGATGATGTATACGGACGGGCCAAAGCCTACGAAAGCATCATCAAAGGCACCGAAATCCAAGGGCCTAAAGTACCGGAAAGCTTTAACGTATTAGTTAAAGAGCTGCAAGGCTTAGGCATGAAAGTCGACCTGATTACCGAAAACCAGGTAATTGACGCCGAAGCCGTACTGGCCGAAAACATCAAGGATGAAGCCAAGAATATTACCGATGACGCCCTCGAAGCCCCGGCCGAAAACCAGGGCCTGGACGTAACCGAAGAAGCAATCGGCGATGAATTTGCCGTAATCGAAGAAATTGAAAACGAATTTGGCCCCGACGAGAGCGAGCTTGTCGCTGTAGACGGGGATGAAGAGAAGGAGGCGGCCTAATGCGACGCTACAATACAGGCACGAATATAGCTGACTTTGATGCCGTCAGGCTGGCCGTGGCCAGCCCGGAAGACATCCTGGAATGGAGCTATGGAGAAGTTACAAAACCCGAAACCATTAACTACCGCACCCAAAAGCCGGAGCGCGACGGGCTGTTCTGCGAACGGATCTTCGGGCCGGTAAAAGATATCAACCCGCATGACGCCAAATATAAAGGCGTGCGCAGCCGCGAAGCGGCCGTCGATAAAAACGGCGAGCTAGTTACTAAAAGCATTGTTAGGCGCGAGCGGATGGGACATATCAGCCTGGCCAGCCCTGTTGCCCATATTTGGTTCCTGCGCGGTACGCCCAGCGCTATCGGCCTGCTATTAGGCATGACCGTCAAAAACCTGGAGCGCGTCGCATATTTCGCCAGTTACATAGTTCAAGTCGTTGATACCGAAAAGCGCGACAAAATGTTTGCCGATAAAGAGGCCGAATTTGCCGCCGCCCAAGAAGCTATCAAAGCCCGTTTCGAAGCTGAAGCCGCTAAGGAAGAGGCGAATGTCAAAGCCCTAGCCGAAATGCAGACCGCTGAATTAGAAGAGTTGGTTAAAGACTTCGAAGTTTACAAAGCCCAAATTGACAGCCTCGAAAAAATGCGACTGATGAGCGAAACCGAATACCGTAACCTGCCCGACGACATGCAAAAGATCATTACCGTCGGCATGGGCGGCTCAGCCCTTAAGCGCTTGCTGGAAGAAGTCAACCTCGACCAGCTAATTAAAGATTTGTCGGCCGAAGCCGAAGAAGCCAAAGGCCAGCGCAAAAAGAAAATCATGAAGCGCCTGCGCTTGCTGGAAAGCATGCAGCGGGCCGGCATTAAGCCCGACAGCATGTGCCTTAGCGTATTGCCGGTTATCCCTCCAGACCTGCGCCCGATGGTGCAGCTTACCGGCGGCCGGTTTGCCACCAGTGACTTAAACGACCTTTACCGCCGGGTAATTAACCGCAATAACCGATTAAAAAAACTTATTGAATTGAATGCTCCCGAAGTTATCCGCCGCAACGAGCAGCGAATGCTGCAAGAAGCCGTGGATGCTCTAATTGATAATAACAATGCCCGCAGCGGCCGCGCTGTAGCCTCGACCGGCCAGCGCCGACGCTTAAAGAGCCTTAGCGACATGCTCAAAGGCAAGCAAGGCCGTTTCCGCCAGAACTTACTTGGTAAGCGCGTAGACTATTCCGGCCGTTCGGTAATCGTTGCCGGCCCGGAATTAAAAATGTTCCAGTGCGGCCTGCCAAAGATGATGGCCCTCGAATTATTCAAACCTTTCGTTATAGGAAGGCTTATCGAACAGGAACTGGCCCACAATATCCGCAGCGCCACCCGCATGATCGAAACCGGCGAAGCCGAAGTTTGGGACGCCCTTGGCGAAGTAATCAAAGGTAAATTCGTGCTGCTTAACCGGGCGCCAAGCTTGCACCGTTTAAGCATCCAAGCTTTCCAGCCAGTACTTATCGAAGGTAAAGCTATCCAGTTGCACCCCTTGGTATGTAAAGGCTTTAACGCCGACTTCGACGGCGACCAAATGGCCGTCCACCTGCCATTGTCCGACGAAGCCCAGGCCGAAGCCCGCGACATCATGGCTGCCAATAAGAACCTGCTGAAACCTGCCGACGGCTCGCCAATCTTACACATCGAGCAAGATATCGTTTTGGGTTGTTACTACATGACCTACGAACGACCTAACGAGGTACAGAAAGATATTCGCTCATATGTCGACATCGACGAAGTAATCATGGCCTTTGATAACGGCTCTATCGAGCTGCAAAGCCGGGTCCGTGTACCATTCCGCGGCGAAGTCCGCGAAACTACCGTAGGCCGGTTACTTTTCAATGAAATATTCCCGGCGGATTTCCCGTTCCAGGACGAAGCTATGACCAAAAAACGCCTGGCAGGCGTAATGTCACTGACATACGCCACATATGGCCAGGATAAGACGGCCGAAATTGCCGACGACCTTAAAGATTTAGGTTTCTCCTATGCCACCCTTTCCGGATTGAGCATGGGAATGACAGACTTTTCGGACCTAAAGGAGTTGCCAACCATTTTAGCCGAAGGCGAAAAACGGGCTACCGAAATAAGCCAGCAATACGAAGCCGGCTTCATTACCGAAGAAGAGCGCTACCGCTTAACAGTGGATTGTTGGCAAGACATCGACAGTAAAGTACAAACTGCCTTGGCCGACCAATTTAAAGACGAAGACACTACCATGTCCATCGCCGTCGCCAGTGGCGCCCGTGGAAATATCAGCCAGATGAAAAACTCCGTAGGAATGCTGGGTATTTTCGATGATACAACCGGACGTTCAATCGAACTTCCGGTACGAAGCAACTATAAAAACGGTTTGACGCCGCTGGAATACTTTACGGCTACCCGCGGAACGCGCAAAGCGTTAATTGACATAGCCTTGCGTACGGCCGATTCCGGCTACTTGACCCGCCGTTTAGTAGACGTTGCCCAAGACGTATTTACAATCGAACAAGATGCCGAGGACCCCGGTTTTCCGGTTTACCGCAGCGATTCTAAAGAGATAGACATTGCTTTCGGCTCGCGGCTAGAAGGCCGGTTTGCGGCCGAGAATATTAAAAAGCACGTCAAAGCCGGTGAGTTAATAACCCGAGAGATTTCCGAAAAAATCGATGCCGACGAAGCAATCGATTCCGTTAAAATCATGAGCGTCCTGTCTTGCGCCAGCGTCCGCGGTGTCAGCCGCAAGAGCTATGGCATCGACCTGGCTACCGGCCGGCTGGTAGATGAATCTTACCCGATCGGCGTCATTGCCGCCCAAAGTATCGGCGAACCAGGCACCCAGCTTAGCTTGGACTCAAAGCACCGCGCCGGCGCCGCTACCATTAGTGACGACGCCACCCGTGGCTTACCGCGTGTCGAAGAGTTGTTGGAAGTCCGCCAGCCAAAAGGCCAAGCTTACTTAACCGATATTGCCGGCACGGCCAGCGCCTGGGAAGAAGGCGACCACTATGTAGTCCAGGTAACCGCCGACGAACACGAAAGCGTTAACCTGGCCCTCGAAGGCCGCACCCCGCGCATAGCTAACGGAACCGAAGTAGCAATTGGTGATTTATTGGCCGCTGCCGACGACGAAAGCAATGCTCTTGTGGCCCCAATGTCCGGCAAAGTTTCAGTTAAAACCAGCAAACTCACCATCACGCCAACCAGTAAAAGCGTGATGCGCTACGAAATCCCCGGCTTTAAACAGCTTCATGTTGCCGACGGCGACAAAGTCGTAGCCGGCCAGCGCCTGACCAACGGTTCAATTAATCTTCATGACTTAATGCGCCTGCAAGGTGTCGAACCTACCCAGCGCTACATCATGAATGAAATCCTGCATATATTTGCCAGCCAGGGCCAAAACATCGCCGACAAGCACCTCGAAGTAATTGTCCGGCAAATGTTCAGCCGCGTCCAAATCGAGGATGCCGGCGACAGCGAATTTGTTACTGGCGATATTGTCAGCAAATTAGCGGTTGTCGAAGCCAACCAGCAAATTGCCCATAACAAGAAAAAGCCCATCAAATACAACCAACTTCTGCTGGGTATCACCAAAGCCAGCTTAAGTACCGATTCATTCTTGAGTGCCGCATCATTCCAGGACACCACCAGGGTACTGATTGCCGCAGCCACCAGCGGTAAAGTCGATCACCTTTACGGCCTGAAAGAGAACGTAATCCTGGGCCGCCGAATTCCGGTTGGAACCGGCGTAATCAAAGACGAACCGAATAGCGACGAAATTGACGCAACAGAGTAAAAGTGTTAATGTAAGGAACTAAATGCCAACTATAAACCAACTAGTACGCAAGTCACGCAGCAGCAGCCGGAACAAAACTAAATCCCCGGCGCTGCAGCGCGTGGTTAATAATCTTAAAACCAAGCAATACGAAAAGCCGGCGCCGTTTAAACGGGGCGTTTGTGTCCGTGTAACTACCAAAACGCCTAAAAAGCCCAACTCGGCGCTGCGCAAAGTAGCCCGTGTCCGATTAACTAACGGCCACGAAGTATGGGCCTACATCGGCGGCGAAGGCCACAACCTGCAAGAACACGCCGTAGTATTGGTCCGCGGCGGCCGGGTACCTGATCTTCCAGGTGTGCGCTACCATATTGTCCGCGGCAGCCTCGACCTCCAAGGCGTCCAAAACCGTAAGCAGGGCCGCAGTTTATACGGAGCCAAGAAAGGTAAGTAATGCCGCGTAAAACCACCAAATCCTTAGTCCGCGAAGTCGCTCCCGACCGCATCTATAACAGCAAGCAAGTTACCAAGCTGATTAACCGGGTAATGCAAGACGGTAAAAAACAAACCGCCGAACGGCTGGTTTATGGCGGCATGCAAACTGCCGCCGATAAGCTAAAAGTCCAGAACCCTATCGAAGTTTTCGACCAGGCCTTTAAGAACATCCAACCGCATATCGAAACCCGCTCCCGCCGGGTTGGCGGAGCTAACTACCAGATTCCTTTCGAAGTAAAAGGCCAGCGCCAGCAGCACTTAACCACTATGTGGTTTGTCGAAGCTGCCCGCAGCCGCAAAGGCATGAGTATGCAAGACCGCATCGCATTAGAACTTGTTGACGCTTACAACAACACCGGCACTGCCGTAAAGAAAAAAGAAGACACCCACCGCATGGCCGAAGCCAATAGAGCATTCGCGCACTTCGCCCGCACATAATAATTCTTTACAACAAGCAAAAACGGCGTATAGTTCGGCGTAAGAAGCTCGCAACAACTTCTTAAACCAAATTATATAAATGGAGGTTATGATGGACCGGAATCATCATACCGAACTATATCCATACCCACTTTCAGAAGACGTAACTACTTCGGATGATGTGGGTCTGCCTATGGCTTTGGATAGGGCAAGGCAAGCACAAAGCACGCCAGAAAGCTTTATTCTAAGGCATCAAAGAATAGTTGAAGCTTTAGCTGCAACTACGCTAGCCGCTGTATATGGTTATAGCTATATGCACCGTACGACTGCCCGGCACTAGTAGCAATCTGTTACTATTCGTGTATAATCTTATGGTTGAAAGATACCTATATTTATAGGTGTGAAATTGTGTGAAACGGGAACTCTACCCAACTTTTAATTAAGGATAATTTATGGCTGAAAAAAAGTATGAATTAAAAGACGTCCGCAATATCGGCATTATTGCCCATATTGATGCCGGCAAAACTACAACTACCGAAGGTATTCTTTACCGCACCGGGCTGAAGCATAAAATCGGCGCCGTTCATGAAGGCGAAACCACTACCGACTGGATGGCCCAGGAAAAAGAACGCGGCATTACTATTACTGCCGCGGCTGTTACGTGCTTTTGGAAAGACCACAAAATCAATATTATAGATACTCCCGGCCATATCGACTTTACCGTGGAGGTGGAGCGAAGCTTACGTGTGCTAGACGGCGCTGTAACTGTTTTTGACGGCAAAATGGGCGTCGAAAGCCAATCCGAAACAGTCTGGCGCCAGGCCGATAAGTACGGCGTGCCGCGTATTTGTTTTATAAATAAAATCAACCAGACCGGCGGCGATTTTTATAAGAGCCTCGAATCAATCCACCATCGCTTAAATAAAAGGGCTTTCCCGATACACCTGCCGATAGGTTTCGAGCAGAGCGTTAATGGTATCGTCGACCTGGTAACTATGAAGAGTTACACCTACAAAGAATTTACCGACAAAGAACTGATTGAAGGTGAAATCCCCGCAGATATGCTCGACCAGGTTAAAAAATACCGAAGTTTATTAATCGAAAACGCCGTTGCCGAAGACGAAGCGATTCTAGAAAAGTTTTTCGAAGTTGGTGAAGAAGGCTTGAGCGAAGCCGAAGTAAAGCAAGCTATCCGAACAGCTGTATTATCTGGGCAATTCTTTGCTGTAAGTGGCGGCGATGGCCGCGGCGTAATCGTAGAAAAACTACTCGATGCCGTGGTTGATTACTTGCCGAGCCCGCTGGACCGGAGCAGCACCTGGGGCGTTGACCCTAAGACCGGGGACGAAATAGAGCGCAAACCCACCGACGCCGATCCGTTTGCAGCACTGGCTTTCAAGATAGCAACCGACCCTTTTGTTGGCAAACTGGCTTTCTTTAGGGTTTACAGCGGCAAAGTAACTGCCGGCAGCTATATATTAAACAGTTCAACTGGTGAAAAAGAGCGGGTTGGGCGCATTGTACGTATGCAGGCTAATAACCGCGAAGATGTTACCGAAGTCGGGGCGGGCGATATAGCCGCAATTGTAGGCCTTAAGGGCACTACAACCGGTAATACTTTAACCGACCAGGCTAATCCGATCGTACTGGAAAGCATCAAATTCCCTGAACCGCCTGTTAGTATCGCTATCGAGCCTAAAACCAAGGCCGACCAGGAAAAAATGAGCTTGGCGCTTCAGCGGCTGGCCGAAGAAGACCCGACGTTCCGCATTAAAACCGATAACGAGACCGGCCAAACGATTATTAGCGGCATGGGCGAATTACATCTTGATATTATTGTCGACCGCATGAAGCGCGAATTCAGTGTCGAAGCTAACATTGGCCAGCCGCAGGTAGCTTACCGCGAAACAGTCCGTAAAGACGGGGTCGAGCAAGAAGGCAAATTTATCCGCCAAAGCGGCGGCCGCGGCCAGTACGGCCATGTTTGGATTCGTCTCAGCCAAAACGAACAAGGCAAAGGTTTTGAATTCATAAACAGTATTAAAGGCGGCTCCATTCCCAGCGAATATATTCCAGCCGTTAAAGCCGGAATTGAAGAAGCAATGAGTAATGGCGTCCTGGCTGGTTACCCGGTTGTAGATGTAAAGACAGAGCTTTACGACGGCACCTACCACGATGTTGACTCTTCGGAAATGGCCTTTAAAATCGCTGGTTCAATCGCCCTCCAAGAAGGATTTAGAAAAGCCGCTCCTGTTTTGCTGGAGCCAATAATGAAAGTAGTAGTCGTAACACCTGAAGCTTCAATGGGTGACGTTATAGGCGACTTAAATAGTAAGCGCGGACGCGTCGAAAGCATGGAAGACTTGCAAAACGGCATTAAACAAATAACGGCTTTCGTGCCTTTGGGTGAAATGTTCGGCTACACCACCAACCTGCGAAGCATGACCCAGGGTCGGGCCAGCAGCAGCATGGAACTCGACCACTATGCCGATGTTCCAAACAACGTTGCCCAAGAAATCATCGCTAAAAATAAATAAACCCAAAAAGACACTTGATCTTAAGTAAAACTAACGCTTATACTTTGAGGCTGATAGTATTTTAAAGGTGTGTAAAGATGGCAAACTCGCAACGGCCGCTCAAGGCCAAAGAGGCTCTGGATTTAGTTGTTTCGCAAAGCGGGCTAGGTGTTTACGCCAGCGCCGACCGGCTTTTTAAGGGCGCCGTTTTCGGGCGCGATTCACTGGAAGTAGCCGAAGATTTATTGCCATTCGCGCCTAAGTTGGTAAGAGTTATATTGTTATCGCTGGCTGGTTTGCAGGGATTGCGGCATAACCTTGATAACGAAGAAGAGCCCGGTAAAATCCACCACGAATTCCGTAGCATAAATGTCGACGGCCATGAGTTGGACGCTACCAGCCAAAAAATCCTGGAGCAGCTGGCTGACCGCTGGGGCGGCACCCAGGAATATTTGCGCTATTACGGATCGGTAGATGCCACGCCATTATTCGTACGCTGCCTTTGCCGTTATGTCCGCCGCTACGGACGCAGCATTTTAAAATATAAAGTAACCCGTTACGACGGCTCCCAAGCAACGATGCAACAAGCCATGCAGGCAGCCGTAGATTGGATAATCCATAATATCGATACATCACCGATGCGGATGGTTTCTTATAAAGCTTTAAATAAGCGCGGCATAGAAAACCAAGTATGGAAGGATAGTAAAGAATTTTATGTCCACGCCGACGGCCAGCTGGCCAATCATCGAAGCCATATCGCGTCAATAGAAGTCCAAGGTTATGCCTACGACGCTTTGATCCTGGCTGCCAAACTGTTAAACGCCCAACGTTATGAACTGCAATTTAAAGCACGCCAGTTGCGCTCGGAAGTCATAGAAAATTTATGGATGCCCGAGCACGAGTATTTTGCCCTGGGCATGGATATCGGTCCCGATACCAAGCCACGGGCCATTAAAACCCTGACTGCCAACCCGGCGACATTGCTGGACAGCAACTTTTTTAAAGGCTTAGAGAGTAACAGCCGGCAAAAATATATCAGCGGTATAGTAACGATGATATTCAGTAAAGAGTTTTTAACCGATGCCGGCATCCGCAGCCGGTCGCTCAGCCAGGCATCCTTGGTGCCGTTTTGGGATTACCACGGCAGTTACACCACTTGGCCCAAAGAAACTTATGACGTTTCAAAAGGCTTGCGGCGCTATGGTTTTAATAAGCTGGCTACCCAGCTGGATAACCGGCTTTTAAACGTCGTTCGCCGCTGCGAATACTACCCGGAATTTATACACGTTGATGCGTTAGGTAAAGTGTTACTTAAGTTGCATATTGACCAAAACGACCCCAAGAATGCTTTGCCGGACCTAATCGTAAATAGCACCAACCATCCCGAAACGCTCCAGGCCTGGACGATTTCGGCGGTAGTAGCCATCGAAATGCGCCTGCCGCTGCCTCGTCTGCGCCGCCGTTCACCGGTAGATTGGCAGACCAAACTGGAATCGCTGATATTAAAGCAGATCCCAAAAATCCCGGCACTCAAAAAAGCCAGCCAGCTTAAAGCCCTTTACCCGCGCTATCCTTATAGAATCCAGTTAAACCCGCAAAGCCCGACTAAGACTTTCATAGAGATTTAAACAGCTTGCGCTAAGCTGTAAAACACTTTACATAAAACGGCTGTTTCCCTATACTAAAGCGGTATCGCGTGTGAGTGAATTGCTCCTCATGCAAAAATTATTACTAACTTAGGTTTAGGAGATTCCTAATGGCAGATCAATTTGACCGCAGCAAGCCGCATGTTAATGTCGGCACCATGGGGCACGTTGACCATGGTAAAACTAGTTTGACGGCGGCCATTACAATGACCTTGGCTAAAAAAATGCCAAGCAATATTAATAAACCAGTGGCTTACGACCAAATCGATAACGCTCCTGAAGAAAAAGCCCGTGGCATTACTATCGCTACTTCCCACCAGGAATACGAAAGTGAAAAGCGGCACTACGCCCACGTCGACATGCCCGGCCACGCCGACTACATCAAGAACATGATTACCGGTGCCGCCCAAATCGACGGCGCTATATTAGTTGTATCAGCCGCCGACGGCCCGATGCCCCAAACCCGCGAGCACGTGCTTTTGGCTAAGCAGGTAGGCGTGCCCAGCATTTTGGTCTTCATGAACAAAATGGACCTGGCCGACCCTGACCTGGTAGAACTGGTAGAAGAAGATATCCGCGACCTACTCGAAAAATACGAGTTCGACCGCAACGCGCCTATCGTAAAAGGTTCTGCCACCAAAGCTATTGAAGGCGACGAAGCCAACATGGACGCTATCATGGAATTGGTTAAAGCTATGGACGACTACATCCCTGAGCCCAAGCGCGACCTCGACAAGCCTTTCTTAATGCCTGTCGAAGACGTCTTCAGCATTAAAGGCCGCGGTACGGTTGCTACCGGCCGTGTCGAACAAGGCGTAGTTAAAGTTAACGAAGAAGTTGAAATCGTCGGAATCCGCCCAACCACCAAAAGCGTGGTAACCGGTGTAGAAATGTTTAAGAAAAACCTCGACCAGGGCCAGGCCGGCGATAATGTCGGAATCCTGCTGCGCGGCATCGAGCGCGACGACATCGAACGCGGCCAGGTGCTTTGTAAGCCTGGTTCAATTACGCCTCACACCGAATTTGACGCAGATGTTTACAT
>CAYWQH010000003.1:0-69399 GCA_964460855.1 uncultured Candidatus Saccharibacteria bacterium
CCCTTACAGGCCTGAAAATAAAAACACTTTTCGCGTGTTTACTGGAGGTGTGAACATAACTATTATACCACTTATCCAAAGAACTGCTTCCACTCTGCATCAGATAGAGTATCTAAAGCCCCACCCCCTTTTCCTACATTGTTTGGGTCAGACTTATTATTTTTCTCTTCTAAACCCCATTTAGGGAAGATATGCCTGCTACGTCTATCGCCATACTGGGGCTGCTCAAAGGCAACCATGCCGCTATTTACTAATTGGGGTAATATCTGTTTGCGAAGGTGTTCATCATTTAGGGTAGTTCTTTCGCGGCGCATATAGTAGCTGCTGAGCTCTTGGGAGCTTAAGCCAACGAAACCATGCCTAATATCATCTCCGTCCTCAGGGTCATCCTGCTTTTCAAGATAGGCAGGCAAGATGAAGTTTTTGTAAAAGTTCATAACGGCGGGCGGCACGTTTAAATCTTGGCTTTCAATTACCGTACTCCACAGCTGAAATGCATGGTCTATATCTTCCTCATTAGCAACTATCGTACCGTCGTCTTGTCGTCGGTGCCACACGTTAAGCAGGGCAACCGCTTTGATAAGTTTCATTAGGTGGCCAGAATCACGCATATGGCGCGGTTTGAGCTTGGCAAATGTTTCGTAAAAGCGTTTTTCGATTTTATCCGGCTCAGTAATTATGATATCGTCAACTTTTTGGTCACGTATTGCCACTATCCTATTCATTAGCGCGATGCGGTCGGGAAGCGTTTCAATATCGCTTTCGAATTGCACACCATTTGCGTTGCGCTGAAATTGCAGGTGAACACCTTCTCTCAATTTCGCTTCTGTGGTTTCTGGGCTAAGAAGTATGGCGCGGGTAGCTTCTTGTTCATCCAATTGCAATCCAGCCGAACAGAAAACCGTAGCCGGGAAACCGCGAATAATGGTTTGCTCGGCACGGTTAGCGCCCTTTTTATCCTTGTTCGTATTACTAAACTTTAGGTCGCGCTGGTCGTGTGATAGCACAGGCCGCAGTCTCTTTTGCAACTCGGGGTTAGGCTGTTCGTAGAAAATCAGAATCTTCCGTTCAAGCGATACTATTTTGGCACCAAGCTTTTTGTCTAACTTGCCTTCACTATAAAAGAATGATGTCGGACTAGCGCCGCTACGCTCAATCTTATCCTCCTCCGGGAAAAACTTCGCAATCTCAGTAGTCAAATAGGTCTTGCCCGAAGAACTTGGTGCGTTAAAGCTCACGTTGAGTTGGCTATCATCCGTATATGCCGATAGCATGCAGAGGAAGGTTATTAACTTATTGTCGCGGTCGTATTTAATTGTATGCGTCAAAATGGCTTCTAAGTCGTTTAAGGTCATTTCATCCGGCGGGGTGACTAATTCGTTATTGCTGAGTGATAGCTCTGGTTCGTTCGTCTGGTTGTCCATATTCATTCTCCTCATTTATTGATAGTTCGCGGCGTCGCTGAGCCTTAACAATCACGAAGCGCATTATGGCCATGCCCGCTTCTTGCACCTGTTCGTCCGTGAACTCCTGGCCGCACAAATCGTTTAGCAGCGGGCGCAGGCTTTTAATATGTTTTTCGCTAAGCTTCATAGTTCTTATCTCTCGGAGTAAATCCGATTTTTGAGCGTCTTGGTTGCGTCAAAATATTCGCGTGCTTTAACAATCATCCTGTCATTCCAGTAATTCCTAATTTCTTCCTCTGTGTGGATGTTATTTAAGAAAATAAAATGAACACGACCGTCGTCATCTTGTCGTGTACCTAAAAGTCTTATGCTTTGACACACTAACGCAGCAGCCAGACCTAAATCACTTATTTCGACAGTATCTTTACTCATTTCCATACCCTTCTTTGCTTATGGCTGTAGTTTGCCAAACAAAAACGGAGCTGTTATTCAGCTCCGATGAGTTACGATGGTTTGGTTGAAATTACAGGGTGGCTTTTACAGCGTGTTGCGGTTTGGTACGGTTCGCATCCCGACCGGCAAGCAAGGCTATTTGCCTGGATGTTAGTTCGGCCGATTGCCTAAAACGCACTTTGGTTTTGGTGGTCTCAGGAAAGTATATAGGTTTGAGCGGTAGGAGCTCTTTGGTAAACCCACACTGCCTGACAAGCTCGGTCATGCCGTACTTGGCGTCTATCTTGATTTCAGTACGAATAATCGTGCCGGTCAGCGAAGTATCGGGGTGCTTTAAAAGGTAGTCTAGGAAGTGGTAAGGGTCATTGTCTACCCGTAGCGTACTAATCCAATATTTTGTGCCATCAGCTAATCGAGCGTACACATCGCCCTTATCGCCAGTCACAATGCTTACTTTCTGATTGGTTTCGTCGGCACCGAGGCTCGCAGGCCGCTCTACTTCTTGTTGCAACTGTTCGCCTACAATCTTGAATTCGGCATGCGGGATTTTCCTAGTCGTGCTTAAACCGGCGGCAATTTGTAATTTATCGAACCCAATATTAGCGATAATCTCTATTTCACGAGTTATAAAGTGCATGGCAAACACTAGCTCCCAGAAGTTCTGGACATCCACATCCATCTTACTGCCTCGAACAATCTGCCTTAAGCCGTACTCTGGGTGCTTTTTGCGCATCGCGGCCACCAATCTCTCGCGTTGCACCACAAATCTGGCTGGTCGGTCAACGGTGCCGGTGGTTAATTCGTCCTTCTGAAACTTCTCAAGGTAAGCCAATAGCTTTTTTGAAGGCACTTTCCGCCCAAGCGAGCGCCGCCCGGCTAAAAACACTTCTTCTTCCGACCAATACTTATCCATCTACATTTCCATCTTCATAACACCATACATTTTCCGCTATAACAGATGTAACAGCAAGCACAAGCATTAAAACCGTTTCTAAAGGTGTTATCACGGTACTTTACTGGTACAATATTTGTATACGCAAAGGGGTGGGAGCTAACTAGGTTTGCTTAATTATTACTATGGATATGAAAAAAGAACAAGAACGAGCAAAGCTACACAGTACAATCTGGAAAATTGCTAATGACCTTCGCGGGTCGGTTGATGGCTGGGATTTTAAGCAGTATGTTCTCGGAATGTTACTCTACCGATTTATTTCGGAAAATCTAACTAACTACATTAATACGGAAGAATTACGCGATGCAAAAACACCGCGTGATTTTAATTTTGCTAAGTTGAAAGATGATGAAGCGGAGTTTGGTCGCAGCGAAACTGTTAAAGACAAAGGGTTCTATATACTGCCAAGCGAGCTATTCGAGAATGTACGTAAGAATGCTAAGAATGATGAAAATCTAAACGAAACGCTGTCAGGAGTTTTCCGAAATATCGAGAACTCTGCTAAAGGTGCTGAAAGCGAAGATGACATAAAGGGTCTTTTTGATGACATTGACGTGAACAGTAACAAGCTAGGCTCAACCGTCGATAAGCGTAATAAGCAGCTAGTAAAACTACTAGATGCCGTAGGTGAACTACAGCTAGGTAGCTATAAGGATAATACTATCGATGCATTTGGTGATGCCTACGAGTTCCTTATGGGTATGTATGCAAGCAATGCAGGAAAGTCGGGCGGTGAATACTATACGCCTCAAGAAGTGAGCGAACTACTTGCTCGGATTGCTGTTGTTGGCAAGACTGAGGTTAATAAAGTTTACGACCCTGCCGCTGGCTCCGGTTCGTTGCTTTTGCAATTTGCCAAGATATTAGGCAAAGAAAATGTACGAAAAGGGTTCTATGGACAAGAAATCAACATCAACACTTATAACCTTTGTCGTATCAACATGATTTTGCACGATATTAATTATGAGAAATTTAGTATTGCTCATGGTGACACACTTGTTGACCCAAGCCCAGAGCATTGGGATGAGGAACCATTCGAAGCAATAGTATCTAATCCGCCATATTCTATTAATTGGGCGGGAGATAGTGACCCAATACTGATAAACGACCCTCGTTTCTCGCCAGCTGGCGTCCTAGCCCCAAAGAGTAAAGCTGACCTCGCGTTCACTATGCACATGCTTTCGTGGCTATCTACAACCGGAACCGCCGCAATCGTTGAGTTTCCGGCAGTACTAACTCGTGGCGGTGCCGAACAGAAAATTCGTAAATACTTGATAGATAACAACTTTATCGATGCTGTAATCCAATTACCGCTAGATTTATTCTTCGGTACAACTATTGGAACTTGTATCCTCGTGCTAAAGAAGAGCAAGAAAGACAACGCGGTACTCTTTATTGATGCAGCTGCTGAGTTTGTGCGTGGCGGAAATAAAAACAAACTGAGTACTGCGAATCGTGCCAAAATTCTAGAAACATACACAGACCGTAAGGATATTGAGCATTTCGCTAAGTTAATTCCAAGTAGTGAAATTCAGGAGAATAACTACAATATTGCGGTCAGCAGTTATGTCAAACAGGAAGATACACGCGAAGTGGTGGACATAGCTAAGTTGAATGCCGAAATCAACGAGATTGTTACCAAGCAGCAGGTGCTACGCAAAGCGATTGATGAAATCTCTGGTGATATAGAAGGCGAAAAATGGAGCGATATAAATAAGCTTATTAAAGAACATTGCCCTAATGGAGTGGAATACAAAGAACTAGGCGAAGTTTTAAATTATGAACAACCGGGTAAATATATAGTAAGTTCAACCATTTACCATAAAAGCTATACTACACCTGTGCTTACGGCAGGAAAGAACTTCATTCTGGGTTTTACAAACGAGACAAATGGCATATATAAAGCCAGCAAGGAATCACCAGTAATAATTTTCGATGATTTCACGACATCATTTCATTGGGTAGATTTTGACTTTAAAGTTAAGTCGTCGGCAATAAAAATTCTTCAACCGCAAGAGAATGAGGCGGTGGATTTTCGATATTTGTACTATGCAATGAAGTGTATTGAATATAAACCTACAGACCATTCACGTCACTGGATTTCACAGTATTCGAAATTTAAAATCCCTGTACCACCAAAACCTATACGCAAAGCTATTGTTAATACATTAGATTCGCTAACGGAGATGAAAGAGGAAATAGAAGTATCCCTAGCAGCCGAGTTAAATGCAAGAAGAAAGCAGTACGAATCCTATCGAAAGGAACTGCTCACTTTCGAGGGGCTTGATAGTGAATAAATACAGCACGGTAGCCGAGAATCCACATAGTACGGTTGTAGCAGAATACACGCCCGCCGCTCGCCGCGCTAGCGACTATCAAAGTGAAGCTGAGCTTGAGCAAGCCCTAATTGACCAGCTTCAAAAACAAGCTTATGAATACCTTCGTATTGGCAGTGAAGCTGACCTTATTACTAATCTTCGTAAGCAGCTAGAGCAGTTGAACGACTACAAGTTTACCGATACCGAATGGGAGAAGTTCTTCAATCAATATCTTGCCAACCCTAACGAGAGTATTCAAGAAAAAACCACCACCATCCAGGAAGATAGCGTTAAGAACCTGACACGTGATGATGGCACGGTAAAGAACATTAAGCTGATAGATAAAGCCAACATCCATAACAATAGTGTGCAAGTTATAAACCAATATGAGATAGAAGGTGCACGCTCCAACCGCTACGACGTGACAGTACTGGTGAACGGCTTACCGCTGGTACATATTGAGCTTAAACGGCGCGGCGTATATATCAAAGAAGCTTTTAACCAAATAAACCGCTATCAGCGTGATAGCTTTTGGGCGGGTAGCGGTTTATTTGAGTTTGTTCAGCTGTTTGTTATTAGTAATGGCACTTATACTAAGTATTACAGCAACACCACCCGCAACCAACACATCAAAGACGGCAGCAACATCAGTAAAAAAGGCAAAAAGACTAGTAATAGTTTCGAGTTTACAAGCTGGTGGGCAGATGCTCAAAACAGACCTATCACCGACTTAACCGACTTTGTTCAGACGTTCTTTGCCAAGCACTCCTTACTCAACATCATCACAAAGTATTGCGTGTTTACCAGCGACCGCCTGCTACTGGTTATGCGTCCATACCAGATTGTTGCCACAGAGCGTATCCTCAGTCGAATAGAAGTCAGCACAAACTACAAAAAACTAGGCACAGTTGAAGCCGGAGGTTATGTTTGGCACACCACTGGGTCGGGCAAAACACTCACCAGCTTCAAGACCGCCCAACTAGCCAGCAAGCTAGATAGCGTTGATAAAGTGCTGTTCGTGGTAGACCGCAAAGACTTGGACTACCAGACCATGAAGGAATATGACAAGTTTGAGAAGGGTGCAGCCAACAGTAATACCTCAACAGCTAAGCTTAAGAAGCAGCTTGAAAACCCGAACGCACGGATTATTATCACTACAATCCAAAAGCTAGACAAGTTCATTAAAAAAAACGACGGGCACAGGATTTTTGATGGACACATCGTTTTGATTTTTGACGAGTGCCACCGCTCACAGTTCGGCGACATGCATCACTCCATTACTAAGAGCTTCAAGAACTATCATATTTTTGGTTTTACCGGCACGCCAATTTTTTCGGCTAATATATCCAGTAGCGGACGCGCTGACCTCAAAACAACAGAGCAAGCTTTCGGCGAAAAACTGCACACCTACACAATAGTTGACGCTATTACCGATAAAAACGTCCTGCCGTTCCGCATAGATTACATCAGCACCGTGCGCGAGGCCGAAGAAATAGATGACACGCAAGTGCGCAGCATAGACACCGAAGCAATACTGGGTGCGCCTGAGCGAATTAGCAAAGTAGTGCAGTACATTCGTGAACACTTTGACCAAAAAACCAAGCGCAATAGTAGCTATATGTTTACCGGTGCTTTACAGAACATTCACGAAGTTGCTACTGCCCGCGACCGGCATGCCATAGAGGAAATCAAAAAACGCATTCGGCTCAGCGGCTTCAATTCCATATTTGCTGTCAGCTCCATTGAGGCAGCAAAAAAGTATTACGCCGAATTCAAACGCCAACAAGCCGAAGCCCCAGAAGCAACGCGGTTAAAGGTAGCGATTATTTACAGCTACGGGGTCAACGAAGATGAAGACCTGCTAGACGGGTTGGAGGACGAAAACTCAGAGGGCACCGAAGGGTTGGATACCGGCTCACGCGACTTCCTGGACAGCGCTATTAAAGACTACAATCAGATGTTCACTACAAACTACGATACTTCGTCTGATAACTTCCAAAATTACTATAAGGATGTGTCGCTGCGAATGAAAAATCGTGAGATTGACCTGCTTATAGTGGTTAACATGTTCCTGACCGGCTTCGACGCCACCACCCTCAACACGCTCTGGGTAGATAAGCGTCTACGCTCACACGGCTTACTGCAAGCCTTCTCACGCACAAACCGCATCCTTAACTCTGTCAAAACATTTGGCAATATCGTCAGTTTTCGCAATCTGGAAGACGCAACAAATGACGCACTTGCTTTGTTTGGCGACAAAGAAGCCGGTGGCATCGTGCTTCTTAAATCATACGACGAGTACTACAAAGGCTACGACGATAACGGTAAGCACAACCGCGGCTATATGGAACTAGTAGCCGAACTAACTGAGCGGTTCCCGGTAGGGCAACAGATTATTGGCGAGCAGGAACAAAAGGATTTCATAAAGCTGTACGGCGGAATCCTGCGTGTTCGCAATATTCTGACCACGTTCGATGATTTTGAAGGAAATGAAATACTGTCTGCTCGTGACATCCAGGACTACCACAGCATGTATATAAATCTGTACAACGACTTCCGTAAAGGTACCGATGGCGACAAAGAAAACGTCAACGATGATGTTGTATTTGAGATGGAGCTGATTAAGCAGGTAGAGATTAACATCGATTATATACTTGAACTTATACGCAAATACCATGCTGGTAATCAGGAAGACAAAGAGCTTCTGGTCGATATTAATAAAGCCATCGATTCTAGTGTCGAGCTACGTAATAAAAAAGAACTAATCGAACAGTTTATCGGCACGCTCAACGCTAACACATCAGTAGACACCGACTGGCGTAAATTCGTAGACACTAAAAAGGTCGAAGAACTTAATCGAATTATCGCCGATGAGGGTCTCGACCACGATGAAACTTATAAATTCATAGACAATGCCTTCCGCGATGGCACGCTCCAATCTACCGGCACCGGCATTTCAAAAATCCTGCCGCCTGTTTCAAGGTTCTCAGTCGACAATTCAAGAGGCAAAAAGCGTGAAACTGTCCTAGATAAGCTGACAAACTTCTTTAATAAGTTTTTCGATATTTCTAGTAATCGGCTCGGTGAATGATTAAAGACGAATTGATATCAACGCTGACTCAAAGATTTACATTTGTATTTGAAGATGCCAAAACCTACATATATGTTCGTAAGGAAGGAATACAAGATAGAGAGGGCTTGGGTGGCGGGAATTTTACCGTAGCCTACTCGTTATTCGCCCTGCTTAACCTGGCATCTAAAGTACATTATTACTTGCACAAGCCTCAAAAATTTTCGAACCTTGAATACCGAAGCAAAGTTAAAGATTTAAAAGATAAGGTACTAAGTGGGGATTTATCGTCTGATGAGAAGAAGATTTTAAAAAATCAGCTGATGCTACCTAGAGACATGGAAACTAATGAAGTAAATGCTTTTATAGAATTTACACGCGAGCTTGAAGCTGAGGGTCTAACTATTCGCAAAGAACATGAATCGAGCCAAAGTGACTATGCAACTATTTGGTCAGGTTTTCGAAACATGCTTGCACACCTAGCTACAGTACAAAGCGGGAAAGGCGTGATGGCCTATACTCTTGAAAAGCATTGGCCAGCAGCTGCGAGGAAATCAGTCCCAATTGATACGGTTTTAGAAATGATAAAAATAGAAAGTTCTAGTTTTCCACCATTTTTCTATGTCGATTCTAGACAAGGCTGGATAATGAACGTTGACGCTATGGTGGCACTGATTCCTGACATCCAAAATAAAACTATAGATTGCGTAAGTAATAGTGAACTGCCATATAGTGAACTAGAAAGACTCCTAAACTTTATACAGCCTTCCTAATTTCACTCCATTTGACCGCCCAGTTAAGTTTAGGGTTCGCGTCCATTGCTTTAATTAATTCAAAAATATTTTCAAGGTCTACGGCCGTTTTTCGCCAATTTTCATTAGCATTGTGTGTCCTTAGCGCTTCGTGATTTATTTGAGCGTACGAATGAAGCTTGTCGATGTGTTGCTGTATTTGTTGTCTTTGTTTGTGTTTAGAGATATCTACGGTAAACAACTGTTCATGCGCATCTAAAAATGCTGTTGCAAGGAACATCATGAAATTAGTAACCATGCTTATTAGGTCGTCATCCTTTTCATAGGTTAGGGCTATAGCCTTTGGTTTCTCTTTATTGCCGAGCTCAATCATATCTCCCATAACATTAAACATATTCGAATGAGCAAATGCGGAAGTAATGTGATATGTTGTCCAATCAAGCTTTAATTCATCTCTCACTAGGCCGGTTGCATTAAATTTAGCACCTGTCTGCTCCTTAGCGGAGTATGCGTTGTATGGGCATTCTGGATGAATGGAAACGAAAATTATTCGTAAGAATGACTCGTAGACACTTCTCAGAATAGTGATTGAATCTTCATATGCACCATCAATTAGTAAGGTGTAGGCCGAATAAAATTGCTTCAGTGCTCGTGTGGATATAACAAATTGAAAGCCACGATTAATCGGCCATCCCTTTTTGTCGAGGTAGTTTATATTATGCGAGTACTCGACCATTGAGCAGAAAAACATCTCAAACTGGTTCATAAATCTGCGGTACTCTTTTCCCATATATAACCTATGCTTCGTCTGATAGTTTTGAATATCTGTAAAAGCAGATACGTCGCTTCTACTTACCATTTCATCCAGCCTACGAATTAAGTCCTGGGACTCTTGTTTGGTTCTAGCTCTTGGGGCTTCCATAAGGCTAAGTATACCTACCGCTGGACAATAAATTAGCAAAAATCAGAAAAAAATTTGGGCGGGACGTATAACAGGACGAGTGAGTGGCCGGTAGGGGTACCCCCCCCCGAGGTTCTAACGCAGTACGGCCAATCCCTCTAAACCCCACTTCAGCTCGCCCGCAACTATATAGGCAAGGCCATTAGGATACTTAAAGCACTACTATGTAAGGCTCCACCACCCCTGTTTCCAAGATTGATTTATGCAGTACTAAACTGTAGAATAGCTATTAAGCAGGGTTCCTACTTTGTAGACAACGCTGCACCAAAAAAATATGCCCATCTTTGCGATGCGTGTATTTTTTTTGGCCTCACGGTAGGATTCGCCCCGACGAAGGGAACCTTCGGAGGTCATAAAGTGCCGGGGGCACTTTATGTTTTCCTTGCTTGTCAGAGCGCGGAGGCTTTAGCCGAGCGCGAATCTATTAAGTGCGAATCCCAATGGCAAATATTCTTTGCTATAATTCGCCGCATGACAATCAGCCGTATACTAAAAGAAGCCGCTTACACAATAAGTTTAGTAATTAACCCTTG
Organism: uncultured Candidatus Saccharibacteria bacterium; assembly: GCA_964460855.1. Taxonomy (GTDB): domain Bacteria; phylum Patescibacteriota; class Saccharimonadia; order Saccharimonadales; family UBA10212; genus CAYWQH01. The sequence continues at coordinate 10,446 of CAYWQH010000003.1, forward strand.
GTTTGTCGGTGATAATGATAACCCTCAAGATATTCCACTATGGGCTGCAGTAGCAATTTGCCTAATCTCATTTATTTTTCTGGGCTTGCTATTAATCGCCGCAATTACTTATTTGAATCGTGTAATATAACTAAAGTAAATATTGTTAACATATGCCCAAAAAAGATCCAAGAGTAGGTGAATATATAAGTAACTTACCGGCTTGGCAGCAAGATGTTTGCCATAAAGTTCGCGAGCTTATTCACGCTGCTGACGAACAAATACAGGAAACAATTAAATTTACCAACCGCCCGTACTTTGTATTAAATGGCAACATCTGCGCTTTATTGGCAACTAAAGACCATGTTAATGTTTTTATTTACGACCCGGTGGCGCCGGATCCCCAAAATATTATCAACCAGGGCCACGGCAATAAAACTGCCCGGGCGATTCAGATTTATCAGAATAGCCAGCTAAACGAAGAGGCGATGCTCCAACTATTCAAAGACATTATCAAAAATAACCGCGCTGGCGGCTGGCGCCATATTTAACCAGCGCGTTTTTTTAAATATTTAGGCATTTCATATCTGGAATAGCTCCGGAACAATCCTCGCCCGTAAATAATCCGGCAGAGGCATTCGGCCTCCATTTTGGCGCCCCGCAGGGCATTACGCGGTTTAATTTCGTTCGGCAGTCCGCAAAAAGGGAAGATCGTATCGGTGTCCATTACCGACCAGCCATCGGTTAAAGGTATAACTTTCTTTAGCTGCAGCATCTTGGCGTAAGCCAAGCTATGCAAGTCTATTGAGCGGCGGTGCAGGCGGAGGGATAGGCCACACTGCTCGGCTTTGGCGTTAATGAAAGGCACGTCAAAGGCCGCAATATGCATGCCGCCAACGATTTTTTCGTTGCGGTTTTGTAGCCATTTATCGAAATCATAAAGCAATTGCTTGGTGCTGGCTTTGTCTTTGCTATGGGCTTCTTCGGGTGTAAAGCCATTAATCTCTAAAGCTTCGGCATCGATCTTTTCGCCCTGCCTAACGCGGCACTCGCCGTAAAATGTATCTTGAGGCCGGGCTAAATCAACCGCGCCAATTGCTAATAAACCGTTTTTCTCAGCTGAAAGGCCGGATGTCTCAATATCCAAAACTACCATTGCTAACATTATAATCGAGGCGGCGGCTTTAGGGTTACCTTTCGGCGCTCTATCTGTTAAAATTAGCCCGTTAATGCCGTTGTAGCTCAGTGGTAGAGCACCTCCATGGTAAGGAGGGGGTCACGAGTTCAAGTCTCGTCAACGGCTCCAGTACTAGCTTATCAGACCTACTACCAAAAATAGACTAATTGCCGCGGCCGCTATGGTTTTTCTTAGCCTGGTTATCTTTGGTTTAATGAACTTTGCCAGTGGATATGTATTAGGAATCGGAGTGATTGGCTGCTTTTTCGCGATTTGCTTCTTTTTTGCTGTCATTTTCGAAGGCAGTTTCGAAAAAGCGATAGACGATTTGATTTATTTTTTTTAAATACATATGTAATTATTAAATAATGAAAAAGAACGAACCAAAGCGCTTATATAGAAGTAAGAAAGACCGAGTAATTGCCGGGGTATGCGGCGGGTTGGCGGAGTATTTTAGCGTTGACCCAGTCATTGTCAGGATATTGGCCGTTGCCAGTATATTCTTAAGCGGCGTCGGCTTGCTGGCCTACGTGATAGCTATATTTGTAGTGCCAGAAAGCCCCGACCAAGCAGATACAGCCTAACTACTGTTGGCAAGTTAAGCTTAATCTGTTAGAATATGCGCAAAGGATCTATTAATTATGGCTAAAAAAGGCGATAAGCGTAAATTGATTGGCTTGGTATGCGAGGCTTGCGGCCGGCGCCATTATTACACGACCAAAAATACCATGAACACTCCAGACAAACTGGAAGTTCGCAAGTATTGCCCGACCAACCGGGTTTACTCTATTCATACCGAGACGCGCAAAAACTTAGGGCGCAACGAAGTTAAACCCCGCAAAAAATAAATAAAGCTTCTAATTACCTTGATGCATAAGTAACAAGGTATTAATAAATTCGGCGTGGCTCCATACCAGCGGCGTCACCCCCAGGGGTTGGCCGTTAACGGGGTCAAGTTGTTCAGAGAATAAATCGCTTGGCGTTTTGTGCTTTATTACCCAATCAATAATAGCGTTGGCTTTGTCCAGCTTGCCGCTTTTTACGTAATACTGCGCCATCCATAAAGTACATACATACCATGGGTTGCCTGGATAGTCATGGTGCTCCAAAAAATATTGGTCGTTAACGTAGCGGGCCACGCCACCGGTTGGCGAACGGTCCATTAGTTTTTGCTCGGTAACTTCCATAGCCTGGCTCAGCGCGCCGCTGCCGGCCCGGCTGGAGTCATACATAAATACACCGAATGCGCTGCTTATATCCACTGTATTATCAAATTCCAAGTTGCCGTCTTCGCCGGTTAGGAGGCTTTTGCGGTAGCATTGCATCTCAGGATTAAACAGTAGTTTCATGCCTTCTTCGATCCGGGCAGCCGCCAGGCGCCATTTGGCGGACTCTACGCTGCGGCCGCAAACATTGGCCAGCCCGGCCGCCGTATTCAGCGCCGCTAAAGTAACGGCTGCGGTATATGTGTGGGTTGCAAATTTTTCTTCCCAAAGGTCGTAACTGGCATGGGGCAGGTTGGTGTCTTTATGTATAAAGCCGGCCATAAAATTGCCGGCCGGCCGGATAAATTTATTAAAGTTAGCTTTTATGTATTCCACGTCGTGTGATTTATCGAGATATCTGCCGAGGGCATAAATTACGCTGGCGGTTTCGTCTTCTTGGATTGCCAGCTCCGGGTGGTGCTTGTGCACCAGCGGGTGCCAGGTGCTGCCGATAGACCGGTCTGGTTGGTATTTATGCATCATGTATCCGTCGCGGTGCATGGTATCGATACAAAAATTAAAAAAGTTCTTAGCTTCGTCAAAATATCCCAGCTCGATTAAAGGCAGAAGTGTTAGGGCGCCGTCGCGCGGCCAGACGTAGCTGTAATAATCGCGGCCGTAGTTATAAATGCTGCTGTCGCAGCTGGCTATGATGCCGCCATGATCGTCAATATGGGCTTTGATAACCATTAAAGATTTCTTAAACAGCGGCAGGTACTTTTTATCAAGCTGGTGCATTTGGTTGGCCCCTGTACTTAGCCAATGCTGCCACCAATAACGCGCCCGGTTGAGCCGGTCGGCCACGCCATGCTCAAGCAATTCCTGGTGGGCGGCTTCGGCGTCGGTTTGCGAATTATGGGCGATAACCCAGTAAGACAAGGTGTTTTTTTGGCCTGCGGCCATATTAAGCTGGCAGCGCAGTACGGAATCTACGCTGCTATGTTCTACCAGGTTATTGCTAAGCTCGCCGTCTTCGGCATCTTTAAAAGTACCTTCCTTGTTTTCGATGCCGTAGTTGCCTACCGCGAACTGGTCGAAGTGCTCGCCCTTATCGTTTTGGGCATAGATAAGTAAGCTGACCGGCCCTTTGTAGTCATAAATATAATTTTCTTTGGGCACGAACAGGGCAGTGTCTTCGCGGCCCGAATTACTAATTTGGAAAACCTGGTGAAAAAACACCCGAATATCGCGTTGCTGGTCGCTTAAATTAGTTACTTCCACCTGGCGGCAAAAAGCATTAACTTCTATATCTACGAAATCCTGGAAGTAGAGTTGAACTTTAAGCTCCGGGTGCTTAGCGGTAATATTGCTAATCAGCGCATCTTCCTCGAATGAAGCAGAAATTTCCCACGAGCCGTCGTCCAGCCAGTGAAAGGCGCCGTCTACCCACACGCCGATTTTATGGTGCGAAATCCGGGCGTTGCACAGGTTCTCCATGCCTACGTAAGGATAGTAAAAATCATTAACCAGGCCCTGTTCGTTAAGGCCTATAACCATCGAACCATTGCTGAGCATTACTGCCCGGCTCATGCTGCCACCCCCAAGTTCATTTAAACCGCAAAGCCGCGTTCGGCCAGGCGGTACTTAATATCGTGGTAGGCGTTCATAAAGTTAATAAAGGCCTCGTATGGGGTGTCGTATGGGCTGAAATAGGCGTGAACGTCGCCGTCGTTAAACCACTTGGTGCACATGTAATAAAAATGGTCGCTGGTTTGCAGCAGCCGCCAGTCGCGGATCAAGTCTGAATCCTCAGAGCGGATAATCATGTCGCTAATGCCATACAGTGCCGATATGGCTTGTTGCTGCATCGGATTACCCAGCCAGGCGGTAAGGTCGCGCTCAGTGTCCGCCCAGGTAACGGTGTAGGGCATATCTACCTGGTCGGCCGGTTGGAAAGTATCAGCCGCTTCCGAAACCGTCATAAACGAATTTTCGGGGTTGGCCAGCCACTTTTCGGGCATATGGTGTAGAAAATCAAATATACCGGTGTCTTCCCACTGGTGTTCGCCGAACGTTTCGTAGTCCATAAACAGGTTAAAAACATCGGCTTTGCCGGACTCGTCCAGCCATTTGGTAAATTTATCGGCGGTAAGCGGCCACTCGCTCCAGCTGCGGTTGCTGAAACGGAAGGCGATATCGTCGCTAAGCTTGTAGTTTTTGAGCAGAAGCTTGATATTCTCGGTACCTACCGGCCGGTAAACAAAGTTAGGGCTGCGCCAGCCCAGTACCGGGTCCCAGCCTTCGGCTAATATCGCCTTGTAGCCTTTTCGCTCGGCCCATTGGGCCAGGTCGTTGTTATATGCCAGCTCGGTGTTGCGGAATGATGTGGGCTTTTGGCCAAAGAGCTGCTGGATTTTGTCTTCGTGCTGCCTAACTTGTTTGTCGAATTCTTCCAGGCTGTAAAAGAAAGCCAGGCTGTGGTGGTAAGTTTCGCCAACGATTTCTACGCGGCCGGTAGCCACTAGTTCCTGGAAACTCTTGAGCGCGGCGGGGGCCCATAATTCCATTTGTTCCAAAACAGTACCGGTAATAGATATGCTTACTTTAAATTCCGGGTGTTTATTAAGTAGTTCGAGTAACTTTTGGTTGGCCGGCAAATAAGATTTGGTAGCAACTTTATGCATGACGCTTTCGTTATTGGCGTTATTGCCATATGCGGTGCCGCTAAAGTACTCGTGGTTGCTGCCAGTGTCAAAAATAGTGTAATGCCGGATACGGTACGGCTGGTGGACATGCAAGTAAAGGCAAATAGCCCGGCGGCTCATGCTGCTGCCTCCGCCATATGCTTGTTATACATGTTAAATAGCTTGTCGGCGGCGTCGTTCCACGACATTCTCATCAGTTCCTGCTGGCTATTAGCGTGCAGTTCGTCGCGCAAAACGTCGTTACTTACGACTGCCGAAATTTGGTTGGCCATTTCGTTGACGTCCCAGTAATCGACTTTAAGGCAATTATTTAGCACTTCTGAGACGCCGGATTGCTTGCTTATTAAAACAGGCGTTCCGTAACCTACAGCCTCCAAAGGGGTTAAACCGAATGGCTCAGACACCGAGGGCATAACGAATAAGTCGGCTACAGAATAAGCGTCGCGCCAATTTTTGCCGCGCTGGAAGCCGGTAAAGAATACTTTGTCGGCCACGCCCAGCTCTGCCGATAGTTCAATAAGTTCGTAGTATTGTTCGCCGTTGCCGACAAATAAGAAAAATGTTTTGGGGTGGCTTTTCATAACTAAGCTGGCTGCCCGCACCAAGTTGGGCAGGCCTTTTTGGATGGTTAGGCGGCCAACATTGGCTACAACTCTCCAGCCTTTGGTTTTCATGTATTCCAGGTAGCGGTATACATTCTGGTCGTCTAGCTTGCCATATTCGGCCAGGTCAATGCTGTTATGCACCACATCGATTTTATCGGCCGGAATGCCGTATTCGTGTACGATAGCCCGTTTGGTGTGGCCGCTCACGGCTATAACCTTATCGGCCATCAACATAGCGGTATACTCAATTTCGCGCACTAGCGGGTTACCAAAGCCGCCGCCGGCCCGGTCGCGCTCAATGGAGTGGATATGGACTATTAACGGGCGGTTTTTGCGCTGTTTGGCGCGGATAGCCGCCCTAAAAGTCAGCCAGTCGTGTGCATGGATAACATCAAACTCCATGGCATCCACCATCGTGCCTACCGAATGTTCGTAAGCCAGTTGCTGGCCGTAGATATCTTTCCACTCTTCGCGGCCGTCGGAGTAGATGTACTTATAACTGTCATAAGCAATGCCGCTTTTGAGAACTTCAACAACCCCTTGGGGGCTGGCGGCGATAACATTCATAAAAGGGGTGTCATGGGACGCTGAATAAGGCAGAATAAAATCTATATCTGCGCCTCGCTGGGATAATGCTTTGCACAACTGGTAACAGGCTACACCGAGCCCGCCACTATTATGCGGCGGCAACTCCCACCCAAGCATAAGAACCTTCATCCGTGGCTGTCTCTCTGTTTTGAACCTTATTTATCTTGATTGAATTATAGGGTGAATTGCTTTTAAGCACAACCGTTTTCCCCCTCAAGTTTTTTGTGTCGTAATACCTTAACAATTAGTTTACTATAAAGTGCTTATGGCACAACCTAGCAATTCGTCAAAAAGCTTGCATGATATGCTTACTTATCCTATGGATGACACTAAAGGGTTTCTAGGGTATGCTAATATCGTCTTTGTCCTTAGCGATAGGGAAAAGAGCAGCGCGCGAAGGGGAGTAGCTCAGTTGGTAGAGTGGCGGTCTCCAAAACCGTAGGTCGCAGGTTCAAGTCCTGTCTCCCCTGCCATTATAAAACGCTTTACTTTTTTAGCACTATGTGGTATTATATAGTTTATCCATTGGGGTGGGACGACCACTTCCTGTGGTTGTTCTCTCTGTAAATCGTGCTCGTAACCGATAGAGGAGTTGAAGTGTTCAGGCTAGGACATCTGGAAGATCTGGATAAGTACGTCATTCGTGACTGTACCTTTCCAGAAATGACGGATCTGCTGGCTGACCCGGGAACTGGAAGGAAGTACCCGTGGCTCTTCGACAGCAAAGAAGCCGCCGAAGAGTTCAAGCGCACACATTCCCCCGGTTTCGCCGCCAGGCTCATCACAATGCGCTATGGCGACTACCTGTCGCGCTGCGCGTGAGCTCAGCTCGTCAGTCACTACAAAAGCACAACCGCAGAGAGCCGCCGGGAGGCGTAAAACAAACCTCCCGGCAGTTCCCAAGCCAACCAATCCTGATTGGTTTAGGAACTGCTAATGTTTAATTATTGCAACGTTGTTAATAAGCAACGGCTAATTATATTTGCTGAGATTCAACTGAAGTAACCCCTGTAAAGTTGTGGACAACTGGCCGAAATGCTAGTGCTAGTATGCTACGACCATTAAATGGAGGAACGCATATTGAAAAAACCTAAGAGGATTGCCAGCTTATCGGTGGTAACCCTAGCATCCGTGCTGGCCTTAAGCGGAGCCGTCTACGCCTGTAGCGGCCACGTTAGCGCCAGCGGAAACCGGCCGGGATGGGGGCATGGTGACAAAAACCACCATCACACCGGCCCGCCGGGACAATCCAATCACCCGGGCCACGGACATGGCCACCATGGCGATGACCAAGGCGGCGACGGTGATTCGGATTCGGACGACTAGTTAAAATCAGAAATTCCAGGGCCGGCTCCCAGCGAGCCGGCCTTTAATTATGTGTTGTTTTATCGTGCTTATGGCTTGACCTCAGCAATTTATAACCTGTAACATGGATCGGTAACTTTGAAAGGGGGTTACCTAAGAATGAAGAGTAAGACTACAAAAATACTCGCAGCAATCGCTGTAGCTCTAGCTTCAGTCTTTGCTGCTGCAACAGTGGCTCACGCCGCCCAAACAGCAGATAGTACTGCAAAACCTGGCTGGGGACTTGGCGACAAAAACCATACCCATACCGGGCCTCCAGGCCAATCCACACATCCGCCGCACGGACATCCGCACTAATTCAGTCACTTGAAGTAATTAAATCTGCCCGTTTATTGAGAAACGGGCAGATTTTATTTTATGCCGTCAATACTGCTGCCGCGCCCCGTGTTCGTAAAAGCTCTGTGGGCAGGCGTAACTGGCAGGCGCTGCGAATTCGCTAAACTATGTTGCATTGCCGTTCGCCGGGTTAATTCGCGCTTGTGGGTACGTATGGACAGTACTATTACCGCCCGGGCCACGCGCTTATGGTATTTACGCTCGGCGGCTTCAGAAAGTACCATTGCAACACCGCTAATTAAGACGATAATTAACAAGTAATTCATATTAAAAAAGTTGCTTACAAAACCCTCGCGCCAGACCTCTGCCAAGGTAAGCAATAAATAAGTAACCAGAGTCGCCTGGAAAAACTCTTTGCTGGCAATGTTAATGGCGCTTCGTAACCGCATGGTACCTGGCCTTATGCTTAGTTAATTTACCAGTCATAACTGCTATTCCCAAGCTGGTAATAATAATACTGGCAACTTCGAGGATTATAGATCCCAGCGCAATTTTAATGCCGGCTAAATTCAAATAAAAAGCCAGCAGGGGAACTGCCGCAACGGATAGGGCAAAGCTCAAACCCAGCCTCTCGATTATATCCACGCTGCTACGACCAAAAAATACAAAAGACAGGCAAAAACCGGGCAAAAACAAAATGTATATTACGCCCGAAACCATTCTGATGACTTCAATAACGCTATGTATTATTTGATCCACCCTTTCTTATTTAAGGTCATGTCGATTTCTTTAATATCAACGGTCTGATTATTCTCTTTAAGACCGGGAATATTAATCATCCAGCTCAGTTTGCCCTTATTTATTATAGCGTCATGCAGGTCGAATTTTGGCTCGGCCTCAAGCCAATCGCCTTCTTTGCGGGGCGGCGTGTAATTGGTAATTACGTAATCCACTTTGGCCAAATCTTCGGCATTGTTAACTTGTAAAACTTTGTAAGGCGAAGGTATAAAAAACTGGTCCGGCGAAAAAGCGAAATAGCCGGCGCCGTTAACAATCACATCGCTTTTTGGCAAAACAATATTCGTTAGCAGAGCGGATAGCGGAGTAGAATTATATACTTGGTTTTGCTTGGTTATAGCAATATTTTGGGTGCCAACCTGTACCGTTTGCAAAGCCTGGTGATATGTTTGTACGTTGACGCCATTTGAGTTAGTTACAAGCGAGTTGGCTTGGGTTTTTTGGACAATCCCCGGGTAGACGTCGTGGTTGGTAGCCGGGTAAACGGGCCCTTCAAAAACTATTTTATGTAAGTTAGTAGTAATGTTGGTAAGTACGCTATCGCCGGAACTTTCGACGACTATTTTATATACGCCGTTTTCAGGTAAGCCGGGGCCGGGATTTTGAATATCTACGCTTTGCGGATCGCCGGCCTGGTGGTCGTTACTATCATTACCATCGTCGTCAATCGACGCGTCAAAAACTTTATCTTGCTGCTTAAAAACACTTATTTTCATGACATCCGGGTCGGCATACCAGTTTAGGTCCTGTTTGGTAAAACTCATCTTAAATGGTTCGTTTTGCAGGTACACATATATAACCGATTGTCCTCGCATTGGAGTACTTATTATAGTGTTCTTATTAGCTGGCTGATAAGTGGGCAACGCTACGTTTGGCGACAAAATATCGGAGTTATCATAATTAAAAACTCCAATAGTCTTATTGCCGGGCGGGTTCTTAATAAAGTCATTTATAGTTTTATATGTTGCATATTTCTGATATAAATACGGACCGCCGCCAATTTTTTGCCAATTTAAGCCGTTTATTAATGGGGCGTCGATTATCTGCGAGTTATAGTGCCAGGTATTCTGGTCTTTATATCCCACCGAAATTTGCTCGTTATTCGGGTTCTTGAATTTCATTGTCGCGATAGAATTATCGTAACTAAAAGACATTTTGGAAGTGAAGTAAACCAGATCGTCATTCACCTTAGCCACCGTTCTGCCATCTTCAGGTATATAGTCCACCCGGTTAGCAGGTGATAACTTCGATATTTGGGCTAATTCTTCCGAACTGATAGTCCTTTTTAAACTGACGGGCGTGGAATTAGCAACAATTACATATGCTAAAATTGTTCCGGCTGCCAGCCAGGCGAAAATTTTAGAAAATCGTTTTATCACCAACATAGCTTAATACCTCACAAACGGCAGCCAGTCAGGCAGTAGTGTCTTAGCATGGCTAATATCGGCTGTCGTAATTTCTCTAGTAACTTTCAATACCAGGTAGTAAAGGGCGATTGCCGCGACGTAATATACCGGCAGCCAAAATATAGATAGATCAAGCCCTAAACTCATAACAATAATTAACAACCCGGCTAAACCAACCCGTATAATACTGGCAATTGGCAGGCTAAATTTAAATGTTACCGCCACAGCTATTAAAGAAAGTAAAGCGGCGGTCGAAGCGCCAAATGCGGATGCTATAGCAGCCCCATCGATACCGTGAAATTTTATTAGCGTCGAGCATAGAATTGCCGTAACTAAGATGCCGCATCCAGCAAATAGCGCTGAAAGCTTAGCCTTTCCAGCGCCATTTAATGCGCTGGCAAACAGGGCAAACACAGCTAGCATACTATAGGCTGCTAATAATATTACTAGCGCCGACCTAGCAGGCGCATAAGTGCCGGAATAAAGTAAATTTATGATTGGTCCGGCGGTTACTGCCAGCAAAAGTGCTATTGGCACAATAAGAAGCAGCAGGTACCTAAAAGCTTGCTCAATTGTCCGGCGGGCAGCGTGTAGTTGGCCGGTACTGGCTTTATGCGAAATATTCGGAAATAGTACCTGGCCTATTGCGCTCAATGCTAAGAAAGGAATTATCGCGATGTTTTGGGCAGCCGTATAAAAACCGGCTTGTTCAGGCGTACTTAGCGCCCTAACAAAAAACAAATCAACCGAGAACTGTAGCGTTGATACCACAGCAAATATCACTAATGGTATTGAAAATAAAAAAAGCCTCCTAGTAGAAAATTTAGTGCTACTTTCAGGTTTATGAAAGCCAAACAGCAAAGAAATTAAGGGCGAAATTATAAAGCCTAAAATCGCCCCGTATAATTTAAATGCAAAAGACAAGGCAACTACTAGTACTGCTTTAGAAACAGAATAAATAGAGTTCATTAATGCCTGGCGGCTAAATTTTTGCAATCCATTATAGTAGCCGCCAAACAAAGCAAACAACCCATAAAGCGGAAATACTAAAGCCGTCATAATTAAGTACCCGGTAAAATTTGGATCATGAAAAACGCGGCTTAGCGGCCAAGCAGCTAGCATCATTAAAATCATTAAAACAAATGTCAAGCTCAGTTGAACTTTTATGGAGCTAGCAAGTATAGAATCAGTATCGTTCTTCTTTTCAGCAATAAATTTAGATAACGCTTGCGGCACTCCAGAAACCTGCATAATATTTAATGCGGTCATTAACGAAATTATGACGCCATAAGAGCCATATAAGACCGGGCCAAAATGGCGGCCAAGCGCTATATTTGTAAAGTAACCCGCAGCCATAAATATAATCTGCGACGTTGCCAAATAAAGCGTACCAGTTGCTAACTTGTCAGCCATTCGACAACTCCATTAATAAAGCCTCGTACCTTTTTGCGATCTTTAGCCATGAATAATTAGCTACATAATTTTTTCCATTTTTTCCTAATTTAGAGGCAAGTTTTTTGTCCGTCTGTAACTTTTCAAGGTTATTAGCTAAATTAGTAGGGTTTAAAGGCTCAACTATTAACGCGCCGCCGCTTTCATTCAGAATTTCACCGAGGCCTCCTATGCTACTTCCAACTACTGGCTTAGCCAGCGCGAAGCTTTCTAAAGATGAAATTGAACTGGTTTCACTTCGAGACGGAAGCACCGTGGCAATAGAATTATTGATGTATTTATATTTGCTTTTCTTATCTAAATATCCCACATACTTTACATATTTATTAATACCTAAATCTCTTATATTTCTTTGTAATCTTTCTACTTCCGGCTTACTACCATCACCTGCAATTATCATTCTAAAATCTTTGTGCCTTCGAGACATTTGCGTTGCTGCCTCTGTTAGAATATCTAGTCCTTTGGCGTAAAAATCTATTCTACCTAAATATAGAAAGAATTTGCGACTATGAGAGTTAGGAAATAAGACTTCAACACCATTTTCTATGACTGCTATTTTGGAATTTTTAGCGAATTTGGAAATTGCATATTGCGAGTCTTTAGTGACGGTAATTAAATTCTTATATTTCGATAAACCGGATCTAAATGCTTTAACAGTAAATCTACCTACTAATCTGCGTTTGCCAATGTATTTTTCGTCCGGAATGAATTGAACTGAGCCTACAGTATTCCTATGAAGTAATGGTAAAAATAGCGGGGTAGGTGCGCTAATATCTTCTACATAAATGTCTGCTTTCAATCTCAAAGCGTAAAACCATGCCAAAAGCATAAAAGTAAGTCTGCTGGTTGAATAGTTTTTACCCCAGCCAATGTGCTTATACTTAACACCACCAATATCAGCAGGGGCATCTTTATAATTGCCACACACAATGGTAATATCGTGCCGATTACCTAATATTTCATAAAGTGCCTGGGTTCTTTGAGCACCTCCACCAGACAGCCAAGGATTTTCTAAGCTATCATATATAAAATGCACTATTTTCATAATTTAACCTCGTACACGCTAAACGCGCCAAAGCTTTGAGTTTTAACAATTACAGAGGAGTTATTTAAAAGCTGATAAAAATCTGAGTCAATAGGAATTGAAGAGCCTTGCCAATTACTCTTATCATTAACCACTTCACGTTGCTTTTCAAAACTATAAATTTCTTGGTTCAAATAATTATTGGGAATTATTAAGTACTTAACTTTATACTCATTTAAATATTTAAGCGCGTTATATTTATCAACAAAAAATAATCGATAATCCCAAATAGTTGTCCGATTAAGATAGTAACTTGCCTCCGAATTTGCGGGTGTAAATAAAATAGATGATCCGTTTTGGTCGTCGCTTAAGTTTACTTTAGGCAGTTCACTAATGCCTTGACCTGTTGGCGTCGTATTGTGAATGAAGCTACTTTTGTATCTATAGCTGTGCAATATTTCTGAAAATGCAGTTATAGATAGAATAATTATTAACGAAGCAAATATTGAGTAGCGTACCGGCCATTTATTAGCAGAGTTTATTAATTCGCAAATAGTAAGACTGTAAAAAACTATAAATAGAATATTTAAAGTAAAGAAATATCTTATTTCCGTAACTTGAGTTAAGTAAATTGCAGTAAATAAGAATAACGGCAGAATTAAATAATGAAATTTGTTTTTTCTATGCTTCTTGAAGTATATTACAAGCCCGATCACTGACATCACTGTAAAGAGACCTGTAAAAACCCTTATGGTTGAATACCAATGAGGATTTGCAGAACCGCTTACTGGGTACGGATTAAAATACTGAAAAATTTCACCAGCATCGCCTTTTTTTATATTGTCTTGAATAAATAGGCGCCTATCTCTATCTGTTTGTCTTATTTTATTTTGCAGATATTCATTATTACTAGCGGCGTTAAGCTTAACTTCCTCATCAGATAGCTTTCTGTTCCACCACGGTTTTAAAATTTTACTGTCAATAATAGGAAATCCAGGTGGGGCATATGCAAAACTACCTCTGCTGGATATTGAAAAGGCCATATATGGTAAATACAACGTAAAAATTAATATCGAAGTAGCTAATATTAATTTCGCCCGTACTTTCATTAGAACTAAGAAAGCAATGAAAGACAAAACTATAAATAAAGACGTGATTTTAATATATAAGATCCCGCTGGCAAATACCGCGGCTAACCATAAATTAGGAGTAAATTTAGTATCTATGAACTTCTTTGCGTAATAAAAAGTGCACATACTAAGCAAGTACTGTAAGGGTTCCATAATTCTGTGGCTTACTAGCCAAATACTAAGCGGTAAGAAGGCTAAAATTAGTGCCGATAATAATGCAATTTGCGTGTTAAAAAAAGACTTAACTAATTTATAGAAAAAATAAACTGCCGCTACTGTTGGCATAATATTTATTACTGATAAGCTAGCTCTAATACTAAAACCAAAATGGCTTAGATAAGAGCCTAAAATATAAAATAAAGGTGGATGCGTTAAATATGGTGAAAAACTAGTGGGGTGCATATCTAAGGCAACCCAGCCCACCGGCGAAAATGTAGGAAAAATGCCTGTTTCATTGATACTTCTTATAATTGACGCGTGAAAGGCTGAATCCGAAAATAAAGGCATACCGAAGCTCGCTGCTACTTGAATAAATGTCGCTACGACAAGAATAATCAAAAGAATAAAATGCTCGTTCTTAAAAACGTTTAAAAAGTTTTTTTTACTTTTAGGCATTAATTTGACCAAAGCTTTTTATGTAACTCTGGCAAATATTTTCCCAAGCATATTGTTTTGAACTTTCTTTAATATTTTTCTTTTTTAAATTCAGACCTTTTTTCATAGCTATATTCGCCGATTTAATATTGCTTGGTATAAATAAATAGCCGGTTTCTCCTTCAATAACTGCATCGCGGATGCCTTCGGTTGCCGCAGCGACTGTAGGGAGGCCGGCCGCTGCGGCTTCGATGGCGACTATGCCAAAGCCTTCCATGTCGCCTGGTACATTAATATTTGGCATTACAAACACATCCGAAGTGTTGTATAGAAGCTTTAAATCGTCATCTGAAATTTTTCCGAGCAATTTAACTTGCTTGCCAAGGTTATTCCAGCGGATTGCTTGCTCTATAGGCTCTTTTTCCGGGCCGCTGCCTGCCACCAAATAAACATATTCATTTCCAAGCTTAGGCATTACGTTATCTACGAACCACTCAACACCCTTACGCTTAACTAGCCTGCCGACAGTAAATAATACGGTCTTATTTTGTAAATCCATGCCGCTGAATTTTTCTAAATCGGCGCGCTTGACGTTTAACTTATAGTCCGCCGGATATATAGCGCAGGGAATAACCGAGCATTTATCGGCTGGTATTCCGCGCTGGATGCATTGCTGCCTGGTAGCTTCGGATATGCAAATTACTTTGTCTAAGCGTTTAAGGCATTTTGGCACCAGCCATTGATAAAAAAAGCTTTTATAAGTTACGTCCAGGCCCATCACGTTAATGGTTACTTTTCGGCGTGTAATAATTTTTAGTGCTAAGCCAACAGGCGACAAAAGGCCGTCGCCGATATGTATATGGCTAATTTTTCTAAAAGGAACGCTGAGTAGCGCCTGAATAAATGCTTTAGGAATAAAATAGGGAAGCCATTTTTGGCTGCCTCCCCACGAAATAATTCTAGTAGGAACTTGCTTAGAAAGTTCCTGGCTAAGTTCGTAACTGAATTTTTCCATGCCGCCGACAGCGGGAGGGTATTTGCGGGTGATATAAAGCAGCTTCATATTGCCGCCTAACTTTGATCTTTACTTACTGTGCCTTCGTATTCCAGGCGTTTTAAGCGGGAGAGAGTATCTTCAATCAGTTTTCGGTTAATAGATAGGAGATCGGCGACAATGCCGATAGTTATAAACATGATGCCCATAACTATGAACACCGCGCCAAAAAGCAAAGATTGCATGTGGCCCTGGATGGCGTCTTGCTGTGATATTACTAATACGGCGAAACGAATATAGGGCGCCAGGCCAATTAATAAACTGATAAGTCCAGTAGCCAGAAAAAGCTTAAATGGCTTATACATAGTGTAGCTGCGGACGATGGCTTTGCCGGATTGGCCCATGTGTTGGAAGATGTTTTTAAACAACCTGGATTCGCGGGTTTTAGGATTGGTTTTTACCGGAACGTGGGTGATGGCGATTTTTTTGCGGCCGGCGGCAATGATTGTTTCCATGGCGTAGCTGAAGTCGGTAACAATGTTGAGGTCCATGGCGGCTTTGCGCGAATAAGCTCGGAAGCCGCTGGGCGCATCCGGTAGATCGGTGCCGGAAGCCAAGTTTACCGCCCGGCTGCCAACCCGTTGCATAATTTTCTTAAAAACCGAGAAATGTTTGATCTTATTAGTCTGGCGGTCGGCAACGACAATGTCGTGGGTGCCATTAACTATCGGTTGGATAAGTTTAGGAATATCTTTTTGCGGGTATTGGTTGTCGCCGTCGGTATTAACGATAATGTCGGCGCCGCGCTTGAGCGACTCATGCAGTCCGGTGGCGAAGGTTGCCGCCAGGCCTTTGTTGTAGCCGTTTTTAATAATATGGTTTACGCCGAGTTTTTTAGCGACTTTAACGGTGTTGTCTTTAGAGCCGTCGTCGATGATCATAGTTTCGACTCGGTCGATGCCAGGAATAAGCTTTGGTATAGAGTTAATTACCATAGGCAATGTAGCCTCTTCGTTATAGCAGGGCACTTGCACGATAAGTTTCAGGCTCAAAACATCCCCCATTAAAAAATGCCTGTCTATACGCAATAGAAAGGCATAACCCTTATATTTTATAGGAACCGGCTACTGGTTGGCAACTAAACGCTTCAGCTCTGAGAGTTTTAATTCGTATATCGTGACGGGCATATTCTCGGAAACAATATGATCTGTTTGGATGTATTTTTGGCCTGTGTATAAAGTGGTTTTCTTATAATCTGGCAATTTTTGAGAAATTAACTGGGAGAAGTGCGGAAAATAACTTTGCATTGGCATGTCATATATGACATTTACGGTGACGTTGTCGTATTGGCTGTCTATATATATGTACGGCGAATTGTCATTTAGGCTATAGGTTGAATGGCCAGTGAAAAAATAATACGGTTCGGGCAGCGACGCTACTACCAGGCTGTTTTTTGCCAAATACTTCCGGCTCATTTTGGCTGATACTTCCTCGTAGCCCGGCTTAAACCAAACGCCGTCGTCCCAATTATGTAAACCGTTGTATGAAATACCCACTTGCAAAATAATGCCCAAAAACAAAAGTGCCGGGATTAATTTTTGTACGTATCGGGAACGAATTAACTTAAGCCCCTCAGGAGACAGTATGAACGTTGCCCCGATAGCCGCCGGCACGATTAAAAAAGGAAACAGGTGGGTAAAATACCTGAACATATCGGTATTAACCCTTAGGTAAATGGCGCTTAACATAAAAATCGCCAGCAGCGAAAACAGGGCAAAAGCCCGGTATTTTTTGCCGGCTAGCATCACTACATATCCGGCGGCGGCTAAAATGACCAGTATGAAATCGTTGGCCATAAAATCACGCCAACCCGGCTGGCGGGCCATATATATAAGTAAAATAAAAGTTAGGGTGGAGGCCAGTGCCACCACCAGTTTACGGGGCCATTTAAATGACGCGATCTTACCCTTAATAATAAATACCGCGATTAAAGCTATTGCCGCCGCCACAATTACCGGCAGCTGCGATTTTAATTGGCTGGTTAAGTCTAGCGATTGCAGCGGAAGCGGATAAAAAATAAAGAAAATTGCCAAAGCAACAATAGCCGAGGCAAAAGTAATAACTATATGCTCCCAACTGGTTTTTTTAGACTGCAATATTAGCAACACAGGCAGTGCTAATACCAGGTACTCGTACCGGCACAAAACGCACAAACTAAACAGCAGGCCGGCGAGCACGAATGGGGCAATGTTTGCCGGGCTTTTGATGTTGGTAATTCTTATTACCAGGCCAAGCAAAAGCAAAACAACCAGCACGCCAAGCGTTTCGGTAAGAATAAAGCCGCCCCATACCACCAGCCCGAAGTTTATGGCTGCCAGCAAGCCGGCAATCACCGCGGTTTTGCGGCGTTTGGTGAGCTGCCAAACTAACCAACAAGAAGCCGGGATGGTTAGCAGCGAAGCGCCAAGGGCGACTGCTTTGCCGGCGGTTTCGCCACTGGCACAGGTTGTTTTGGCAATATTAATAAGCGAGGCGTATAGCGGACGGGTCCAGGCAAAAGTTTGAGGGTAGCCCATGCCGTCCGGCCCCAGGCTGCCTACTGGGCTATTGTAATTGCGCAGATTATCGGCAACTACTAAGTTTTGGTAACTGTCGGGGTAGAATTTATAACTTGATATATTATGAAGCCTCAGTATTAGCCCCAAAACCAAGAAGGCCAGCAGCGCCAAGTAAAGTTTATAATCCCTCCAAATTTTGGCTAAAACCATACAACGATTTTAACAGTGTAATTTTTATGCTGTTTTATTGTATAAGATGCTTGCGGCCAAGTCGGGCTTAACACAAAATAAACCAATAAGTTCGTGGAGGGAACATGGCTTATAGCGCTGAGATTATTGCCGACTCAATTTCTCCGGATGATTACCGGCTTACAACTATGGAAGTTAATATTCCGAGAATTGTTTTAGCTGAGCTAAACACTCCTAGGCTATTTAGCCGCAACTCCGCAAGTTCGAGGGCAAAGCCTATTCCAGAACAACTGGAAAAAGTTGTAATTGATATGTTTATCCCAGAGGAATTCGGCCGCAACAAAAAAGGTATGAGCCCGGATTATGACAAACCTTTTTCGGATCAGGAAAAAGCGGCTGGCAGACAAATTTGGATAGAAGCGGGCCATTTGGCCGTAGAAAAGTCATTGGAATTAAGCTTAGGCAAATATGCGATGAGAGAAGCATGTATCGCGGTGATCGGGGTCGAGTTATCTGATGTTACAGAATTAGATAAGGCCGAAGCGCTACTTAAAGTTATCAGGTCCATGCCTAGAACCGTAGATCAAATTACTGAATTTGCTGAAAGAATTGGCGTTAGCGAATCAGAAATTTTAAATACACATAAACAATATTCCAACAGGCTGGTTGAGCCCTTTATGTGGCATACAGTAGTACTAAGCGCTACAGAATGGTCAAACTTTTACGCGCTGCGAATACACCCCGATGCCCAAACGGAGATATGTCGCGCGGCTGAAAGCATGCGTGATGCCCAAAATGAATCGAAGCCCAAGGAACTGGATTACAGCGAATGGCACTTACCATATATTTATGCCGATGAAGCCGCCCTGAGCATAGATGTGCTTAAAAAAATGTCTGCCAGCCGTTGCGCCGCTGTTAGTTACGAACGGCAAAAAGTAGCAAAAGCAATAGAAGCTGAAGTTGATAGATATGAGCGGCTAATTTCGGGTGGACATATGTCCCCATTGGAGCACGTTGCGCGCCCACTAGCGCCGGCAGAATTAGCTAAATCAGAATGGGACGCTAACTTCCGGGGCTGGCACCAGCTCCGTAAAGACATCCCTTACGAGGCTGACTACAGCCTTTACCTGGCGAATGCCGGAGTCATGGATAAATAAATGGGTGAGAAGCAAACTTTGAGCCAAGTCCACCGCTACACTCGGCTGTTACAGATGTTATAATAGCCGACAGTAAAGGTACTCTTAGTGTCTAAAGTAGTTCTCCAAAAACCGGTATTAGTTGCTTTTTACGGATTTCCGGGTTCCGGTAAAAGTTTTGTGGCCCGCCAGCTGTCGGAAGCGCTAAACATTGTTGTAGTTAGCGCCGACCGTATCCGGTCTGAGTTGTTTGAGCAACCGCGCTACGATAAGGAAGAAAATTCTATTGTTATGCACCTGGTAAACTACATGACCGGCGAGTTTTTAAACGCCGGGGTGAGTGTGGCTTACGATACCAATTCCATGCGCGCCGCCCAGCGCCGCGAACTGCGCGAAATGGCCCGAAAGCACAAGGCCGGCTATATGTTAATTTGGCTGCAAATTGACCCCGACACGGCATTTGCGCGCACCCAAAAGCGCGACCGCCGCACGTACGACGATAAATTTGCCGCCGCCCATACCGAAGAAACTTTCCATAGCTTTTTAAACTACATGCAAAACCCCAAAGACGAAGATTACCTGGTTATTAGCGGCAAACACACATTTAGCACCCAAAAGAACGCGATTATGAACCGGCTATACCAACTGGGAGTGTTAATGACCGATAACATCACCCAAGGCGTCGCCAAACCGGGACTGGTTAATTTAGTGCCCAAGCCGCAAGCCGGCCGAGTAGATTTAAGCAGGCGGAATATAGTTATCCGTTAAAAAATGGCCCAGCGTAAAGTTCTTATAGACGGACTTGGCCAGGTAATACTAGCCAAGCGCCGCGGTTCTAAACACATCAGGCTAAGCGTTAATGCCCGCGGCGACGTGCGGATTAATGTGCCATACTGGCTGCCGTACGAAGCCGGAATACAGTTTGCTTTGAGCCGCCGCGAATGGCTTGATAATCAGCGCCGGCAGCAACCCAAGCTACAAATTAACCATGGTTCCCGAATTGGCAAAGCCCACCAGTTGGAATTTGTTGAATCAAAAGCATTACGCAGCACAATTAAAAACAACGTAATCCGCGTAGGTTTACCCACGGCCAGCCACCACCTGGATTTAGACGTCCAAAAAGCCGCCATGCGGGCCAGCGAAAAAGCCTTAAAAATAGAGGCCGAAAAACTGCTGCCGCAGCGCTTAAAAACTTTAGCCTTGGCGCACGACCTGCATTATTCTTCGGTAAAAATTAAAAAAATGCACAGCCGCTGGGGCAGTTGCAGCAATAAGGCCGAAATCACTCTAAGCTACTATCTTATCCAGTTACCGTGGCATTTGATTGATTATGTGATTATGCACGAGCTGTCGCACACCGTTTATCTGGACCACCAGCCAAAGTTCTGGCAAACCCTGGAAAGATTTTTGCCAAACGTTAAACAACT
The DNA here is from genome assembly GCA_964460855.1 of uncultured Candidatus Saccharibacteria bacterium. Taxonomy (GTDB): domain Bacteria; phylum Patescibacteriota; class Saccharimonadia; order Saccharimonadales; family UBA10212; genus CAYWQH01. Next base: position 31,054 of record CAYWQH010000003.1, read on the forward strand.
AAGAAAAGAAATAAAAAATTACCGGCCGGTAATCATGCCTGCCTAATTCATGCCGCTTATGGCATAATGCTTAATCATGGAACCGCAATCCAGTATTCCGGCTGTCCAGCCCCGGCAGGGCAGCGACCTTGACCACCAGCGTTTAGTGGCACTGCTTAACAGCATGGCCGACGGCGTGATTGCCACCGACGAAAATGCCAAAATCGTGTTGAGCAACGGCGCGGCGCTAAACATACTCGATGTTAACGATACGCTGACCAATAAAAATTTGGCCGAAGTTTTTAAACTAACGGATAAGATGGGGCATAACGTCAATTTCCAGGACGTGGTTTTGAATGCTAAAACCGCCTACGTCACCCGCGACTGGAAAATTACCCTAAGTGACGGCAGCGACGTAAACCTATATGTAAGTATCGCCCCGGTACACCTCGGTTTTGGTATTGGCGGCCAGCAAGGCTGGGTAATACTGCTGCGCGATATCACCCGCGAAAAATCATTAGAAGAAGAGCGCGAAGAGTTTATTAGCGTGGTCAGCCACGAACTGCGCACGCCTATCGCCATATCTGAGGGTTACGTCAGCAACACGCTGATGTTTGCCGAGCGCAACCCCAGCACCGACCCCAAACTTATCAAGATGCTAAACGATACCCACGACCAGGTAGTGTTTTTAGCTAATATGATTAATGACTTATCGACCTTGTCGCGCGCCGAGCGCGGCAAGTTGGAAATTACCGTCGAATCGATTAACGTTCATGACTTATTAAACTCACTAGTAAAAGATTACGAGCCATCGGCCAGCCGCAAGAACCTTACGATAAACGCCCAGCCGGACGAAAACCTGGAAATTTTGCAAAGCTGTACACTTTACGTGCGCGAAATACTTCAAAACTTTATAACCAATGCCATTAAATATACCGAGCAGGGCGGGGTAACAATTAGCGCCCATAACCACGAAGGCGGCGTAATGTTCGAAGTAACCGACACCGGCATCGGCATAAGCAAGCCCGACCAGGAAAAAGTTTTTGATAAATTCTTTAGAAGCGAAGACTTCCGGACACGCAAAAACAACGGCACCGGCCTGGGCCTTTACGTAACCATGAAGCTAGCCCGCATGCTGCACGCCGAAATCGAGCTTCAAAGCGAACTCAACCGCGGCAGCACATTCCGGATTTTTATACCCAATATGGAACTTACCCAGTAGATTTTAGCTTTTTAGCAGCCGGCTTGGCGGATAGGGGCGGCAAACTGGGGAATACCTGCATGATCGGCAGGCAAATGTTGCGGCCCTTCCAGTTAACTTCGGAAAATTCATATTTAAACATCGAAATATTTTGCAGAATTATTTCACTTAAAACTACACTTGGAAAACTGATTATTGCCAGCGGCCAGGTCCGGTTATTAGTGGCAAATGTTATAAACAAATGGCCGGCGGTAAATAGGATAGCAGCCACGGCGGCCATTACTGTCCACCAGTCGGCATTAAGCCAGATTAAGCCCGGCAGAAGGGCGGCAAACGGGGCAACGAGCACCAGAAGTTCCAACAGGCTTACCAGCATGACGCTTTCCGGGCGGCGGTGCACCGTAGGGTAGCGGGCGCGGATAGCCGTGCCGATTTGGTCTTTGGTTGGCTTAACCGTGTAAATTTTTAGGCTTGCGGAAGTGCGCAGCATTTTATAATTATTAGTTTCGGCCAGCCGCCGGGCAAAAACGGCTTCGGGCAATATGTTACGCGACAAAGCTTTAAAGCCGCCGAGCTGCTTATAGGCCGCGGCCGTAATAAACCAGCATGTGCTCAGCACGGGCGGATGGCTTTTAATTTTATCGGGGATAGCCAGCTCCAGCCAATATCTCATCGGCTGTATTAAAACTCCCAGCCAGCTATGGCCGGTGCGCCGCGGCATAACAGAAACCATATCGGCGCCCGACTTGTGCATTAAATCGATTATGGAACTTAGGGCGTGCCCGTCGAGCCTAACGTCAGCGCCGATAAACCCGTAAACCGAACCGTTGGATTCGCTAACCAAGCGGTCGTAAGCCTGGTTTTTGGCAAGCCAGCTATCTTTGGGCTCTTTGCCTTGGATAAAGCGCACACCGTCGTGGGCAAAAGCTTTAATTGCCTGAGGGGTTTTATCTTGGCTGCAATCGTCTAATACGATAACTTCCAGCTTTTGGTAGTCGCTTTTGATGGCTGCCTGGATACATTCGGTAACTTCAGCCGTTTCGTTACGGGCAGGGATTAGCAGGCTGATGGCTGGCAGTTTAGCGGTCCGCTGCCCGGCGGATTTAGCGTTAGCCGGGTTTGGCGTCATTGCCAGCAGCTGCCGGACAATAATTACCAAAGTTGCCAACGAGGTTAGTGCCGATACGGCCATAACTATTAATAAGGCAGTGCCCAGGCCGGCAATATTCCATTTTTCGTGAACCAGCCACCAGCCGCCATATAAAACCAGCTGGCTGGCCAGCAAAATTAACGAGCTGCGGCGCACAACGGATTGCAGTTCTTGCTCACCGCGCCTACACTCGACCAACCTCAAAACATTTATCATTCGGTAAAAAGTAACGATTACCGCTAAAAATCCAGCTGCGGATGGCATATGTACGGCCAAAGCGGCGGCGCCAAACATTGAGGTGATGCCGGATATACCGCCACAAACCGTCCGCCAATTGCCCGGTTTGGATAAAATAGCCAGCAGCTCAAAAGCCAAACCTATGGCTAACATAATCAGGCTGACTACCAGCGGATCCGGCAACGTTATCATTTAAAACCAATATAGCATAAGCGACGGCCAGCAATTGACATAAGTCTGATAGCCATATAGTATTGACAGCAATGGCCTACAGATATTGTAGGCTTTTTATTTGGAGACAATAACGGAGTATGTCTGACGACAAACCAGCCAGGCGGCCGCGGATCCGCAAGCCGGCGCCAACCATGCGCGAGCAAGCAGAGCAGGCCCGCAATAAAGCCGAAGCCGACGCCCAGCCTAAAAAAGTCCGCGCTACAGCCAGCAAGGTAACCAAACCGGTAAAATCTGGTTTTAGGTGGCTTGGCAAAGAGTATTATTTGCCGATGCCGGAAAATAAAGCCGGGCGGGTTCTAAATAAGCGCCGCCGGTTTATCCCGCGCTACTTCCGCGAATCGTGGGCAGAGGTTAGGCTGGTAACCTGGCCGAGCCGCCGCGAAAGCTGGCGCTTAACCGGCGCCGTATTCGTATTCGCGATAATTTTTGGACTAGCCGTGGCTGTAGTAGACAAAGGGTTAGACGCGGCCTTTAAGCATTTAATTTTGAAATAAGGAGCAGATAACAATAATGAGTAAGCGGTACGATTCGACCAAACAATGGTATGCCATCCATACCTATAGCGGTTATGAAGAAAAAGTGGCCGAGAGTATCCGCCAGCGCGCTGATTCTTTGGATATGAAAGATAAAATCTTTCAGGTTTTAGTGCCTAAAGAAAAAATGATTGAAATTAAAAACGGCAAGCGTAAAGTCGTAGAAAAGCGGATCTTCCAGGGTTATGTCTTAGTACAAATGAAAATGAGCGAAGACGCCTGGTACATCGTGCGCAATACGCCAAACGTTACAGGCTTTGTGGGTACCGGTACCGAGCCAACACCGGTTGCTACCGACGAAATGGAAAAAATCATGAAGCGAATGGGCCGCGAAGAACCCAAGCACAAGATCGATTACCGCGTGGGCGAAGTGGTTAACATTATCGATGGCCCGTTCAAGGGCTTCGACGGCGCCATCAACGAAATTGACGAGCAAAAAGGCAAGCTAAAAGTTTTGGTTAACATGTTCGGCCGCGAAACTCCAGTTGAGCTGGACAGCCTTCAAGTAAAAAGAGTATAAATCATACTTAGCCGGGTGGTAATTCATTAATACCTTAGGAGATTAAGTTTATGGAATTGCCAAAATTTTTAGAAAAACTTAAAGGAAACAAACCAAGGGTTTACTCCGAGGAGGAGATTTTAGCCGCAAACCAAAATTTACAGGCAGGCGATGAAATAGTAGTTATTGATGTCTTGGCTAACCCGACCGCTACTAACCTACTGGATGAAGCTGAGATTCGCTATCTTATAGATTATGCAGATTTTAAGCCCGCACGAGACTCATTGGGCAGAATAGCCACTTTAGGTGCCGGGCATGAGTCAGGCGTTATTATGGAATTTGACCCGACAGTACAAAGAGTTATTCCTTTGCCGCCTAATTACCACGAATTTGATCCTTATATTTTCTCCAAGGCATTGGATAAGAAAAACGTTGCGGTAATCGAATCTCCTGAAGCTATAGTTTGGCCTCCGGAAGGTAATGATAGAGAAATATGGGAAAACTATGCGGCAAGGTTAGATAAAGCATTGGAGGAGCGCCGCCGAAAAGGCATTCAGCGTCCCTAATGATAACGGCGGCGCGGGGGAGGAGAATTCACTCGACCCCGCGCCAGGAACCCGAACTAGTGCGTGACGTATGGGCTGTGCGGATGGAAGTGGACGCTGAAGTCGTCCGCACCGAAACCCACGCTGAAGTGGAAGCTCGTGGCACAGAGCGCCACGATGATGATCACGAAGACGACGAGCGCGATCACCAAGGGGGGAGCGTTCATCTCACACCTTTCCTAAGTAGTCGGACTTTACTTTTATACGCCGAAAATGCTGGCAAGGCAACTGCTTACGTTTAGTAGACAAACAGATGTAAATGATGTAAAATACCGCGGTTATACGCAAACAGTAGGAGCAATATGGCAGACGGAAAGCCTGTAAAGGCGAATTTGAAAATGCGCATCCGCGGCGGACAAGCCAGCGCGGCGCCGCCGGTTGGAAGTACTTTGGGCCAGCACGGTGTAAATATGATGGATTTTATAAATCCGTTTAACGAACAAACCAAAGACCGCATGGGCCAGAACCTGACGGTGCATATTACTATTTATGACGACCGCACCATGAGTTGGCGGGTGGTTGGCGCGCCAACCGACGATTTAATTCGGGCCAAATTGGGAATTGATAAAGGATCCGGGCGGCCCAACAGCGAAAAAATCAGCAAAAAGCTCAGCGATAATGCTTTAACCGAAATCGCCGAAGCCAAAGCATCGGATATGAACACCGAAGATATCGACGCCGTTAAAAAAATGGTTGCCGGCACCGCCCGCAGCATGGGCGTCGAAGTCGAGGCCAAATAATTAGAGAATAATTAATGCAGTGGGAGGCTTAAAAAGCCGCACGCACCACCAAGGAGAAAACCATGGCAGAAGCCAAAAAGACCGTTACTAAAAAAGCGGCAACCAAGAAAACCACAAAAGCCGCCGAAAAGCCGGTAAAAGAAGAAATTAAATTAACCGACGCTCCGGTAGAAGCCGTAGCGGCCGAACTGGTAGTTAAAGACGTTGAGCCAAAACCGCTGGCCAAAGCCGGCAAAAGAAGCCCGAAAGCGGTTGCCGAAGCCGAAGCAAAAGAAGAAAAAGAAACCCGCAAAGTTACTGCAAAAGCCGCAGAAACCGGAGACAAGCAGCCAGCCAAGCCGGCCGCCAAGCCGGCCCGCAGCCGCCTGGAACGGGCAGGCAAAAAACTGCGCCAAGCTGCCGAACAAGTTGATAAATCCAAAGAATATGCGCTAAGCGAAGCCCTGGGCCTGGCCGTTAAGATCAGCAGCACCAAATTTGATTCGACGGTTGAGCTGCACATCAATTTGGGCGTCGACCCCAAACAAGCCGACCAAAACATACGCGATAACCTGGTTTTGCCAGCTGGCTCCGGCAAAGCTGTTAGGGTTGCTGTATTTGCCGACGCCGCCGAAGCCGCGGCCGCTAAAAAAGCCGGGGCCGACATTGCGGGGGCTGATGAATTTTTGCAACAACTTGATAAAGAAAACTTCAATTTTGATATTTTAATCGCCACGCCGGCTGTTATGCCTAAGCTAGGTAAGTACGCCCGGCTGCTTGGCCCCAAGGGTTTAATGCCAAACCCCAAAAGCGGTACGGTTACGACCGATGTAAGTAAGGCAGTTAGTGAAGCCAAGGCCGGCCGCGTAGAGTACCGCGTAGACAGCGCCGGCATAGTACATGTTGGCATTGGCAAAGCCAGTTTCGGCGCCGACAAACTGGCCCAAAACGCCAACGCCGTATTTACCAGCATCCGGTCCGCCAAGCCGGCCAGCTTAAAAGGCACCTACTTCCGCTCGGCCTTCGTTACCACTACTATGGGCCCCAGCATCAAACTGTCGATAGCTGACTTGGCATAAAAAATAACTCTAATGCTTGCAACCCCTATAAACAAGGGCGTAAACTACTAATTAGTTAATTTTTTGGAAGATATGGCAAATAACGGCCTATTGTTAGCTATTGAGGGCATCGACGGTTCTGGCCGCGAAGCCCAAATTAAACTTCTCGCCGAACGGCTTAAAGCTTCGGGGCGGGCGGTTACGGTTGTCGATTTTCCGCAAACCGAATCGCCGTCCAGTTACTTTATTAAAGAACTCGAGGCCGATGCCTACTTGGGCTTTCCGCCGAACCCATACCGCGGCGCGATATTCTACGCGCTGGATTACTTCCAGGCCGAAACCGGAATCAAATCGGCGCTGGCAAAAGGTCACGTTGTAATAGTCAGCCGCCAGTTATCTTACGCAATTGCCAAACAAGCTAATTTTTTTAAAGAAAGCGAGCACCGCCGGGCATTTTACTTATGGGTCGAGAACCTGGCATACCAGCTTTTTAGCCTCAACCGGCCGAACAAAACTTTCGTGCTTGATATTGATCCCAAGGCTGCCGCCCGGCTAAGCGGCCAGGCCAAGCGCTCCAAATATTTGGAAGCCGAAGCCCTGGTTTATAAAGAGTTGGCCGGGCTATTCACTAAAGATTACTTGCCAATCGGCAACGATAAAGAACATAAAGCCCAGAGCATAGTAGCGATTAATAATGAAATCTGGCAAGCTATCGAAGCTGAGTTGCCTCCGGCTAAAAACAGGCGGTCGGCCAAGGTAATTAACCTGAGTGATGTAGGCAGCGACCGGCTATATGATTTTGACGACAACGGCAGGATGGAACTTACCAGCCGCGGCCAAAAAGTACTGGAAAAACTGGTAGCTAACAGCCAATCAGACGTGTGGCTGCTTAAACCGGGCGCGTTTGACCGTATTGGAGCCAACCAAGACTTAAAGGTCCAGTTTTTAGATTATACCCAGGCGGAAACGCCGCTAAAAGTGAATGCGGCAAACCTAAAATTTATTATCGATAACATTTCGCTGCTCGGATTAACGCAATTGGTAGTTTTAAAGGGAGGCTTGCCGACAGCCAGGTTGCAAACCGTGGTTAAGCCGGATATTACTTATTACGAGCCGGAAATGCGCAAAAAAGACCTGCCTCAAAAGTACCGCGAAAGCCAAAATAATTTACGCTCGGCTTACAATTTAAGCCGCCAAAAAATAGGCGAGGGCGACCACTCCAGTCCGATCTTGCAGCCGCTGGCAGTCTTGGGACAAGCCAGCCTGGAAATTTCGAAGGCCGATTTTAGGCGGCTATATAGCATGCTGGCCAGCAACCAGCTTACTGAACTGCGCAAACTAGCTGCCAGCTTAAACGACAACGCCCAAATGCTGCTTGGCAAAAACTGGCTCGGCAATACTGCCGATAAGAAAAAACCCGACGGCCAAAAATTGGCGGCGTTACTGCAAACTATGACAAACGATAAATTGGGCGACGGCGCCGACTTGTTAACTTATCTTGGCAGTAATATCCGCAATGAATTCGACCTTGTAGACAGCATCGTTTTTAACTACGTGGAGCAGCCGGGATACAGCCTGGCCGACGTGACCGGCGAGTGGAGTTATGACCAACAAGCTATTGTGCTAGAAAATTTTATGGCAACGGCTAAAAGCCGCGGCTCGGACCCAATACTCCAAACCGTTATCTACGAGTTTGAACTATTGATAAACTGCAAAGATATTTTGGACATTCAGCAAGAGTGGCCGGCAGCGGTTATACAAACCCAGCAATTTTCTCCCCGTTGGGGTTACCTATATCCGGACCAGGTAGAAGCCGCCGGCATGGGCGACTTATATGATAAAGCATTTGATTTAAGCTTAAGTTTATATAGCCAAATGCAAGACGAAAAGATCGGGGCTTCGGCCCAATATGCCGTATTGGCTGGCCACCGGCAGCTTACCCGCGTTAGTTTGAGCGCCAATGACTTACTGCTGGAAATTAGCGATAAACAGTCTTGTGCCTATAAATTGAAAACGATGCTGGTCGAGGAAATCAGCCAGCACCATCCGTTAATCGGATCATTTTTAGGCTGAACCTGGCAGACTTTTGGATAAAGTATCGATAAACTCGTCCGGGTCATTGAACCATTGTTCACTAGGGAAAGAGCCAAATACTAAAATGTTCTTGCCGAAAGCTTTGGCCTTCTTCTTGCTTTTATCCAGGTACTGGATTATGTCTGGCATATTTGGCGAAAGCTGGCTTGGGCTGAACCAGACTAAGGCGATGGAAGCAGTATATTGAAGCAAATCCTCGCCTTCTTTCCACTGGACATAGGTATTGCTTATCTCTTGCCTCAAATTTTCGTAATACTGGATTATATCGCTTAAGGTTGAAGGCCGGACATCAACCAGCAATTCTAACATTTCGTCTCCGCCAAACCTGTAAAAGCGGTCGATGCTGCGGGTATGGCCGGCTGACAACAGCTTCGCGGTGGTAACCAATGCCGCGTCGCCAGCCAACCAATCTATATCGTCGTTTATGCTCTTAAAATTATCATGGTCTATAAACGCGATTAAACTACCCGATTCTTCCGGCAGCTCCAAAGATGAAGCTACCACTTCGCCTTGTTCTTTTTTTATCTGGTCAAAGACTCGCCCGAATTCCTGTTGCCTATCTATATTAAACCGTTGGGTAGTAGCAAAAATCAGCTTTAGTTCTTCTTCTAAAGTAGCCCTGATTCTTAAGCCGGTCATTGCATCCACGCCGGCTTTCTTTATAAATTTTCTGATTCCGTCGATTAGCATGACTTTTTCTACTCTAATGGCTTGAACGGCGTAGTTGAGGCGATCCCTAATTCGCTGGCGTTCTTCTTCGGTGCAGCTATCGTTTAGTTTGGCAATTTCTTGGTCTACAGCTTCAAATTCACCTTCAACGATAGCGCTATAAACCGCCACTTGTTCGTCCGGCGGTTCGGCCGAAAACGCGGCGACAAGTGAGTTTTGCCGCTCATCTTCGGTTAATTCATCAGGGCTCTTGATGTGATCAGTATTTAATGATGGTTCTCTAAATTCCATCGCTTCCAAAAACTATTAAGTTAATACCCGACCATTCGTGTATTAAATTGTCGCCGAGATCAGTATAGGTGTCAATGCTCATATTGCTTAAGGGGCCTAATTCTGCTATAGTAATAACAGATACCAAAGACCGTAGCTGGGCAACCTTAATTCGCTACCGAGGTAAAAACAATCGAACCGAGAGTTTTTATGATGATCTTTGGTAGCCGCCAAAGATTTTTTTATTTGTGAGGTCGAGCTAAAAATCTGGAGGCGAAAGGTAAATCGTAAACCATGAAGGGAATAATATGGCCCTTAGTAAAGAAAAGAAATCCGAAGTTATAAAAGAAGTCGCCCAGCTGCTGGCTGACTCTAAATTAACGGTTATTGCCAAATACGAAGGCACATCCGTTAAATCGATGCAGCAGCTCCGCAAAAGCGGCAAAGAAAACGGCACGGTGGTACGGGTAGTTAAAAACCGGCTAGTAAAGCAAGCCCTCCAGGCTAATGACAGCTTAAAAGACATCGACACCAGCGGTTTAAGCGGGCAGTTACTGTACGCTTTTAACGACAGCGACGAAGTCGCGCCGGCCCAAACCCTAGCCCTGTTCGCTAAAACCGAGCCGCAAGTTACTTTTGTAGGCGCGATTAACAGCGACGGGCAGTTATTGGCCGCCGAGGATGTTAAAGCCTTGGCCAGCTTGCCTAGCAAAGACCAACTTCGGGCCCAGCTGGTCGGCACTATAGCCGCCCCGCTAAGTGGATTCATAAATGTAATGACGGGTAATGTCCGGGGGGTACTAAACGTGCTTAACGCCCGGGCTGAACAATTAGGATAAAAGGAGATAATAATGGCAGACGCAGAAAAAACCGTAGAAGTTCCAAAAGAATTTTCCGGCTTAGTAAAAGAGCTCGACAAAATGTCGGCATTGGATATTAGCAAATTCGTCCAGTTCTTAGAAGAGTACTGGGGAGTAAGCGCAGCCGCGCCGGCAGTAGCCGTAGCAGCTGCCCCGGGCGGCGGCGACGCGGCCCCGGCAGAAGAAGCTAAAAGCGAATACGACGTGGTACTTAAAGACGCCGGCGCCCAAAAGGTAGCCGTCATTAAAGCCGTTAAGGATATCACCGGTTTAGGCCTGGGCGAAGCTAAAGCTATCGTCGACAGCGCGCCGAAACCTGTATTGGAAAAAGCCAAAAAAGAAGACGCCGAAAACGCCAAGAAAGCTTTGGAAGAAGCCGGCGCGACAGTCGAGCTGGCTTAATAGCCAAATTGGCAATTGTCCACAGTTTACCAGCAGTCTTTGACTTAACTTGTAAACTATGTTACGTTTAGATTAAGGTGTACCTAAACAAACATTGAGAGGTGTTTCGGAGTATTTAGTCTATGGCTGATGTACCAGAGAAGCAAATCAAGCGTTTAAGACAACTGATTCAAGACGCTGAAACAAACTTATCGGCAGCTAAAGAGTTGCTGATAAGTTTGGTCGGCGACGACCCGGTTGTCATGGATAAAGTTAAAGAAGAGTCACTCGGTAAAATTATCGAGGGTGTTTTTGATGGCCAAAATATGGTGGGCAGCGACGGTAAAATTTATCCGGTGCCGGCCAACTATGCCAGCAAGTCCAAATTAGTGCAGGGCGACATATTGAAGCTTACTATTGCCGACGACGGCGCCTTTATGTATAAACAAATCGGGCCGATCCCGCGCAAGCAAATCGTGGGCGTACTGACCCAAAAAGATGGCCATTACTTCGTAGAAGTTAACGAAAAGCAGTACCGCGTACTGCTGGCCAGTGTAACTTACTTTAAAGCCAAACCCGGCGACCAAGTTAGTGTGAATATTCCCGAAGATTCTAGCGTCGAGGCCGAGTGGGCCGCGCTCGAAGCCGCGCTTTAATTATCCTCATCATCCACAACTAAGCGCGTTAGCGTTGTAGTTTTGATTTTGGAACAGCACAAGCCAATTACTTATACTTATATATAGAAAGTATTGGAGTAGTTGTGGCGCAGGCACTGTACCGGAAATACCGGTCGCGCTCTTTCGCTGACGTTATCGGCCAGGAGCACGTAACCAAAACGCTGGATAAAGCCGTAAAAACCGGCAAAATTAGCCATGCCTACCTATTGTCCGGCCCGCGCGGGGTGGGCAAAACCAGTGTTGCCCGCATACTGGCCCACGAAGTTAACGGTTTAGCATACGAAAACGACGCCTACCATATAGATATAATTGAAATCGACGCCGCCAGTAACCGCCGCATTGACGAAATCCGCGACCTGCGCGAAAAAGTGCATATCGCCCCGACTAGCGCGAAATATAAGGTCTATATAATCGATGAGGTCCATATGCTTACCCGCGAAGCATTCAACGCCCTGCTTAAAACGCTGGAAGAGCCGCCGGAGCATTGCATCTTTATATTAGCTACTACCGAGCCCCATAAATTACCCGAAACCATCATCAGCCGCACCCAGCGGCACAACTTTAAGCCGGTCAGCCCAGATGCGGTGGCCGGCCACTTAGCCAATATCGCCAATACCGAAAAAATCAGCATTGATGCCGGCGCGCTGCAGCTGCTGGCTGCCCACGGCGAAGGCAGTTTCCGCGATAGTATCAGCATGCTCGACCAACTAGCCGGCAGCGGCAAAAAAATAACTGCCGCGATGGTAAGCGACATGCTGGGCATGGCGCCGCAAACCGCGGTAGAACAATGCCTTAAATTCGTTTTTGGCGGCAGTCTAGCCGAATTAGCCGCGCAGCTAAAACTATTCCACGAAACCGGAATTAACTCTTCTATTCTAGCCAAACAAATGGCCGAGCATTTGCGCAATTTGCTGCACCAGGGTAAAGCCAGCCCCGAAACTATCGCATTGCATAAGAATTTATTAGAGGTCAGTGCCAGCCCAAACCCGGAGGAGCTACTGGAAATAATTTTATTTAGCGCGGCCCAGCAAAACACCCCCGGGCAGGAAACCACGGCAGTGACCGAACCGGCAGCAGAAAATTTGATTGCCGCCGAAATAAAACCGGCCGAAACCGCCCAAATTACAGAAACGGTAACTGCCCGCCTCGAGCCTGCAGCTTTTCCGGAGTTGGCAGCTGAAACGAACGCGGCCGGGCAAGCGGAGTTTACGCTAGATAACTGGTCGGACGTGTTGCGCGAAGTAAAAAAATCGGCCGCGTCATTATATACGGCGCTGCGCCTGGCCGTACCGGCCATCGAAAACAACAAATTAATTTTGTCTTTCCAATTCGGGCTGCACCAAAAGAAGGTTGACCAGTTAAAACATAAGCAGTTAATTAAAAAGGTCGTGGCTGAGCTGGGCTTTAAACCGCCAAATATAGAATGCATCGTCGACAAATCGATTGGCACGTTTATCGCCCCCAGCGAAAACGCCGAACCGGTCGCCGAACAACTGGATAGCCCGGACACCAGTGAAACCGCCAACTCGATAAGCAATATATTTGGCACCGTGGAAGTGTTAGAATCTTGAGTACGCTATGAACGACGAGGGTATAGTTTTAAACAGCGCGCGGATACCGCCGCAAAACATCGAAGCCGAAGCAAGCCTGCTGGGCTGTTTGATGATTGACCCAGACGCCTATATTCAGGTTGGAGACGTAATCCGGCCCGAAGATTTTTATGACGAGCGGCACCAAAAAATATTCGAATCAATCGTTAGTTTGCACGAAAAACACAGCCCAGTTGACGTGCTGACATTAAGCGAGCAGCTTAAAAATACCGGGTACCTGGATGTTGTCGGCGGCGCCAGTTATTTAACTGAACTGACTAATTTCGTGCCTACGGCATCACACGCGCCGCAGTACGCCGAAATTATCGCCACTAAAGCCATTCGCCGGCGCCTAATAAAGGCTACGCAGATTATCGCCAATATCGGCTTTGACGAGCAAAAAAGCCTGCAGGAACTAATCGAAGAAGCCGAATCGCGGTTATTCGAAGTCAGCCAACGGCACGTCCGCCAGGACGTAGCCAGCCTGGAATCAATCCTGGCCGACAGTTTTGACCGCTTAGACGATTTACACAATAACAAAGGCGGCATCCGGGGCATTCCTACCGGGCTGAAAGACCTCGATAAAATTCTGGCTGGCTTGCAGCGATCGGATTTGTTCGTGCTGGCGGCCCGGCCATCGATGGGTAAAACCGCCTTGATGCTAAACATCGCCCGCAACGTGGCTACCAAAGCCAAGCAGGGAGCAGTACTGGTATTCAGCCTGGAGATGGGTAAGGAGCAGTTAGTGGACCGCATGCTGGCCGGCGAAGCCGGGGTTGATGCCTGGAAGCTGCGCACCGGCGACGGGCTAAAAGACGAAGATTTCGAAAAACTTAGCGCCGCCATGGGCGTGCTGGCAGAAGCCCCGATTTTTATAGATGATACGTCCGGCATTACGGTAAGCGACATGCGCACTAAATCCCGGCGGCTGCACCACCAGGACCCGCTGGCGCTAATAATCGTTGACTACTTGCAGCTGATGAGCGGCGGCACCCGCTTTGCCAGCAGCGCCAATAGGGTACAGGAAATTTCCGAAATCAGCCGCGGCTTAAAAATACTGGCCCGCGAGCTTAACGTACCGGTTATGGCGCTAAGCCAGTTGAGCCGTTCGGTAGAAAGCCGCAGCCCGCAAATCCCCCAGCTGGCCGACCTGCGCGAATCGGGCTCCATCGAACAAGACGCCGATGTAGTGGCTTTTATTTACCGCGAAGATTATTACAACCCCGAAACTGACCGCAAAAACATCACCGACGTATTTATTAAAAAACACCGTAACGGTCCGACCGGCAACGTCGAGCTGTACTTCGACCGCGAACGCCAGCGAATCCATAATTTGGACCGAAAACACGCTACGCCGTTTGACGGTTAATTGTTATACTTAAACCAGTTATGCTTGGCGGGTCGGCTGTCTTTTACTTTATGAAAATGCATTGGCGGGTAATTACCGCCGGGTTGGCGATATTATTGATACTGCTTACGGTACTTGGATGGCATATCGGCGATATAACACCGGGCATGAGCCCCAGCGAAATCCACGCCCGCGACCAAAGCCGCACCATCAGCCAAATCGTAAACAACCCGCTATACGCGCCGCACAAACTAATCCAGTATGCCGCCCACAAAACCGGCCACCATGGCCCGCAGGCGATGCGCCTGGCATCACTACTGTTCGCGATGCTTGCCGTATGTACTTTCTTTATAACTTTGCGGTGGTGGTTTGGCACTTTACTGGCGGCGCTTGGCACTATTTTATTTGCCACTTCACCGTGGTTTATTATCGCGGCCCACAGCGCTACGCCTAACGTGCTTTTGCTAATGCCGGTTACGGTGTTCGCCTGTTTCTTATGGCTGGAGCAGACCACAAAATACCAGGACATAGCAACTGTAGCTCTAACGGTTGCCGCGGCCGTCGGCCTCTATACCCCTGGTGTATTTTGGATAATGATTATCGGCGCGGCCGTGTGCTGGCCGACAATCCGTAAATTAACCGGCGAAACCAGTAAGTGGGTGCCCCAGGCCTGCATTATATTATTCGTTTTACTAATTACACCTTTGCTTTTCTCGATAGTAAAAGATTTTGATTTACTAAAACAACTCTTGTTCATACCCACTATTAGCGGCCGCAGCCTGTCAGAAATCGGCCAGGATATCGGTTGGGCGGGGCTGACCATTGTATGGCATAGCCGCGAAAACCTGGCTAACTCTTTGGGCACCCAGCCCATGCTTAACGCGGCGAGCGTGGTTTTTGGCCTGGTGGGTCTGGGATGGCTGGCCGCCCAATACCGCCGGCGCCGGTCTTACTTTTTACTGTTCGCGATTATCGCCGGCTTGATATTGATCGGCATGCTGCGGGATTTTACGCTGCTGCTTATTTTGCTGCCAATCATATACATATTGGTAACTTCCGGCCTGGCTTATTTGTACCAGGAATGGTTTAAGACTTTTCCGCGCAATCCGTTTGCCCGAATACTAGCCTATAGCCTGATTTGCCTGGTAGTTTTGCTAAGTGCCGTGTACGGCATGCGCTACAGCCTGGTTGCCTGGCCGCGCTCGGCCGAAACCAAAGAAGTTTACATGTTACAATAAAGGCAATTACCAGGAGTTATTATGAATAAATTTGACCAGGCTAAATTGTTAATGAAAGCCCGCAAACTGCAAAAAGAATTGCAAAAAGAAATCATAACGTCGGAAGCAGGTGACGGCGCCGTAAAAGTCGAGATCAACGGCGAGCAAAAAATTAAAAGAATCCATATCGACCCGGAAATGGTCGACCTGGAAGATATCGGCCAGCTGGAGCGCTGGGTAGAAGAAGCGGTTAAAGAAGCCATAGGCGCCAGCCAAAAACTGGCCGCCGAAAAAATGCAGCCCATGATGGGTGCGCTGAGCGGCCTCGGCTTATAAATCGGATATGCCCGTACTGCCAAAAGCGCTGGAAGAAGCCGTAGAAGCGCTAACCAAATTACCGGGAGTAGGGCAGCGTACCGCCGAACGTTACGCTTATTATTTGCTGCGCACCGACCCGCAAACCAGCCAGCGCCTGGCTAACAGTTTATCCGGCTTGCATGCCGGAGTAGGATATTGCCAAAAAACTTACGCGCTTGTTGATGCCGGGCAAAAACTCAGCCCTCTATATACTGACGAGCGACGAAACAAGAAAGTAGTAGCTGTAGTGGCTGACCCCTTCGACATTGTGGCGATCGAAAAAACTAATACTTTCAAAGGCACTTACCATGTGCTGGGCGGCTTAATTTCGCCAATTGATAATATCGGGCCTCAGCAGCTACATATCGCCCCGCTGATTAAACGGGTAAAAGACGACAAGGTTAAAGAAGTTATTTTAGCCACCAATGCCAGCGTTGAGGGCGAAACTACCGCATTGTATTTGCAGCAGCAACTGGCCGGCAGCAAAGTTAAACTAACCAGGCTGGCCCGCGGGCTGCCAATTGGGGTGGACCTGGAATATGCCGACCAAATTACGTTGTCGCGGGCGTTTGAGGGCCGCCAGGTGCTAGAATAATTGTCATGGAAACTTCTTATCCTGAAGCTAACCAAATAGCCGAATTGATAAACGGCGCCCAGGACATCCTGATAGTCCAGGCCGACAACCCGGACGGCGACAGTGTGGCTAGTGCTTTGGCACTGGAAGAAATTTTAGGCGACATGGGCAAAACGCCGCATCTTTATTGCGGAGTAGACATTCCGGTACATTTGCATTATTTGTCTGGCTGGAGCCGGGTTAGCAAAACCCTGCCGCCTAAATTTGACATGAGCATTATCGTTGATACCAGCAGCGACACGTTGCTGGAACTGCTGGAAATCAGCGGCCAAAAAATGTGGCTTAAAAACAAGCCCTGCGTTATTTTAGACCACCACCCAGTACCCAACAGCATTATGTTCGCAACCGTCGTCTGCAACCACCCGGCCGTCGCCTGCGGCGAGCTAATTTATGAGCTAGGAAAGCAGCTGGGCTGGCGGATGAATAACCAGTGCGAAAATTATTTGGCGACCGCAATCTTAAGCGACAGCTTGGGATTGATGAGCGAAGGCACAACGCCGCGCAGCATCCATATTATCGCCGAACTAGTTGAAAACGGGGTGGTACTGGCCGAATTGGAAGCCGCCCGCCGCGAAACCATGCGCCGCAGCCCCGAACTGGTGGATTACAAAGGCAGGCTGCTGCAGAGGGTGGAATATTACGCCGACAACCGCGTAGCGGTAATTTCGATACCGTGGGATGAAATTGAAGCCTATAGCCAGAGCTACAACCCGTCGATGTTGGTTCTTGATGACATGCGCTTAACGGAAGGTACCGAGGTAGCCATAGCATTTAAGATTTATCCCGACGGCAAGATAACAGGTAAAATCCGCTGCAATTTTGGCAGCGATATAGCCAACCAATTGGCCGAAAGCTTCGGCGGCGGCGGCCATGCCTATGCCAGCGGCTTTAAAATCCAAGATGCCACTCCCTATGACGAGCTTAAAGCCCGGGTAATTGCCCGGGCCGCCGAACTGCTCGACCAAAAAAAGGAAGCCAAGCTGCATGAAACTGTTTAATACTGCCGGTAGGCAGTTGGAAAACTTTGACATCCAACCCGACCAGCCAGTTAGTTTATATACCTGCGGCCCGACCGTTTATGACCAGCCTCATATTGGCAACTGGGTAGCTTATATCCGCTGGGACACTTTGGTGCGGACACTTCAGCTAGCCGGCTTCCAGGTTAACTGGGTGATGAACATCACCGACGTAGGCCATTTGGTAAGCGACGCCGACGAGGGTGAAGATAAAATGGAAAAAGGCGCCCGCCGCGAAGGCTTATCGGCCTGGGATATTGCCGATCGCTACATTAAATCTTTCGAAGAGGGCTACCAACAGCTGCATTTGCTCAACCCCAAACATTTAGCGCGGGCCACGGAATTTATTAACCAGCAAATAGAGCTGGTAAAGCGGCTTGAGGAAAAGGGGTTTACTTACCAAATTGACGACGGCGTATATTTTGATACCGGTAAATTTCCGCACTATGCCGACTTTGCCAAGCTGGACTTGCAGGGCGAAAAAGCCGGCGCGCGGGTTATAACCAACCCCCAAAAACGCCAGCCGGCCGATTTTGCCCTCTGGAAGCTAAGCCCGCCGGACAAACAGCGCGATATGGAATGGGACAGCCCCTGGGGTAAAGGTTTTCCGGGTTGGCATATAGAGTGCAGCGCCATTGCCATGGATTTGTTGGGCGAAACCATCGACATCCATACCGGCGGAGTCGACCATATCCCGGTCCACCATACCAATGAAATCGCCCAGAGCGCGGCGGCCACCGGCAAGCAATTCGTGAAATATTGGCTGCACAACAACCACATGCTGGTAGACGGCCAAAAAATCAGCAAATCATTGGGCAATGGCTTTAGTCTAAAAGACTTACAGGACAAAGGTTATGAGCCATTGGTTTTTAAATTATTCGTTTTGCAAAGCCACTACCGCACCCAATCTAATTTTTCGTGGGCTAACCTGGAAGCTGCCGCCAACCGGCTGCATACTTTTAGGTCGCTGGCCGAAATGCGTTTCCAACTGGCTGATTCCGGCGATAGCGATCATAAAATAGACGAATTCCAGGCCGCCATCACCGGACAATTAAGCGACGACCTTAATACCCCCGAAGCCCTAGCCACCGTCAGCCGGGCGGCTGGCGATATAGAAAGCGGCCTTGATGTAAGCGCCGGTAAATTAACAGGCTTTGTACAGTTTTTAGATAGGGCGCTTGGCTTGGAGCTGGAAGCCGCCACATCAGATATAGAAGACGGCCAAAAAAACCTTATAAAAGAGCGCTGGCAAGCCCGCCAGAACCAGCAATGGCCGGCGGCTGACGAAGCCCGTCACCAATTGGAAAGCCAAGGCATTTGGCTGCGCGACGGCAGCCATAAAACTTACTGGACCAGGCAGCCGGTTAAATAATCAGGCGGTTTCGGCGGCGGTTTTAGGCCGGCGCTGGTCGAGGTAATCCGCAAGCAGGATTTTGATACAGCCGGCAACTGGTATGGCTATCAGGGCGCCGATAAAACCGGCAAAGCCAATGCCTAAAATAGCGGCAATAAACACTAACAGCGGCGACAATTCGTTTTGGCGGCTTTGGATGTAGGGCTGCAAGGTAGCGTTTTCGATTTGGAAATAAATTATAAAGTAAGCCAGCATAATCAATGCCAGGGTAGGTGAGGCGAATAAGCACATTAATATAACAACCGAAGCAGCCAAAGGGTTGCCGATCATCGGGATAATCCCGAACACCGCGACAATACTGGCCAGGGCGACGGCGTTAATAGAAACGCCCAGCAAAGTACTGGAAATCAGCAGCGCTACCAAGGCGAACGTACCGGCGCAAATAGCCAGCAATAATTGGCCGTTTACAAAGCCGGTAACCATTTTATACATCTTGCGGGCCAATTGCTTATCGTGTTCCCGGCGCTTTGCCGGCATTACTGCCCAAAAGTGGTCAATTAATACGGGGCCTTCTACCAGCATCATAAAAGTCATAACTACTACGGCGATTATTGATACTATGGTTTCGCCGATGCGCTTGCCGGTACTTAGCACCGGCCCGCGGATATCTTTGAATTTTTCGCTGAAGTCATTGGCGGAAGATTGCAGCTGCTCGTCAATTTTTAGCCGGTCCGCCAGGCGGGCTACACTGTTATCGCTGGTTTTAAAGTTTTGAACCGTTTCCGGTACGCTTTGGACGAATTCGCGGGCCTGCTGGAAGATTGGCGGACCGGTCAGACTAAAGAAAGCAATTATCACTACCAAAATTGATATATAGGCTACGGCCGTAGCCCGGGCCCGGCTATCGATTTTAAGGTGCCTGGTAATCCAGCTGACGGCCGGGTTCAGCGCCAGCGCAAAAAAGAAACTCATAAAAATCAGGGTCAGCGGGCGGATAATGCTGCTAAAAAAGTTAAACAGCAGCAAAGCCACAATAATAATAAAAATGACCCGCACAATTGTACGGTTAGAAATATTTACCGTAACCGATCTGTTCATTAGTAGTATTATGCTATGGCTTAGCGCCTTTTGGCAACTGAACTCAAATATGCTTGTTCAATTTGCTGGCCGACAACCGGAACGTCGTACTGTTTTACGGCCTCCTTTAACCACCTCGTAACCTCTTGATGCTCGGGGCTGTCAGCTAGAAAATATTTTATTTTTTCGGCGAATTTTAAGGTGTCGAGGGGGTCGAATAGCAGCTCTGGGCGATCGCCCAAAACCGAAGCGTAGCCGGGGTTGTTGCCGCCCAGGACAATACGGCTACCAGCTGCCATGGCTTCGATTAGAACTATGCCGAAACTTTCGCCGCCGGTTGACGGGTAGCAGGCAATATCGGCGCTGGCCAGTAGCGGGGCTTTGTCGGCCTCGTCGATAAAACCCAGGAATTTAACATTTTCGCTCAGGCCCATTTTGGCGACTTCTGATTCCAACTTTTGACGCATCGGGCCGCCGCCGGCAATCAACAGTTCGGTATGGGGCATACTGGCATGCACTAAACGGAAGGCTTTAATTAAATGTTGGCAGCCTTTCCGCTCTACCAGCCGGCCTAAAAATACAATGCGCTGGGCACCGGGTGCTTTGGGCCACTTCAGTTTATTTTCGAAGTGATAAAAAGGGCTGAGGTCCAGGGTATTTGGCGATACGTCGGTATTAATGCCAAAAGCCCGCGCTGCAAAAACTTTAGCCGGCTGGCTGACGCTAAAAAATTGGTCGAAACGCCGGAGGCTCCGGCCATATACCACTTTAAGCAGCCGGCAGCCCCAAAATTGGATCTTGCCCACGGGCATAATATGGAATGTGCCGATAACCGCCGACTTTTCAGAAGCTTGGTTTATAATTTTTTGGGCTAAAAAAGGGGAGTACGGAGTTTGTACATGAAAAACGTCGAAATTTTCATTGGCTAATAGGCCATTTATCCGTCCGCGGCTGGCCGGCAGTGGCATAACGACCCGGTTGCCATTGAACTTAACTTTTATTGTGCGGCTTAAACTATGCACCGGCCCGCCGGCCCATTCTTTTAACTTGGCCTGGCTGGTCAAATAATGCACGTTATGCCCTTGGCCCGACAACCAGGCGCCTAATGACTTAACATACTGCTGGACGCCATCATTGCTATCCAGTGTGGTATCAATGACCAACGCTATTTTCATGTTGTAAGCTGTTTGACGTTGGGATAAGTTTTAATAGCTGACTCGTATAGCTTTTCGTATTGGTCGACGATGTTCTTATAATCGAATTGTTTAACGTAATCTCTAGACCATTTAAGCCACAGCTGGGCCATTTCGCGGTCGTATAGCATAAGATCGAGGCGGCGGGCAAAATCGTTGGCGTCCAAAGGGTTAACCAGCGACAACGCGCCGCGCTCATGCAAAACGCTTTCGTAGCCGGGGTTATCACCGGCAATTACCGGAGTGCCGGCAGCCATAGCTTCGAGTAAGACGATACCGAAGCTTTCACCGTAGCGGGAAGGCGCGCAAAACACGTCGGCGTTTTGCAGTAGTTTGATTTTATCTTTTTCGCTTAAAAAGCCGCGGAATTCGACGCGGGGAATTTCGTATTCTTCGACGTGGTCTTCCAGCCGCCGTCGTTCGGGGCCGTCGCCGCCAATTACCAGCTTTACGTCGTCGCGGGCGGCTGCCAGGACCTGGAAAGCATCCAACAAATAGCGCACGCCTTTGCGCTTTTCGAGCCGGCCGACAAACAGTATGGTTTTATGCGAGTGCTCGGTTTTAACGGTTTTAGCCGGGCTGAATTTGGCAATATTAACCCCGTTAGGGATAATGGGCACCGATTCGTCAAGCAGCGCTTCTACCAGCTCGGCCGCCGAAGGCGACACGGCGCTGAAACCGTGCAAGTATTTAATAACCGATCGGCCATAGGGTATTAGTGAGCGGATAATTGTTTTAGTTGTAAACTGGTCGGGAATTTTGGCATGGAACGTTCCGACATTAACGCACTGCGACCGGCTGAGTAGCTGCCAGCCAAGCATCGGTACCCAAGGTTCGTGAAAATGCAGCAAATCGAACTTTTCGGCCGCTAAAAATTTATCGATAACTTCGGTATCGACGGCTGCGGCCAATTGGCCCTGGGTACTGAATAACCGGTTAAAGCTGCGGGCGCCTCCAATACAAATCATATCCTGCGGTAAACTACCCTTAAATCCTCGCGGGCGAGGCGTAATAACGCGCACCTCGTGGCCCCGGCGCCGCAGCTCGTCGTACATCGCCATGACGCACTCCGGCACACCGCCTCCGCGGAACATGTTATACGGGCAAACAAGGCCGATTTTCATAATTACTAGTATTGTACCAAGATTAGGCTTTTTTACGGAGTAGCTGTCGGATTTCGCGGGGCACGTAAGGCGCGGCTTCTTTGGCGGTGGCGACCACCGAGGGGGCGTGGGCCGGCATTTTAGTCTTAACGAGGGTGAAGTCGCTAAAAATAGTCCGCATGTGCTCTTCGACTCGGATGTTATTAAAATATAAATCGTTATCTATTGAAATATGGTAAACCGGAAGATCTACCCTTTGGCCGCTCAAGTCCAGTACGAACATCGAATGGCCGGTTTGCATATAAGTGCGCAGGTCGTTGCTTCGCCATAAAATAATTTCGAAGGCGATACGCTTTTTACGTTCTGCGGCATCGGCGTCAGCTAATTTAACATGGCGGCCTTCAACCAGACGGTAAGCGCCCTTAATAAACACCGGCTGCAAAGCCACATTTTTAATGAAAGCCGAGGTCAGCCGGTAAGAAAACAGCTTTGTGCCGCCCCGCATCATCCAGTAATAGCGGCGCTTTACGCCGAAATCATCTTTATGGGCAAATCCGACCACACTAATTAAATAATCGACTTTTTTGGCCAGTTCGGGGTAACGCTGCAGCATGCGGGTAACGACTACAAAACCGTAGCTCATGCCCATGACGGTAAAACGGCGGTTGCGGTAACGCAGTTTGCAAAAAGCTGCCAGGTAATCGGCCATTGCGTCGAGAGTTGGCTTTTCACCGAATTTATAAAAACTGTCCATGCCGCCAAAGCCGGGCAAATCCGGCATAGTAACCGTTCCGTATTTCTTTAGGTCTTCGGCCAGGCCGTACATGCGCTCTAAACTGGAGTGCGCCCCGTAAATTAACAGAATTTGGCGGCGCCGGCGGGGATTCCGAATTATCAGCATGCGGCCCTGCAGGCCGTTCATGTTCAATGGAAAGATATACTGGCTATGGTCGCTAGCTTGGTTGCTTGGCATATGAGCAAGAATGTACGGTAAAATACAAACAATGGCAAGAAAGAAAAACTTTATGAGCTACAAACTATTTTTTTGCGTGGCATTAGTCGTTATGGCGCTCGTTGGCATTAAAGTTTATAACGCCAACCACGAAGGCGGATTGTCGGTTGCTAAAAATGGCCCTAAGAACATGGGCAAAGTAGGGACGCTGTCGACGACCGACCCCGCCAGCGCGTGGGTGATAGTAAATAAAAAACACACCATATCCCCCAGTTACGCCCCGAAAAGCTTAGTGAACCCCAATATTCCTCTCCGGTTGGCAGCTGACCAGGATGAAATGAAAGTTGATAGCCGGATGTCGGCGGCACTGGAGAGTTTGGTGGCCGCCGCCAACCAACAAGGGCTGCATTTACGCCTGGAAAGTGGTTACCGCTCGTATGACGCCCAAAGCCAGCTGTATAACTATTACTTATCCACTTTGGGCCAGGCCGAAACCGAGCGAAGCAGCGCCAAACCCGGCACCAGCGAGCACCAAACCGGACTGGCGGCCGACTTAGGCAGGACTGATGGGGAATGTGCCGTCCAAACTTGCTTTGCTGATACTAACGAAGGCAAATGGCTGGGCCAACACGCCGCCGATTATGGTTTTATCATACGTTATCCCAATGGGAAGGAATCTGTTACCGGTTATGAATACGAACCTTGGCATGTTAGGTTCGTGGGCACCGATTTGGCAAAAAAATTATCGGCCAGCCGCCAAACAATGGAAGAATATTTTAAAGTTTCCGGCTAGTTGTGCTGGTGGACAGCTTCGGCGCCAACCCAAACAAACTCCCAAGGTTCGGGCTCGGGGCCCTGCAATGCCGCGCCTTTAGGGTAGCTGGGGATCCAGCCGGCACTTTTGGCGGATTCGTAATTGTTATTTTGGATCCAGTTGTCGCAGATACTGCCAGCGAAAGCCACAAACCGGCCGCCCGGATAACAGGCTAAATCCACGGTATAGCCGGTGTGGTGCCGCGAATAGCCGGGCGGGGCGGTTACATCAAGCGTGGCATTAACGGCGCCATCCTGGTTGCCAGCGGCAATGGCCTCGATGTTGCCTCCATGGCCGGCTAACCGCTCCATAAATAAATGGCGCTGGTAGTCAATCGACCGGTAGGCCGACAGTAACTCCAGTGGGATGTTTTGGTTTTTAGCGGCGGCTTTAAGTTGGCGCCACGACTGCAAAGCCAGTGGCTGCAATAAATCGTCGCTTTGCAAATTAAGTTCGCCGGTTTTTACTATTGGCTCTACTGGCACGGATCGCAATGTGAATCCACGGTCTTTTGCCAGCTGGAAAATCCGGGCGTCTGCCGCCGAATTGCCGCTTATAACCGGTTCGGTTGTCAACGGTTCGGTATTGGGATAAGTCGGTACCACCTGGTCGTATAGTTGCTTAAACTGATCCGGGGTAAAAGTCTTTAGCGCGCCTAACGTAATTGGCGCGGTGGCAGTCGATTTTGAAACTTTTTTGCCGGAAGAAACGGGGTTTTTTAGGGCTATATGGCTATCGATGGACGGCCGGTTCAAAAAGTAATAACAAACTCCGGCGGCAACTAAAAGCAAAACGACAAAGCCGATGAAGTTCTTGGACGGCCGTTTGCCGGCGTGCATTACTTTTTCGGTGTGATGCCCTACAGAATGCCGTTTTTTGGTTTTTTTAACCTTAACGGCGTGGTGGTTAACAACTCGCATATGCTTAGGCTAAATTATATCCCAGTTCTGGAAAAACCAACCTAATTTTGCTACGCTTAACACGCTGTTATATCTGTTCATTGTTCTAAATAGCGACAGGGAAAAGAGCAGGAGCGGTCCGCCCCCGGCGGATTCGGATTTATTCCGAAAGCTCCGATGAGAAAAACCGTAGGTTTGTCTCATCATCAATGGGGAGTGGCCAAGTGGTAAGGCACCAGGTTTTGGTCCTGGCATTCAGGGGTTCGAATCCCTTCTCCCCAGCCACAAAAAACGTCTTCTTATATAGAAGACTTTTTTTATAGTTGCTTAGCGCCCAGGTTGAGCGGCTCCCGCGGGAGCCCATGTGCCAAGTTTTGATTTTTATAGCGGCGGTCTTTGCTAACGTCGCGCCCGAACCATGCCGGCGGATCGAACGTCGAAGCTTTTACTTCGGCGTCTTCCTGGCGCCCCTCAAATTCTACTTCTGCGGTCATAAGACCGGTTAGGTGGCCTTCGTATATATCTAGCTCTATTGTGTGTTTTCCATATGGAATCTTATAACGGGTCTTTTCTACTCTCATACCCGTCGTCTGGGCCCATAATACTTCAAACATATCTTTTGGCAGCTTAATGGTTTGCTCCGATCTCTGGACCGTGCCGGCGGACTTAACCGTCAGCTCAAACCGTTCATTATCAAAACTTCTAATCCGGGTTTCCGCGCCATCGCTGCTAACTACTACATAGCCTTGGCGCAGTACTACGCGCGGGATGTTATCCAGGTCAATATCGTCCGGCAGTTCTTCAACAAGGAATTTGCGCTCGGTTTCTATAGGGCCCCTCTGGGTTTCTTTTACTTTTAATTTCTCTTCGGGATTAACTTTATACTTATTTTCAAAATCAACTGCCAACACAGCATGGGCGGCCACCAAATCTGGAAAATCGCGGCCAAAAACTTCTTGTATCCGCGCGAAAAGCTGGGAATGCGCCGCCTCCAGGCCCGCTAAGTCTGATACGCCGTAATCTTCGCGCATCACCCGCAGGCCGTCTCCAACAATGTTCACTGCTAGCGGCAGCAATTTATCTACGATTCGAACGCAAATGGATTCTTTACTTAATTGCTGTTCATATTCTTCGAAGTCTTCGGCCGCTGTGTCAGAAATAGCAGATAGCATCTCAAGGACTATTGGCTTTGCTTCCTGCTCGCGGCGCTCTTTTTCTGCCAACTCTGAATCATTCAAGTCAAATGTCGCTACGTCGCCAACTACAATTTCTTTAATGTCATGAACTATAGATAATCTTCTGACTTTATCTACGTCTAAATCAGGATAAAATCGCTCAGCAATAGCTGGAGCCGCAATGGCCAGGCTAAAAGTATGTTCTACGTCATTTTCGCGCCGGCTATCGGCAAGCCTTGGTATTCGATCGATGTTAGAAAATTTATCTGTTAGCTGACTGGCTGCCATAACAATATTGCCAATTTCTCGTGCCGCATCATACCTCTCCCTAACATGTACTTCGCCCGGAAATCTGTCGCTATAAATATCGCTCATTAGGCGTCTCCCTCGCTCTTCATTATTAAATAATAACCCCGCAAATTTTTATTCACAAACATAAAAACAATGATTGTCAAAACCACTTCATTTGCCGTCAGCAAAGTGAAGTGTAAAGTTTATTTTTTGTTATCATTAGCCCATGAGCGAAGTAGTGGCAGTAGTACCGACTTATAACGCGGCTGAATTAGTAACCGAGCGTGTGAGACAGTTAAAAAAGAGTTCTTTCGCTGCCATAGTTGTTTGTGATGATAAATCTGAAGACGATACAATTGATAGGCTTGCAGCCGCATTTGGTGATTCTATAAATGTGATGGCCGGACATACTAATGTAGGTCCAGGTAACAACCGTAATCGAGTTTTACAGCACGCTGTATTGAGCGGCAGCGAATATATATTTTTTCTGGATGCTGATTGCGAAGTAACATATGAGCCGGACCTGGCGGAGTTAGTCACTGCAAGCTTTACCCAACCCGATATTGGGGTTATTGGCTTTAGCATTAGCAATAAAGACGGCTCATTAATGAATTGGAATTATGGCGAGCTCATGCACCCAACTCATGAGGCCGCTGACCATCGACTAGAAGAAATGCTGCATGACGGCCGGATTACTTTTGAGCAATTTATAGCGGGTGCTCCAAACCGGGCGAAATCGTTTCGATTGCTGCCTGAATTAGAGCCGCAAGAAGTCGGCTGGGTAGCCGAGGGCTGTTTCGCCGTAAGAACCGACTTATTCAAGAAGATTGGCGGATTTGCCACAATGATGAATTACCACGAAACCCACGATTTTAACGCACGCATACAGGAAAACGGACATAAAACTTTATTCAACCCAACTAAGGTGGCCAGGCATTTGGGGCATGATACGCGCATGCACCGGCGCATCGAAGACGAAAGGGCCGGCCGGCTATATTATTACCAAACCCATTGGGGAATGAGCGAGGAAGTTTTCGCGCGCTTGTTTGACGAAAATTCTCAGCAGCAGGACGAAACACAGAGTTAGCTCGAACCGATTTAATTGCTTCAGTTCATATTGATTATGTATACTTATCCCAAGAACCAAAGAGGGTAAAAGTTATCCAAAAAATAACCAAAATTATGGTTTTTTCGGGTCAATTCGCATGACCCGTTTACCTATCCCCGGTAGTGACGACGGCACTTGGGGTGATATTTTAAACACCTTTTTAGGTGTAGCCCACAATGCCGACGGGTCATTAAAGTCCAGCGCTATTTCAGCGACAGGCGCTTACGTAAAACCGGCCGGGGGCATACCAAGTACCGATTTAACCGCCGCCGTCCAAACAGTGCTGGCTAATGCTTATGTTAAGCCGGGTACCGGCATACCGAGTACGGATTTCGCGGCGTCGGTACAAACGATTCTTGCAAATGCCTATCTAAAACCAGGCACCGGTATACCTAGCAGTGATCTGGCCGCGGCCGTCCAAACGGTTCTGGCTAACGCCTACGTTAAACCAGGGAGCGGCATACCGAGCGGCGACTTGTCAGCTGCCGTTCAGTCAGCTTTAACCCAAGCTGCCAGCGCTTACGTAGAACCAGTCGGCGGGATTCCCAGTTCGGACATGACCGTGTCGGTGCAAAACGCCTTGGCCCAGGCGGCTAGCGCTTATGTAAAACCAGGCACCGGCATACCGAGCTCTGATCTGGATTCGGCCACCCAAACGGCCTTATCGTCTGCCAGCAGCGCAGTCCAGATAGGCGGCGATATTGGCGGGACATCTGCTGCGCCGAAAGTAAAAAGCCGGGTAGCTACGGTTACAGTAGCCCCTAGCGGCACGACAGCCGACTTTAATACTACCGGCACAAATGACCAAACGGTTATTAATACCGCTATTGCTTCTTTGCCGGCCAGCGGTGGACGGGTAGTTTTGCGGGCCGGTACTTACACTATCACCACAGCAGTAACCCTCAATAAAACCGGCGTGACCCTACAGGGTGAGGGTGTTAGCACGCTTATTAAAAACGCCGCGTCGGCTAATGATAATTTGATAACAATTTCGCAAGATGACTGTACTGTTTGCGATTTAAAACTCGACGGCAACAAAACCAACATGACAACCGACCACCACGGAATCGCCATTAACAGCTGCGCCCGGGCTAAAATTTTGCGCGTATTTATTACTGATACCGTCCATCACGGCATCCAAACGCCAAGTTCCACCGATTTATTAATCCAGGATTGCTACATTCAAAATCCCGGCAAAGCATCGAACCCGACCGCCGACGGTGTGGGCATCATCGTCGGGTCGAATGCCACTAACTGCAAAATCAGCAATTGCACAGTATTTAATACCGGCTACCACGGCATGCAGGTTTACCACGGCACCCAAAAAGTTTTTATCGAAAACTGCCACGTCGATACCGTCGGCCAAACCGAAACTAGCGGTAACGGCAACGGGCTGGAAATCCACCCTAATTGCCAAGACGTACATGTTACCAATTGTTATTTCACTACCAGCAGTACCAGCGGGCAGGGCATTAATATGAGCTCTGACGTAATAAACGGCCAGACTTTTGGCGTGATGATCGAAAACTGTACCGTTGAAAACTTTAATAACATCGGTATACGTAACGACGGCGCCAGTGACGTAACTATCCGCGGCTGCAATATCCGAAATAACGGTACAACCGGCAGCGCGTCGCTCGATTTTGGGATTCGCATAAATGACGGCGGCGGCTGGACATCCAAAGGTATCGTAATAAGCGGCAATAACATCTACGACAACCAGGGTTCGCCCACGCAGGGCCGGCCGATAGGGCTATATGCTTCGTCCACTAACGTAACTATCACAGGCAATAATTTTTATAACCATGCTACTTCTAATTTACTGTTTATTGATGCCGCTTTTACCGGGCAATACACGGCCAATGGTAACTACAACTCGTCAACAGCCGATTTAATCGTACCGGGTACCGGCAATACCAGTATCGGAATGGGACGGTCGGCTTTGAACGCCGGCAATACCCTTACGCTTAATGCCGGAGGCGCCCAAACCGGCGTTGCCGACCAGGCCGGCGGCGATTTAAAACTTTCGTCCGGTACTTCAACCGGCAACAATCGGTCCAAAATTCAATTCTTGCTGCCGATCAGCGGTGTAGCCGGAACGGCCGACAATGCCCCTGCCGCCAGGGCAGTATTATTTGCACCAGCAAATTCAGGCGCGATACTTAGCATAACCAATACAAGTGGGTCGACAACCGGATTAAGCCAAACCACAAACGCCTTGGCATTGGGCGGAACTTCGGCTGCCGCCATACAACAGTACCGCAACACTAACAGCAATACGGCCGGAACAAATCTTACCGTGCAATCCGGCGGCGCGACGTCGTTGGCCACAGATAAGAATGCCGGAGACCTTATACTTACGCCGGGCATTTCTACCGGTACCGGCACCGGACGCATAATTCTGCAAACGCCAACGCCGGCGGTCAGTACTGGCACGGCAGATAATGCCTTCGCTAACCGTATGATAATTAC
This sequence comes from uncultured Candidatus Saccharibacteria bacterium, assembly GCA_964460855.1. GTDB lineage: Bacteria > Patescibacteriota > Saccharimonadia > Saccharimonadales > UBA10212 > CAYWQH01. The sequence goes on from CAYWQH010000003.1 coordinate 60,819, forward strand.
TAATACCGGCATAGACGTAACCAGCTTAAAAATAACCAGCCTGGCAACTCCTATAAACCCGGCAGATGCCGCTACTAAAGCATATGTCGACGGCGCAATAGCCGGACCGGCCAGGTTAGACGTAGCGGCTATAAACACCGATACAGCTTTAACTGCTTCAAATGACCTGGCTATAGTGGACGCATCAGGCGGAGCCGTAAATATAACTTTGCCGACGCCCACAGGTAATACTGGCAAGGTTATATATATTAAAAAAACCGATTCCAGCACCAATACCGTGAATGTTAAGCAAAACGCCGCCGAAACCATAGATGGCACGGCAAACCGGGTGCTTAACAGCCAATGGGATACTTTGGCGGTAGTAACAGACGGCACTAATTGGTTCATAATTTAGGAGAAATATGAGTTCAGAACGCGGCATAACCAGATTTATAAAACCCCACCATTGGAGCATTCCAAGCACTTCAGCCACTTATGTGGCCGGCACCGTATATTTGCAAATGGTAGAAGTGCTGTTTGATTGTTATGTAGACGCTGTGACTATTACAAACGCAGCAACGATTTCCGGCAACTTGATAGTAGGGCTTTACGGGCCGGTAGCATTTACTACTGACACGCCAGCCGGAGCCCCTGTAGTGGTGCAGTCGGTATCTACCGCCCATGCCGGCGCCAGTACCGGCCAAATAATTACTTTTACCGAAACTTTTTTGACCAAAGGCAAGTACTATATAGCGTTTGAACTCGACAATGCCACCGCCACAGTATTCCGCCAGTTAAATATTTTAGATGTGGCTGGCTGGTCGGCAACATACGTTCGCGCCGGCGGATATGGCGCTTTAACCGATCCGTGTCCGGCTGTAACAACTACTGGCAGCAATATGCCAGGCGTGGTGCTGCGCGTTTCCCGCTAAAAATCTAGCATGCTAAAATTTATGGGACATATTTAACTAGCTGGGGTATAGCGCTTCTGATGAAAAAAATCCTATCGTTATCTTTTATACTTGCGACAATCTTAGCCTTATCTTTCAACAGGGTTTCGGCGAGTAGTTTTTATAAGGACGGTTCTACCGGTGACGATGTGGGATACCCGAACTGCTCCGCAAGAATATCCCCGGTTAGCTTTGGAATAGTTGGCGTCAATAACGGGGTCGTTTATGGACATAACAGCTGCTTAGCCGCCCAGTCTAAGAATTTCAGCGATTTAAGCTTATATATAAATACCGGGCTTAACGCCAGTGCCAGCTCCAGCTATTATGCCCAAGCCCAAATTGGATGTAACGGAGATGTTAATTGCGCCGCTTACAGTTATGGATTCAACGCAGCTAAAGACGCGGTTGCCTACTCAAAAAGCCAAGGCGTTTCCAGCGCCAAGTGGTGGCTGGACGTAGAAACAGCCAATACCTGGAACAGCGACGCGCTGCAAAACCAAAAAAGCCTGCAAGGCGCGTATGACGCTCTGGCCGCGAATGGTGCTGCATTGGTAGGAGTTTATAGCACCACCGCCCAGTGGCAGGGTATAACCGGCAGCTGGCAAAACAACTGGGCCAGTTGGGGTGCTACCACCTGGACTACGGCCAACCAGGCTAAAACATATTGCACCGGCCACCAGTTTACCGGCGGGCCCAGCTTGCTGATGCAATATAAAAGCAAGCAAAGCAAAATCGACCAAGACGTCGCCTGCTAAAAAATGAAAGTCTTTATTTCTGCCAGTTCCGGCGTAGGGAAATCGGCGGTAATAAGCGAACTGTCCGACAGAGGCTATACGGCATACGACGCTGACGACCGGACCTTAGAACTTACAAGGTTAGAAGACCGGAAAACAGGTGAGCCAGTTGACTGGCCAAAAGGCTGGGTAGATTGGAGCAAGTATTCGTGGAATGCCAACGAAAACCGGCTAAAAGAATTGTTGGATAGCGATGAAACAGTGTTTATCGCTGGTATTTTAGGCAACCAAGAGGGTCTTTACCATTATTTCGATAAACTTATAGCTTTAGCGATAGACCCCGACGAACATCTACGCCGTTTAAGGGAAAGGCCCAAGCGTGAATTTGGAGATGATGAAAAAAATAACCAGGACCGGCTAGACAAATACCAAATGCATATGGGAAAATTTGCTGCTTCCGGGTTTGTCATAATAGAAAATTCAGGCCCTATATCGCAAACAGCCGACCAAATAGAACAAGCTATTAATACTAAATAAATTAGTTTTGCTATGATTGGCTAATGGCTTTTATTTATATAACTGGAGCTCCGGGCGTTGGCAAATCTACGATCGAAAGAGAATTAAAGTCTCGAGGTTTAGAAGTATACGACTTGGACCATCCTGAATTAGGCGGCGCGCATAACAAGTCAACCGGCGAAAGAGTTAATATTCCGCCGGCCGAAGACCGAAAACCAGAATGGTTTGACGAACACGAGTGGCGCATAAACATCGATAAGATTAAGCGGCTTAAGCATAAAGCAGAGAATGAAGATATTTTCGTTTGTGGCGTAGCGCCTGACGACGAAAATATTTTGTCGATTTTCGATGAAATTTTTTATCTAAAATTAGATGAGAACGCTCTTAAAAATAGAGTAGCCAACCGAACCGATAATGATTTCGGCCAAAATTCCGATGAACTCAGAACTATTTTGGAAAGAAACAATAAACTCAACAATCGATATTCTGAGCTAAACGCATATGTAGTCGACGCTAGCCTAACCCCGGAAGAAATCGCCGGCATAATAATTAAGCAAATGAAAGACTGATAAATGGCGCTTATTTTCATAACCGGACTGGCTGGCTCGGGCAAATCTTATCTCACTCTCGCACTTAGGGAGAAAGGTTATGAAGCATACGATACTGACGACGACGGTTTGGCACGCTGGCAACACAACGAAACCAGAATTATCCATCCGAAGTCTTCGGTAAAAGCGTATATGCGTACTCAGAAGTTTATTTCTGAACACAGCTGGAATGTACCGCGTGAGTATGTTGAGGAGCTGGCAGTAAAAGCAAAGGACAAACCGGTTTTTTTATTAGGCGTAATGGACAATGAAGAAGATCTAGGTGAGTTATTCGCTAAAAAATTCGCGCTTATCATAGATGAAAAAACACTTACTCATCGACTTAAAGCCAGAACAAATAACGATTGGGGCAAGCAACCGCACGAGTTGGAAAAAACCCTTACCGGCGCCAAAGCCGCTATTGAACGTTGGCAGTCCCTTGGATACACCGAAATTGAAGCCGCCCAATCGGCAGATCGGGTAATGGCGCAAATTATTGAAGCTGCTGAAGCGGCTTAAGCGTTTTTAATTAGTAAGTGCGGCGGAAACTGCGGCCGCCTTCGCTGTTGGGGCGCCGTTCTTCTTTGGGGCGGGCCTGGTTTACAACAATTGATCGTCCGCCGATTTCTTTGCCGTCCATCGCCTTAATGGCGTTTTGGGCTTCTTTTAAATCATCCATTTCTACAAAACCGAAGCCTTTTGATTGGCCGCTGAACTTGTCTTTTATAACAGATGCGCTAACTACTTTGCCGAATTCGGCGAATAGCTGCTCAAGATCCTGGTCGTTGGTGCTGTAAGGCAGCCCGCCTACATATAATTTCATTGCCATAATTTAGTCCTTCTTTCTAAGTTAATTCGCTTGCGCTAATATTGCTGCCCGCGAAGATTTTTAGCTGAACGACTAATAATGCAACGGAGAAGGGAATAATAACCACTTGCTTGCTTATATTATAACATTTATAGGATATCTAAGGTGATTCATTAGGGTTATTGCCCCTTACAGGCGTATACTTATATACAGATGTATAGATTTATGCTTGATGATTCAAGGGTGGATTATGAGGTTTACGTTAACCTGATTTCGTCTCCTGCCGGCCGATATTTGAGCCGCCACCCCTATTTAATTGCCATGATTAAACAGCTGCTGGCTAATAAGCCGCTAAAAGGCCACCGGGTAGTTATTGAAGCCGACATGGGCCGGGATATCGGAACTACCGATGTTATTTCGACTAGCGAAAAAGATACCATTTATTATGCCCAGCCTTTAAAATCCGATGTTTTTTCGCGCTTCGCCCGTAACCGAAAACCACAACTCAGTACCGCTTTAACGGTTATTGCCGACCAGGACGCCGACGGCAATTACGAAGTCAGCGATACTTGGATAGGTGCCAACCGCCCGGCTTTTCCGGGTGACGACCACGAAACCACAGAAAGCAAAATATTTTGGCTGGACCACGCGCTAGTACACGACGCGGTGGCAATTCAATCAAAAACCGTCACCAAAACCTGCCCTTATTAATTAGCTAATTCAATAGCTCTATTGCTTATATAATGCTTTCATGTTAAAGTACTACAGTTGTTTATAATGAATCCGAAGTAGACGTTATTGATTCGATGTTCATTGCAGGCAATCGATTCAACTAACTCTAAACGAATAGGATTCATTTTTTTATGCCTTATTACAGTCATAAACGCTCTAACCGCAGCCGGCGCCCTCAGTATGGCAGCCCCAAACGCAGCGCCCCCAAAGGCCCCAAAAAAGCTTTTATCCACCCCTCTAAATTCATTCGGGAAGCTTTGCCGCTAACCGAAGAACAGTTTATTCCCCAGCATAGTTTTGCCGACTTTAACCTGCACCCGTTAATTCAGAAGAACCTGGAAAACATGGGTTACGAAAGCCCGTCGCCAATCCAGGATAAAACCATACCTGCCGGGCTTAACGGCAAAAACATAGTAGGCATAGCCAATACCGGCACCGGTAAAACGGCGGCTTTTGCCGTACCGCTTTTGCAAAAGTTGATCCTGGATCGCCGCAGCCGGGCTATAATTTTAGCTCCCACCCGCGAACTGGCCCAGCAAATAGAAGAGCAATGCCGGCAAATCGCTAAAGGCAGCGGCCTGGACGGGGCGCTATTAATCGGCGGTGTTTCGATGGTTCCGCAGCTGCGCGAACTTAAATACAACCCGCGGATTATTATCGGCACACCCGGCCGCATAAAAGACCACCTGGAGCGCAAATCGCTAAATTTGGCAGACTGCGACATTGTAGTTTTAGACGAAGTCGACCGCATGTTGGATATGGGCTTTGTTAATGACATAAAACATATCCTCAGCCAAACCAGCGTCGACAAACAAAGTTTTTACTTTTCGGCCACGCTCGACGGCCGGGTTAAGGCTATAATTGACAGTTTCTCCAGCGACCCGGTACATGTATCGGTTAAATCCGGTGATACCAGTGATTTTGTGCACCAAAACATCGTCGCTTACGATTCGGCCAGCGATAAAATCGGCAAGCTGCATGACCTGCTGATAAACGGCGATGTTACCAAAACGCTTGTGTTTGACGACACCCACCGCAGCGTCGAAAAATTATATAAAGAATTGGAAGCCCGGGGATTTTTAGCCGGTTCGATACACGGCGGCAAATCGCAGTCGCAGCGCCAGCGGGCCTATAAAAAATTCAAAGATAACGAGATAAACGTGCTGGTGGCTACCGATGTTGCTGCCCGCGGTTTAGACGTATCAGACATTACCCACGTAGTTAACTACTCACTGCCAAACTCCTACGACGATTATGTCCACCGTATCGGCCGCACCGGCCGGGCCGGCAAAGTAGGGCACGCCCTGACTTTCGTCGAGAAATAAGAATAAGCGGACTGGGGCCGCAGCATTTGGCTTAACCAATTGCTGTATAATCGCGGATATGGGTATATTTAGCGGTTTAAAACAAAAATTTAACGGCCAGCTGGACGTAAAAGTCCAGGCGCCAGCCTCGCTGCCCAGCGTGCAAACCGGCTTTGACGGCACTATAGAATTGACCGCCAAGGCTATTCAAAATATTAAATCGATTAGAGTAAGTTTGTTCGAGCAAATCGAAAAAAGGCAGTTCGGCCATGCCGGATTGAGCATTGGCACGTCAGATTCATATGCGCCCGCCGACCAGGTGCAAACTAATACAATCGTAGAAGTCAAAATTGACCAGCCGTTTACGATGCAGGCCAACGAGTCCAAGACGCTGCCGTTTCATTTAGAAGTAGGATCCCAGGCGGGCAACGAAATGGAAGCCGACAACCCGCTTGTAAAGTCACTGGTGGGCGTAGCATCGGCCTTAAGCAACGAAACGAATACCGTTACATATTGGGTAGAAGCTTCGGTTGACGTAGACGGCGCGGCGTTAAACGCCAGCAACCGGCAGCAAATTACGCTTGGCGGCCAAAAAAGTTCGTCAATCTCAATAACGTAAATCGTTATAATAATCGGTGCTTAAAAAGGCTAACAGCTTGATTACCTTGGTATAATTAAAGTGTACAGTGGGTGGATAATTAATTATTGGGGGAGCCTGGATGGACGCGACGAAACGAACTAAAGTATTTGCTCTGGCGCTGGCACTATTTGCTGGCGTTTTATGTATTACGCTGGCCAGAACCAGCGCGGCGGTCAATACGCTTACTATAAACACCAATGCCGATGCTTATGTAAATTCAACTTCGCCCACAACTAATTTTGGTAAAAACGTTTCACTGTACGCCGATGGATCGCCGGATGTAAAATCGGTTATAGGCTTTGCGGTTAGCGGCATCAATGGTGCCAAAGTAACGGCTGCAACTCTAAAAATTTATGCCCAATCAGCCAATACAAATGGCGTGGGGGTCGCGGCTTATACCGATTCGGACTGGACGGAAACCGGATTAACTTACTCAACTTTTGACAGCCCGGCCGTCGGCCCAATACTGTCTACGGTTAAGCCGATTACCAGTGGTACTTGGTTGAGCTTTAATGTAACTTCGGCTGTAACAACTGATGGCGCCGTGTCTTTCGTATTAGTACCCAATAATTCCACTAACACTAAATTTGCTTCGCGGGAAGCCGGCACAGCCACCCAACCGCAACTAATTATCACCACAGACGATAGTACTACCACCCAACCGCCGCCACCTTGTAACCCGCCAAACACCATGGTTAACGGCGTGTGTACTCCGCCTGCCAACCCATGCCCGCCGCCTAATACACTCGTTAATGGCGTATGCACGCCACCTGTAACTACAGGTGACCCGGTAATAGCCGCCGCCGGCGACATTGCCTGTGACCCTAGCAACAGCAGCTTTAACGGTGGTAATGGCAGCGGCAGTTCCTGCCGGCAAGCATCAACAGCCGTCCAGTTAAACAATGCCGCGGCAGTGTTGCTGCTTGGCGACAACCAATATTACTGCGGCGGCCTTTCGGCCTACCTGCAGTCTTACGATTTAAGCTGGGGCAAGTTTAAATCTATAACCCACCCGTCGATCGGCAACCACGAATATTTGACCAGCGGTGGAACGGGATGCGATAGCTCTAACTTAAACGGAGCCGGCTACTTTAACTACTTTGGCCAGGCAGCCGGCCAGCAAGGGAAGGGCTACTATAGCTATGATGTTGGTACCTGGCATTTAATAGCGCTAAATTCAAACTGCAGCCAGGCCGGCGGTTGCAGCTCTACTTCGCCCCAGGGCCAATGGCTGGCATCTGACTTGGCGGCCCATACCAACGCCTGTACTTTGGCCTATTGGCACATTCCCGTTTGGTCCAGCGGCGGGCGGGCCAGCCAGAATATGGCCAGCATTACCCAACAGCTATATAACGCCAATGTAGATGTAGTATTAACTGGGCACGACCATATTTACGAGCGCTTTGCACCGCAAAACGCCGCCAGCCAGCCCGACAGCACTAGGGGAATACAATCCTTTGTAGTTGGAACTGGCGGGGCAAACCATACTTCGATAGCCACTATCATGCCCAACAGTGTGGTACGCAATGCCAATACATTTGGGGTTATAAAAATGACTTTGCACCCGACCAGCTACGACTGGAGCTTCCAGCCGTCGCAGTTTACTGGCAATGGCACATTTATCGACTCCGGCACCATGAATTGCCACTAGGCAAACGGCACGAGACGCTGCAATTTATAAGTGAAAGCCTAAGCGTAATTGATTGACGCTTAGGCTTTTTACTGTTATAATATATTTTAATTCGGACCTTTAAAATATAATTATTCAGCCCACCACAACCACCACCGGAAGGAATGGACAATGATCAAGCTCAACATCCTGGGCAACGGCGGCACCGAGAAGAGGTGGCCGGCGCAGAACTTCCAGGACCTGCATCGCAGCCGCGAGGAAGCCCTGTTCGAGATCGCCAGCCTCTTCGCCGGTGCCGACGGCATCAACGCCACGATCGAGGACGTCGAACAAGTCGATGATCTTGATGGCAGCGTCACTACCATCAAGATCATGGCCTCCGTGCTGGGTGGCGACGAGTACCTGTACGTCTACACCGGCGACGGACTCGACCTCGTCGTGGCGGCAGACGTCTGCCAGAACTACTACCTGGCAACCGGCAACGCCAGCCTCACCTACACGGCAAGGCGGAAGAAACGGCCAAGCCCAGCGCGCAACTCTCTGACGTGCTAGTAGTTGTGGTGCGGAGCGGGGGGGGGGGGGGGGCCCCCCCCCCCCAAAAAAAAAAAAAAATAAAATTTTTTTATTTTTTGTGAAGGGTTTTTTTTTGGTGGGGAGGCGCCCGGTTTTTTTTTTTAAAAACCCCCGAAATGGGCAGAGTT
>CAYWQH010000003.1:69409-125579 GCA_964460855.1 uncultured Candidatus Saccharibacteria bacterium
CCCAACCCGCCACGGCGTAACAAACGGCCACCCCCAGCGCGAAACTCTCTCCCGTGCTTTTAGTGGGGGGGGGGCGGGGGGGGGTCTGGGGACCCCGCCGCGCTCACCTTAAAGGCTGAATGTTTAGATTTTGATTTATTAGCTATTGGGAGTACTGTTAATTTATTAAGAGGTTATAAAGTGGCGCCGCGCGACCCGTGGTATAAACGATACGGCTTGATAATACTGGGCACGTTGCTGGTTTTTAGCCTTGGAGCTTTAGTAAACACCGAGAACCAAGCCGATTCAGCCAGCTACCAGCTTGTAGCCCAACCGGTAAACGAACCGACCGATTCAGCCGCCCAGGACCAGTTAAACAGCGAAACCGTAAACCAGGATCGCCTGCATAAAATTGCCGAATCGCGCCAGAACCAGACGGTTGATACTACCCAGCTGGAAAGCCAAATAAACACCATAATCAACAGCAACCCCGATATTATTTTCGGCATATCAATAAAAGATTTAAACACCGGCACTACCTATAACTACGGTGATGAGCAGGCCATGACGGCCGCCAGCGTGGCCAAATTAATTACGGCTACCTATTACCTGCATGAGGTAGAGGCCGGCAATAAAAAACTGGAAACAATGATGGCTAACGGCTACTCCGCCCAGGAATGCATCGAACAGATGATTGTGGTGAGTGATAATAATTGCTGGCACGATTTAAATGATTATCTGGGTTACCAAAACATGCAAAACTACGCCCACAGCATCGGGCTTACAAGCTATTATTACCCGGATAACCTTGTTAGCGCGCCGGACATTACCAAGCTCGACGCCGATTTATACGACCGAAAGCTTGTTAACGAAGCGCATAGCGAATTGTTACTGTCGTATATGGAGCGGGCCAATTACCGCGACTTGGTTATACCGGCCGTTCCAGAAACTGACACCGTATACCATAAAGCCGGGGAATACGCCGGGCACCTGCACGACGCAACGATCATAACGAATGGCAATAAAACTATAGTGCTAACTATTTTTACCCAAAGTACTTATAGCTATAGCAAAAGCCGGGTGGCCTCGCTAATGCAGCAGATTACCATTCCGGCATTGGAAACTTTCGGCTTAAATTAAGGGCTCAAATCGCTTATACTTGAGTATAATGCAGCCCGAAAATCCCGCACCCCCGCCGGAAATTAACGTTCCGCCGACTAGCCCAAATCCTTCGCCATACCGCCACGCCAGTAAAAGGACGATTATTGACTGGGTTATAGCATTAGTGGTTATCTGCGTATTCGCGGTAATTAGTTTGGTTTGGAGTTTAGGCAGGCAAAAAGACAATAACCATTCTTCGGCGGCGATAGGTAATTCGGGCAGCCAGTCCCAGGCTTCGACAACTACCAAGGTTACAGGTTTACAGCTGGACCCTAAGAAAAGTTACGGCAACAAATACGCTAATGGCGTTTTGCCGGTTGGCGATAAAAAATACCAAAGCTCCGGCCCCAAGCAAGGATATATTTACACCTGTTCGCAATATGCGCACAATTTATCAGCCGACCAGGGCGGCGCCGGTACGCGCGGTCCGTGGTTCAGCAGCGACGGCACCACTTATAACGTTAATAAAAAACTGCACGTCAGCGGAAGCGTGAGCCGGCAGCCGGCTTTTACTAACACCTTGGAGAGCGGCAGCAGGATAATTTTTACAAACAGCTTGCCTAACCATGTTACCGGCGTGTTCCCGATAGCCGCCAGCGATCCGGCCTATGCTTACGACCGCAACCCGAATTCGGTTAAAGCCCAAAGCATGTTGTATAAATTGCCCGATAACCCAACTTACGATGTCCCAAGCTGCATGGGCGGCCAGGCCGGAATAATGCTTAGCGGCGTAGCACTATTTAACGGTTTTGATGCCGGCGGCCGCGACGCCGGTGCCTGGGAAATACAAGACAGCTGCGGCGGGCACCCCGAAAAAACCGGGCTTTACCATTACCATACCTTCAGCAGCTGCCTGCAAAATGTCAGCGTTACCCAAATTGTCGGCTACGCTTTAGACGGCTTTCCAATTACCGGCCCGCAAGTTGGCTCAACTAATTATCTGACCACTGCAGACTTAGACGAATGCCATGGCCTCACCAGCCAGATAGTCAAAGACGGCAAACTGGTAACTTCTTACCACTATGTAATGACTCAGGATTTTCCGTACTCGGTAAGTTGTTTCCGCGGCAAGGCTATCCAGCCGCCCCAACTTCAAAGCAGTAGCCAGCAAAAGTTAGCTCCGCCGCTGCCAGGGCGCTAATTACCCGGATACGCCAGCCAGCCAGTTTTTAAACAGTTTATGGACGTTCTGGGCGCCGACAATCGGTTTGTCAGGGAATTTAAATTCTTTCGGATAAAGAATAAAGGGGTAGTTCTGGGTGCCGCCGAGCCCGCCATGGCTGCCAACCAGCTCTTCGAAAGCAGCCACTTCATTGATATGCGGCCAGTATGTACTGTTAATCATAATATCGGCGCAATGCTTAAACTTAGAAGTCCGGGCCAGATGTAAAACGGCATTTGGAGTATAGGGGGCCAGCGGATTTTTACCGGTTATTTTGCCGGTTTTTAAAATAATATGCCCATGCTTGCCCAGCACTACCGGCCCGTGGCGTTGGCTGTTGATTAGCAGGAAGCCGATGGCCGGGTCGGCGGCCAGGGCTTTGATTAGTTTAGGGTATTTTTTGTTTATTTCTTCGAGGCTGGCCCGGCCTTCGATTTCGGTAAAGTATATCAGCCCTAAACAACCCGAGGCCATCACTTTTATCGGCGCGTCGCCAGCTTCGGTAGTTGATTGCCGGCTCAGGCGTTTAATGCCGCGCGCAACAGATCCCAAAAAACCATAGCTTTGGCTGATTTCCTGGACCGACGCGTCTAAAACAACTTTGCCTTCGTCGCCCAGGCCGCCGTAATTTTCTAGGTCAGCATCCGTAAAATCGCTGACTTTTTGTTCTAGGGACTGGCCGCTGCGTTGCAAGTAGGTGGCGCCCTGGGTTTGGCCGTGGTCCGATAAAACTACAATATAGTAAGGGCGCGGCGCGTATTTTCGGGCTTGGTCTAGCCGTCGGAATTCGCGGTCGATACGCCGCAGAACAGCTAACGAGTCGGTACGCTCAATACCGGAGTGATGGGCGACTTCGTCGTAGCCCAAAAAAGTAGTATAAGCAACTTGGCGGCCGGCTAGCATATCGCCAATTAGCGCCTGAACTTGCAGGTCGCGCTGGATTACCGTAGTCCAGGCCCGTAAAAAACCATAAGTAAACCCGCGGTGAACGCGTGGCAGAACGTCGTGCCTTTTTTGTATCCAGGCTTGCCAATATTCTATCGCGAGCTCTTGGATAAAGAGGGCGATGGTGCGCAGTAAGTTATAAGGGTTAGAAAAGTAGGCGTAATAATCTTCGCCCAGGCGCCGCTGGCGGTCAGTTAAAAGTTTGCTCATTGTCAGTAAGCTATAAGGCGCGTCGCCGGAAAGTAAATTAGCCCGGCTGGCGCCTCCATCCGCTAACAATCCCTGTCCGTCGCTATGGCGGCGTTCAATTTCGGCGGCGTCTTTATAATGGTTGGATACCATGGCACGGTTTTTCTCTTTTTCCCACCATCTAAAAGCCGGCATGTCATCATTATTGCCGTGCAAAATGCCAGCTTGCATGGCGCCGGTTTGCGACGACCAGTCAGTTTCCCAGCTGGCGAGTTTATAACCGCGGTCTTTTATCCAACTGGCCATGGTTGGGGCATCGCCGTTTTTAAGCGCATTTTTGAGTACATCACGGGCCAGGCCGTCTATTTCTAAGAACAATACTCCCGGCACTTCCGAAGTTTGCTGCTGGCCGTGGCGCTTCATATAGCGGTTAACTACCGCCAGATGAAAGTAATTATCGTCGTTTACCGCTAAAAAACCATAAATTATGTTATTTAATATGCCTACGCCAAAGGCTACCCAAATGGCCGTAGCAAAGTCGTTGATATGAATTGACTGGGTAGATACATGGCTGGCGGCTAGCACTACTACACCATTTAGCAAGATCACGCCAAAGCCCAGGGTTAAGATCGTTAAAGGCAGGGCAATATTAATTAAAGCTGGCCAGATAAAAACATTTAACAGGCCTAAAACGGCCGACATGGCCAGGATCGAGCGCCAATTATCTATTTGGAAGCCTTGAAATAAAGCGCTAAGAAATGCCAGCGATAAACTGCTTACCAGCCATATCACCACCACCCGCAGCAGCGTCCTGCGCCATCCAAGCATATAGCTATTTTAACAGCCGCTTACTGATTAGCCTTAAAGCAATTATGCGCTTTGGAACGGTAACGTTTATCATTAATGTATGTTGAGAGTCCGGACGGGCATAATATTAATACTGGTTTCATGGCTGCCGATTGCCCAAATATTAATTTTTGCCGCCCACAGCAATAACCAGCTGCAGAGCGAAGCGGCCGCCCAGAAGTTGCGGCTACTGGTATGGGCTATCCAAATAGTAATTGGTCTGGTTGGCGTATGGCTGGTGGGCAAGCCGGCCCTCGCCATAGCCAAACAAAGCGGCTGGCGAGCAACACCGAATAAAATCTGGCATCTATTCTGGGCAAATAGCGATAATTAACTGGCATTTGATATAGCCGTTTTTACACCATGTTATTTTCACAATTGCAAGGCCGCCGGCTAGCTAATATAATTGGTTTATAACGTTAAGTTCGCGGGCCGACTGCCACCTCTTGTATACCGCGACGAGGAGGACACATGCATAAATAGTTTTTTACCAACCGCCGCGCAGGTTGGTTTTTTGTTATTAATAACTAATGAAGGAGAACTATTATGCCCGCAGCAACTGTAACCCGAACATTCCCGTGGGGCGGAGAATTATACGTAGAAATTCCTCTGCATAAAAAATCCGCCAATAAATTTTATGCCCGGCATGGCAGCACCAGCGAAGGCCGGCAATACATTGAATTTTCCAAGTTCGGCCCCCGGCCAAACACCGAAGGCGAAACTTACATCCAAAAATTGCGGCTGTTTACTCCGCTGCAATGGGCCCAAATAAAATATTACGTAGAGGGCCAGTTGGCTAAATCTATTGGCTGGGACGTAGCCGCAGCTGAAAAAGACTTTGCCTCAGAACTGCTAGACACCGCCAAGGCGGCCAAGGTTAAAGCCGCAGTCTAGTTTTTGCCGGCGATATTAAACATCCAATCGATGCCGTACTTATCTGTAAGCTGGCCGAAAATATCACCCCAAAACTGTTTTTTAAGGGGGAATTTTACCTGGCCGCCTTCAGATAAGGCATCGAACATTTTGCGCATGCCTTCTTCGTCATCGCCGCCCACCGAAAGTTCAATTTTAGCCGCTTTGGCGCTGGCTTTGGGGCTGTCGCTGCCCATAAACTTTACGGCGCCGCCGTCTAAAGAGGCGTGCATAACTTTGCCTTTCATAGATTCCGGGTCGGGCATTTCTACCGGCGCGTCATCGGCCATTTGGTATGCAACTTCGCCGCCAAAAACCGATTTGTAAAATTCCATGGCTTCTTTGCAATTTCCCTGGAAAAAAATGTAAGGTTCTAAATTACATTTCGTGCTCATATTAACTCCTTATTTTAGCCGCTATTAATTGTCTCATACCGGGCAAATTAATATATGTAAAAAAATGTGCAGCGAATTGCTTTTATAAGGCTAGGCACTTTCATATACTGGAATTAAGATGCTCGATACTTACACCTCCGAGAAAATCACCAAATCCAATTTTGGGCAAATTGTTGATTACGTCCCGGGGGTAGTTACCGTATTTAGTATTGAAAGCGGCGAGTATTTGTATGTCAATAAATCGCTAAAAAAAATACTCGGATATACAGCCGATGAGTTTATGAAAGGCGGCATTAAATTTGCTGCGGCATTTGTGCATCCCGATGATATGGATGAGCTTCAAAATAAAAACTCCAAAGCAATTATGGCGGCCAATAAACGGCCCCGCAGCAAAGACGACGAGCCGTTAGTTACTTTTGAATATCGAATCCGTCACAAAAAAGGCCACTGGGTGTGGTTGCAAACCGACGGCATGGTTTATAAGCGCAATGAGCTTGGTAACGTTAGTCAGATCGTAAACATTTCGATAGACATTACAGAACGCAAACTTGCCGAAAGCAAGTTAAACGATTTGAGTAAAAATTTGGAAGCGCGAGTGCAAGACCGTTCCGACCGGCTGGACCAAGCTTTAAACGCCTCGCAAATGGGCATGTGGGAGTGGTACGTAGATAGCGGTGAACTAGTATGGTCAGACCAGTTAAAGCAAATATTCGGCTTAAGCCCAAAAGCCGAAATAACTTATGAAAAATATATAGGCTTGTTGCACCCGGATGACCGCAAAAATAGTCAGACGGTAATCGAAGACGCGATGAAAACCGGAAAAGCCTACCGCTTTGAGCACCGGGCTATCTGGCCGGATGGCAGCGTCCATTGGCTGCTGGGCCAAGGCCAGGCCATATACGAGAAAGGCAAGCCGGTAAAGATGGTAGGCACCACCATGAATATCGACCAGCGCAAAGAATTTGAAATGCAGCTGGCCGAAAGTGAAAAGCGGTTTAGGCATTTAGCCGACCGCACACCGGTATTGATTTGGATGTCGGATTCCAATATGGGCTGGAACTATGTAAATAAGTACTGGATAAATTTTACCGGCCGGCCGCTTACTAAAGAAATGGGCAAAGGCTGGACAGCCGGAATCCACACCGAAGACCGCCATAATGTAGTACGCCAAATGAACGCTGCGTTGAAAGACCGGCGCGGTTTTAGCGTGGAATTCCGGATGCGCCGCCGTGACGGCCACTACCGCTGGATGTTCGCTAATGGCGTCCCCCGGTTTTCTATCGACCACGAATTTCTAGGTTATATCGGCTCCTGCCTGGACATCGAAAATGTTAAGCGGGCCATCGAAAGCCGCCAGGAGCTGGAAGCTAAAACCGAAGCTCTGACAGCCGAGCGCAAGCAATTAATGGTAATAAACAGCAAAAAAGACGAGTTTATATCCTTGGCCTCCCACCAGCTGCGCACCCCGGCTACCGGCGTAAAACAATTTTTGGGAATGATGCTGGAAGGTTACGTAGGTGAATTCCCAAAAGAGCAGCGCGACATGATCAAAATGGCTTACGATAGCAACGAACGCCAGATACAAGTAATAGACGACCTGTTAAAAGTAGCCAAGGTAGACGATAACCGGCTGAGAATCAACCGTAAAGAATATTCGCTTAATAAGTTAATAAAAACTATTATCCGCGAGTTAGAATCCAGTTTTATAGAGCGGCAACAGCAAATAATATTTAAAGAACCGCCGCGCGACGTTAAAGCGCCATTAGACAAGCATTACATGCGGATGGTGCTGGAGAATATCATAGAAAACGCCGGCAAATACAGCCCCGAAGGTAAAGTAATTAACATAGAAATTAAGAAAACCGGCAACCGGGCGGTTATCGGTATAACCGACCACGGCGTTGGTATTGCCAACAAAGACCATAAAAAGCTTTTCCAAAAATTTTCGCGTATCAATAACCCGTTATCGGCTAAAGTCGGCGGCACCGGATTGGGCCTTTATTGGGCCAAGAAAGTAATCGACCTGCACGGCGGCACCATAAAAGTTAGGTCTAAAATTCACCAGGGCACCACTTTCCAGGTTATATTGCCGCTAGATGTTTAGTCGGCCCCGGTGGCGTCACTTACCGTGTGGCGCAGCGCCAGCGGCGCGACAATCGCAAAACGCCGGCCGGCTACATAACGCTTATAACCGGGCTCATTAGCCAAAACTTTTTCAGCAATCGTTGCCTGGACGCCAGGAATAGATAACGGCCCGATAAAATCGACTCTTTGCAGCCGGCCAGGGGAGCGCCAGTACCACAGTGCCATTAGGCTATGGTTTAGCCAGCCGCTAATCCTGTTAACGCGCAGCCCAAAACGGACTAGGGCAGGTATGGTGACCCACAGCAATATCAAGAACACGGCTGCCCAGGCACCGTAAGATAAGACCGTGCGCCACTGCCCGGTGCCTTGCAGGCCAGCCCAAGTAGTTATGTAGGATATGCCAACCAGCGCCGTTAAACCAATCATCAAGGCGTAAAGAAAGTGGCGCAAAACAAACTTGGCCGAATAAGCTTGCTTGCCAAGCAGCAGCCTCGATAAGTAAGCAAAGGGCATGAAGATCGCCAGTACCAGGTAAAAAATAATCGATATTCCGGTGCCGCTGTAGCCGTTTGTCATTGGTTAGTGTCCTTTCTCGTATGTCATTAAATGCCGGCGCATAATTACCTCGAACCATACCGATTTTAAGAATATAAAACCATTAACGATGCGCAGGATAAACAGCGACGGAAAGCTGGCCAGGGCCCGGCGCAGTTCACGGCGGCGGTAAGCAACAATTAATGCCGGTATCATAATTACCGGCGCGTCAATAACATAACCAATCAAGAACCACGGTGATACTAAAAGCGAAAGTAAGGGCAAAACGATTAAATATATAGTAGAGCTCAGTACGGCATCCGACAAAGATACGGCCATGGCGCTAAACAAAAAAGGAATTTTTATGACTTTGCGCCAGTGCAAGTTAACGTTTTGCAAAAAGGCCGCCGACCAGCGTTTTAGCTGTTTATGCATCAGGCCGAAAGTGTCGGGCTCTATCGGGAAACAAACCGCGGAAGGAATAAACCGCACTTTGTAGCCGAGTTCGTACAAAGTCCAGGTCAGGTCCATGTCTTCAGCCATCGTGCGGCTCGACCAGCCGCCGGCCAGTCGTAAATTGTTTGTGCGGTACATCGACAGGCAGCCGCTGCTAATTAACGGCCGGCCAAAGTAGTCTTGGATCTGCTTGTAAAAGCTAAACGAAAACAAATATTCTATATAACGGCCGCGCTCCCATATGGTCCGGACGCGGCGGGGCAGTACGAACCCGCAGGCAGCCGCCGTTAAGGGGTCGATAAAAGCCGCAAACAGGTGTTCGATTGCGTCAGGCGCCAAGATGGTATCGGCATCCAGCACCATCACATATTTACTCTTAACATATTGCAAACCGGTATTTTGGGCGCCTGCTTTGGTGCCGGTATTTTGCAACGGCCGTACTACTTCGGCGCCTAAATATTCGGCGATTTCACCGGTTCGGTCTTCGGAACAATCATCAACTACAATAACCCGCTTAGGCAAAAGCGTTTGGGCCTTAACAGACTCAACCGTATCGCTGATGCAGTCTTCTTCGTTATAGGCCGGTATTATGACAGTTAAATCAACCGTGTCCGCCGCTTCCATGATCGACAAAAAAGTCTCCCCATCGCTTAACAAAACAGCATATATATTGCTTCAAGCTACCATTTGGTGTCTGTCAAATAAGTTATAGTTTTTATACTTATTTGGTCGGAAGCAATCATAGACCCTGGTCGTAATACTCTTGGGTGTCTTCGTTGACATCAGTATGCGGGTCATCCAGCGGTAACGTGTTGGGTACGTCATCGGGCGGGGAAAAGGGCGGGTCGTAATCTTGTGGAAGTTTCTCGTCGTTTGGGTCGGGCAATAAATTGTTGTCGTCGTCCGAGCTGGTAGTAAATTGGTCGTCCATAATAAACCTTTATTTAAGCGCCGCTTGAAAAATATTACAGGGCGGCAATATGTTATGTATAATTTTTTACTTTATGGGAGTCGATGAGTCCTTTATTATAGCAATACGAAACGTAGTTAGGATGGTGCCCGCTGGACGACAAATTTCTTAAATTTCTGCAACAATACCCCACTAAGTACTTCGATAAAGGCGAAATGCTGGTTTTTCAAGGCGAAGTGCCTAAGACGGCTATGGTTGTAAAAGAAGGCGTAGTAAAAACTTATAACTTAACGGCCGAGGGCGAAGAAAAACCAATAAGTTTCAGCAACAGCGGCGATGTCGTACCCCAGAACTGGGCCTTCGATATAGCGCCCAGCGCCATGTATTTTTACGAAGCATTCACGCCGGTAGAAGTTTTTAGCCTGGCCCGCGAAGAATACCTAAAATTTTTAAGCGACAACCCGGGTGTTTTATACCAGGAACTATTGCGTTCGGTAATTTATAACGTTAGTAAAACAATGCGCCTAAATGCCTTGCAGTACAGCAAAGCCCGCGACAAAATAATTTATACGCTGCATTACCTTGCCATAACTTACGGCAAGCCGCTGAAGCCCGGCGTCGTAGAAATCCAGCTGCCGCTAAACCACCAGGATTTTGCCAATTTAACCGGACTGACCCGCGAAACTACCGCCGTGGAACTGCACAAATTGAAAAAGCAGGGCGTAATTTCTTACCAAAAACATATGCTTTACCAGGTATGGATGGACAAACTTAACAAGCTGCTGAGCGACCAATTCTTAGCCGAGCTGCGGCTCAAGCTTTCGTAGACTTGGACCGGCTGGCCAGGGCTTCTTTTATGACCCGGTTGAGGCTTTGCGGGCTGGACCAGGCTTTAACGATATATTTATAAGCTCCCAAGCGATGGGCTTCTTCTACTTCCGAGGCGTTTTCCATGTTAGAAAACACTATAACCCGAACATCGGGGTGTTTAGTTTTGAGCTCATAGTGGCGCAAAAATTCTAGACCGCTCATTTCGGGCATTAGCAAATCCAGCAATATCAAATCCGGATTATATTCGTCGGCTTTATCTAAGGCTTCCTGGCCATTGTAAACAGTCTCGACGTCGTAACCGCTCTTTTTCAGTATCAGTTCGTATGCCTGGTTGAGGGTTTTATCGTCTTCAACCACTAGTACCTTAGTCATGGTCTCCTCGCGTTACCTAATGCTTATTATTCTGTAATTTAGCATGGTCGACTGTAATATTATCCACACGAAACGCTTTAAATGGCAATTCATTTTTAAGAACTCTCCAGTATTGTCGAGCCGGTTTTACTCTGCACGCCGCCGGTTGGCAAAGTAAAATAAAATGTCGTGCCGTGGTTTTCCTGGCTATCGAACCAGATGCGGCCGCCTAAATTGGCTACAATGCCCTTAACCAGGTAAAGGCCCAAGCCGGTGCCGGCAGTTTCTTTATTCTGGATATTATTAGCCCGGTAAAATTTCGTAAAAATCATTTCTTGGGCCACTGGCGGAATGCCGTAGCCGTCGTCTTCGACGCTAAATACTATTTCATCATCAATTTTACTGAGCTTTATGGCTATATTGCCTTGCTCGGGCGTGTATTTGATGGCATTGCTTATTAAATTAACCATTACCTCACGGGTCAGCAGGCGGTCGGTTTTTATTTTGTTAAAGTTTTCGGCAACCTCCAATTTAATATTAATGTGCTTTTCGTAAGCCCGGGGCATTAATTCGTTTAAGATTTCTTTAATTAAGCGCACCAGGTTTGTTTGGCGCGATACAACCCTAAGGCTGCCGGTTTCGATCCTGGTGACATTAAGCAGGGTGCTGATAAGCCCGTTCATGCGGAATACGCTGGTTAATATTATGCGCATAAACTCGCGCTGTTGTTCGGTTATCTGGCCGGCGTAACCGTCGAATAACATATAGGCATAAGTTTTGATGGCAGACAGCGGCGTGCGCAACTGGTGCGAGGCAATAGAGATAAACTCGCTTTTCATGCGGTCGATTTCGTGTTCGCGGGATACGTCGCGGAAAACCTGGATAGCGCCAATTGGCTCACCCTGTAATTTAATTGGCGAGACCGTGATGTGGGCGGGGAATAAGTCGCCGGTTTTGCGTTTGTAATATGTAATTGTCGATATTGGCTTGCCGGTTATAAACACTTCGGCAATCGGCCGCTGCATCGGCTTAAGTTCGTTACCGTATTCGTCGTAGGCAACCACTACTTTTGGGAACCATTTGCCAACCACCTGGCTGCGGCGCAGATCGAGCAAATCCAGCGCCGGCTGGTTTATGCGGACGATTTTGCCGTGCTCGTCGGTGGCTATGGCGCCGTCGCCGATACTCAAAAAAATAGCGTCGGCGACAGCCGCTTCTTCCTCGTACTTGCTGGTCCGCTCGCGCAATTTTGCCAGTTCGCCGGAAGTATTACGCATAAACATGCTCATTGCTTAGCCCTAACTTTAGTGTCTTTTGCAAGTTTTTTAAGCCGGTTGCAAAATTCATCTACCAAAACTTCATCCTCGGTCAAAAGTGATAATGATATTTTAACCCACGAGTTAAGTTCGCTAATGTCGCCAACAGAAATTTTTTGGGGTGACTTTTTGAGGTGATGGACGATCTGCCTATCTATAAAACGTTGGGCCGCCGGACCTAAGTACTCTTGGGTTAAATCGACAATTTGATTGTACAATTTATTGGACTGCTGCATTAGGCTATACTTCTTCTATTTTTTTCAACTTTTTGGCACCCAAGGCTACCAGCACGAACCCCGCCGCGTAGAAAGTTAATAGCCCATAGATCAACACCAAGAAGTAGCTTAATGATAGCTGGCTTAGCCTAGTTGTCAGTGAAGTAACGTACTGAAACGAAATGAACGACAGGTTGATTACGCACAGCCCGTAAGCCAGCTGCCGCAACCCGGCTTTATAAACCGGTCCTTTAACATGGTAGTGGTAAGTAAGGACAGACATAGTAGCGGCAAAACCCATAAACCAGGCGTATAGGGTTGGGATCACGATGGTAGCGATAAGTAGAATATCCGGCAAATAGTACTCGCGCCGCTTAGTGCCGGCAAAGTGAAATGGATTGCCGATATTCCCGAAAGTCAGGTAGCAGTAAACTACGGCGATCGCGACAAACGCGATTATAAGGCTCTGGCCGGCAATATTAGACGGCTGGCGCCGGATTATCCGCAACAGGCCGTAACAGGCATAACTGATTATGCCAAAAGCCGAAGCCACGTAAATAACGTTCAAATAATTACTGATAATCGTAATGGTTGGCAAGTAACTTGGATGCGCAATGGCCGCGTGCATGGCTATGGAGCGGGCTAGGGAAACAACAGGCTGGGCAAGAGCGAATATCAATAAACCGATAGAAATCAAATAAAATAGACGGCCGTCTGGGGTATCGCGGATCGGCTTAGCGTACTGGCTAAGTTTTATGTAGCCATAATAGGCGACAGTCCAGATAGTGGCTATTAATGTTACTAAGCTTATTAGTATCAGGTGCGCTTGGGTATGGTTAATGTGGTATTGGACTAAGACCGTCTCGGTAATAGGCACGGTCAGGCTAAAGATTATGTAGGCAGCCAAAATCGCGGCATAAGCTATCGTTAAATATTTATGCCGGATATTCGGTCTTTTTACCACTTTCATATGATTAATAGCTTAGTTAAAAGCGTAACCGTACAAAGTAAAATATTTTACTGAAAACACTGGCTAAAATCTAATTAAAATAGAGGCCGGTTTGCCAGCCCCTATCACCAATCAGAATTCCAGAATTATCTACCGGCTGCCGCCTTTTCGGCCGGCGTCAGCGGCCCGTTTACGGTCGAATTTGAAATTACCACGGCTTACCCGGCCGCCTCTTCTGCCGGCTTCTGCCGCTCGCTTTGGGTCGTTAGCGAAATTGCCTGGGTTGCTGTTTTTAGCCATAGCTACCTCCCGTATTAATGGCAAGGTTATTGTAACGGGCAGCAAGCGTAGCCAACAATAATAAATTTCACTTCTTTAAAAACTAACCAAGGTCGCGCCGGCGAAATCCCAAATAACTGACAATTGCCGCAACCAATATTCCAAAAATAAAAGGCAGCGCAAACCGATGGTCGTAAACGCCGTTAAAAACATCGGCCGGGCGGTAAAAATAAAAAGGCGTAAACCGGGCCGGCCAGCGCAGCCAGCTGGCAATCGAAATTAAAGACGTTATTAAATAGCTGCCTAAAGCCAAGGCAATTGGCAAACCTAAGCTAAGCGATCTGGCACCGCGGCCCAAAGCCACCAGCATAAAACTTAAGGCCCCTATAGAAATGCTGAATAACAAGGCTAATAAGGTGGCGTATGCAACATTAGGCAGGGGAACGCTCAGTTTGACCAGGTCGCACATAACCACAATCGATATCATCGATATGATACCGATGGCCAACATAATTATTAGGCCGCTGAGGGCTTTGGCAGCCAACAGCCGGCCCCGCGAAATCGGCCGGCTAAGCAGCAGTTCTATAGTTTTATCACGTTCCTCTTTACCGATAAGGTTGTAGCCAAGGTTTACGGCGGCGATAGTAAATAACATTGGTAGGAACAAATAAAAAATCCGGCCGCTTAAATACCCCTGCGGCGTAATAAAGCTGCCGCTGTCTGAAAACAGCGCTTTGACGGTCGAGGGTATATGCTGCAGCGATTGGTTAAGCTGTTCGGCTTGGCTGCGCAGAGACGGGTAAAAAGCCAAACCTAACACAACGTATGCAACTATGCCGACGCACCACCAAAACATAAAGCTGCGCCGCAGCCGCAAATTAGTCTTTATTATCGGTATCATGCTTTTCCCCGTAATATTGCAAAAATGAAGCTTCTAAATCCAGCTCGCGGCCGCTAAAACGGCTGACTTCGTGCTTAGATAGAATCGCGAATAATGGCGTAAGCTTGCCGCTGACATGTAAGGTCACGCCATTATCATCCTGCGGGATTATCTGCTTAATTTGCGGAAGTTTTTTGAGCTCGGCGATAGGCGGTTTGCCTTCGAACCAGATATCGAAAGTTTGGGAAGCTGCCGTCCTGAGATCCATGATGCTTGATTCATGAATCAATTTTCCATCTCGAATGATGCCTATGCGGTCGCAGGTTTTTTGGACTTCAGCTAAATTATGGCTGCTCAAAAAAACGGTCGCGCCGCGGCGCTTAAAATCTTTAATCAGATCGTAAAACGTTTCTTGCATTAACGGATCCAAACCGGAAGTCGGTTCGTCTAAAATCAGAAGCTCCGGTTGGTGCATAACTGCCTGGATAACTCCTAGTTTTTGCCGGTTGCCTTTACTCAACGTGCTAATCGGCTTATCAAGCTCAACTTTAAAATCCTGGACTAAACGCTTAACGTACGATTTATCTTTTGGCGGGTGGAGGCCGTTTAAATAATCCAGCAGCTGGCCGCCGGTCATTTTATCGTACGCGGTAAAATCGCCGGCTAAGTATCCAATGCGGCGGCGGATGGCCAGGCTGTCATTAACGACGTCGAGGTCAAGTATTTTAGCGCTGCCCGACGTAGGCTGTATAAAGTTTAATAAGGTGCGTATTGTGGTGGATTTGCCGGCGCCATTGGGCCCGACGAATCCGTATAAAGTTCCGGAATTAACCGTTAAACTCAACTTGTCCAGGGCTTTTACTTTAGTGCCGGCATAACGTTTGGTAAGGGAGTTTATGGTAATGGCCGACATAATTATTACTATACTGTTTGGCGCTTAAATAGCCAATTCCCAGCCCTAGCCTTAAATGCTACAATTACGCTTAAGCAAATACGACTGGGGAGGGTAGAGTTGAGCGCCAGGCCTAGCCTGAATCCAAAATATGCGGTTGCGGCGGCACTTGCCGGGGTAATTGCTTTAATTGGCGCCGGTTGGCTATATATAAGCAGCCATAGCGTTGCGGTTTTTTCGCCAAAAGGCTGGGTTGCCGGGCGTGAAAGCCGCCTGATAATTACCGCCACTATTTTAATGGCAACTATTATTATTCCGGTTTTTATTTTAACTGCCGTTATCGCCTGGAAGTACCGCGAAAACGCTAAACATCCGAATTACCAGCCGGACTGGGACCACAACACAATATTAGAATTTGCCTGGTGGGCATTGCCGCTGCTGATAATTGTAATTTTGTCGGTTATGGCCTATAACAGTTCGCACCAGCTGGATCCGTTCAGGCCGCTTGCGGCAGCCGGAAAGCCGATAAAAATCCAAGTAGTGGCGCTGCAGTGGCGCTGGCTATTTATTTATCCCGAGCAGCACATAGCCAGTATCAACCTGGTGAAATTCCCGGCCGGCCAACCGGTTGATTTTGAAATTACTTCCGATGCGCCGATGAATTCTTTTTGGATTCCCAACTTGGGCGGCCAGATTTATGCGATGAGCGGCATGTCGACCCAACTGCACCTGATCGCCGACCATCCCGGGGTTTATGACGGCAGTTCGGCCAATTTAAGCGGCGACGGCTTCGCCGGCATGGCCTTTAAAGCCGAGGCCACCACTCCTGAGGGCTTTAGCAATTGGCTGGCCGAAGCCCAAGCAAGCAATTATTCGCTTAACAGTCCGGATTACGACAGCCTGTCTAAGCCCAGCAAAGATTCCGGGCAGCATCTGTTCGCCTATGCCGACCCGGCTTTATTTGGCAACATTGTCGAAAAATATTTAACGCCGGGCAGGAGCTCGCAATGGACCTATTAGGCAACTTAAGCTGGCAGGACTTTAACCACGGATTAGTGGTTTTGGGCGGCCAATTATCGATAGTGTTTGGCGGCCTGGCCGTAGCAGTCTTTTTAACCGTAACCAAACGCTGGAAATGGCTGTATAAAGAGTGGCTAACCACCGTTGACCCCAAAAAAATTGGCGTGATGTACATAACTGTGGCCATGCTGATGCTGCTGCGCGGGGCGGTGGACGCCGGCATGATGCGTGCCCAGCAGGCAATAAGCACCGGGAGCAACCACGGCTTTTTGAGCAGCGACCATTTCCAGCAAATATTTTCGGCCCACGGCACCATTATGATTTTCTTTGTAGCCATGGGTTTGATGTTCGGCCTTTTCAACCTTATTGTGCCGCTGCAAATCGGCGCCCGCGACGTGGCCTTCCCGTTTTTAAACGCCACCAGTTTTTGGCTATACCTGGCCGGCGTGGCACTTATAAACCTGTCTTTATTAGTTGGTGAGTTTGCGGCCGCCGGCTGGCTGGCCTACCCGCCGCTTTCCGAGCTGGCATACAGTCCGGGCGTAGGTGTCGATTATTGGATATGGAGTTTGCAGATCGCCGGCATAGGCAGTTTGCTTTCCGGCATTAACTTTTTCGTAACTATTATTAAGATGCGGGCGCCCGGAATGGGTTTTAAGCGGCTGCCGATGTTTTGCTGGAGCGTCCTGGGCAGCCTGGTGCTAATAATGTTCGCTTTTCCTATACTGACCGTAACCTTAACTTTGCTGTTTTTAGACCGCTATTTTGGCATGCACTTTTTTACGGCCAGCGGCGGCGGCAACCCGATGATGTACGTGAATTTAATTTGGGCCTGGGGCCACCCGGAGGTATACATATTAATATTGCCGGCCTTTGGCGTATTCTCTGAGATTGTGCCGACCTTTTCGCAAAAAAAGCTGTTTGGCTATATGTCGATGGTCTGGGCGATTGCCGCCATTACTTTTTTATCGTATGTCGTATGGCTGCACCATTTCTTTACGATGGGCGCCGGGCCCAACGTTAACGCTTTCTTCGGGGTAATGACGATGATAATTGCCGTGCCCACTGGCGTAAAAGTCTTTAACTGGCTATTTACTATGTACCGGGGGCGAATTAAGTTTACGACGCCGATGTTATGGTTTATGGGCTTTATCGCAACCTTTACGATTGGCGGCGCCGCCGGAGTTTTGATGGCCGTACCGCCAGCCGATTTCCAGTTGCATAACAGCCTGTTTTTGGTGGCCCATTTCCATACTATGATTATCGGCGGCGTAGTTTTTGGCTATTTTGCCGGCCTGAGCTACTGGTTCCCAAAAATATTCGGCTTTAAATTAAACGAGCGGTTAGGCAAATATGCTTTCTGGTGCTGGCTGGTCGGTTTTATATTAGCGTTCGGGCCGCTGTATATCCTGGGGCTGATGGGCGCCACCAGGCGGCTGGACCATTATGACGCGTCAATGGGGTGGCAACAGCTGTTTATTGTGGCGGCCGTTGGCGCGGCAGTTATTTTCACCGGTATCGGGTTCCAGATATTACAGCTGTTTGTGAGTATCCGCGACCGCAACAAAAACCGCGACAAAACCGGCGACCCTTGGAACGGCCGGACATTGGAATGGTCTACCAGCTCACCGGCGCCGGTATATAATTTCGCCCACATTCCAGTCGTTTCGGGCCGCGATGCTTTTTGGGAAATGAAAAAACTCAAAACCCAAGTTCCTAAAACATACGAAGACATCGAGCTGCCCAAAAATACGCCGCTGGCCATGGTTATAGCGCTGTTTGCCTTAACCGGCGGCTTCGCGATTGTTTGGCACATCACTTGGTTAATTCCTGTTTGTATATTAGGTATAGCCGCAACGGTAATCTGGAGGTCGATGGACGAGCATACCGAATACATATTGCCGGCTACCGAAGTAGCTAAAATCGAACGCGGGAGACGAGCAGCATGAGCCACGCCGCAGCCGCCGATACCAAATCGACCTTTGGTTTTTGGGTATATATAATGACCGACTGCGTGCTTTTCGCCACGTTATTCGCTGTTTTTTCGGTACTGCGCTACAACACATTTGGCGGGCCGGGCAGTAATGAACTGTTTAGCTTGCCGTTTGTATTAACCGAAACAATGATCCTGCTGACCAGCAGTTTTACCTGCGGCCTGGCTATGCTGGCCGCCCGCCAAATGCAAAAAAGGCGGGCTTTAATATGGCTGGCGGTAACTTTTTTGCTGGGCGCCGCATTCGTTACTTTGGAACTGCACGAGTTCAGCAATTTAGTCAACGAAGGCAATGGCTGGCGGCGCAGCGGCTTTTTGTCGAGTTATTTTACCTTGGTAGCTACCCACGGATTGCACGTTAGCATCGGCTTGTTGTGGATGGGGTTAATGATGTTTAAGGTCCGGGCCCAGGGCTTAACGGCCATAAATATGCGCCGGCTGACTTGCCTTAGCCTGTTTTGGCACTTTTTAGATATTGTCTGGATATTTATTTTCAGCGTCGTTTATATGCTGGGGGCCCTATAATATGAAACGCACCGCGGAGGGCGAGGCTTACGGCAGCTTAGCGACTTATATTGTCGGCTATGTATTGTCTTTGGTGCTAACGCTAGTAGTATATTTGGCCGTTAGCCGGCATGTAAGTTCGGGCCATTTAAGCTACAGCCATTCCAATTTAAGATTTGGTATTTTGCTGCTGGCTGTCGTCCAGCTATTTGTCCAGCTGTTCTTTTTCTTGCATATGGGACGCGAGAGCAAGCCGCGTTATAATTTGATCTTACTGGGCTTTGGCGGCATGGTGGTGTTTATAGTTGTAGTTGGCTCGCTTTGGATTATGAGCCACCTTAACTACCACCAGCACGGCAACCCGGACCAAACCAATACTTACATCATCCATGACGAGGGCTTCCACTAAACAACAGCTTGCCGCTTACTGGCGGCTTACCAAACCCGGGATTATCCGCGGTAACTTAATCACCGCGTCGGCCGGTTATTTACTTGGTGCCAACGGATATATCCACTGGCGGACATTTATAGCGATGGCTATTGGCCAAGTTCTAGTTATAGGCTCAGCCTGCGTGGCCAACAACATATTGGACAAAGACCTCGACGCCCAAATGGAACGTACCCGGCAGCGGGCGCTGGTTAGCGGCCAAATATCAATTCGCGGCGCGGTAATCGAAAGCGCAGTGCTGGGGATTGCCGGGCTTTTAACCCTGTATTTTTATACTAATTTTCTAACCGCCTACCTGGTAGCCGTCGGCTGGATAGGGTATGTACTTGTTTACGGCATTGCCAAACGGCAGTCAGAATATGGCACGCTGGTGGGCAGCATATCCGGGGCTATCCCCTTAACAGCTGGCTACACGGCCGCAACTAACGCCTTTGACGGCGGTGCTATACTGTTGTTTTTGGCAATGGCCGCCTGGCAAATGCCGCATTTTTACGCGATTGGAATTTACCGCAAAAAAGATTATGCCAAAGCCGGGCTGCCGGTTTGGCCGGTAAAGCGCAACCTGAGATCAACTTGGCGCCAAATGCTGTTATTTACGGTTTTGTTTTTAATTTGCCTGGTTTTGCTTAACCTCAGCGGCTACATCGGCTATATTTCGACGGTAATAGTTTTAGCTGTCTCGCTATATTGGTTGTGGCTTATGGCACGGCGGCCCCCCAACGCCAAACAAGCCGCCTGGGGACGGCGCATATTCAAGTTTTCTTTGATAGTGATGCTGGTTTTCAGCTTGTGCCTGGCCATCAACGGCTTCGCTAAAATTTGAGCGTATTAACGCTTGCGCCAACCGCCTTTAACGGTTACGCTTATTCGAGATGAACGACCTTGAAAACCAAATACAAAAGCTTATTAAAGGCGAGGTGGATTCCAGCCGCGAAAGCCGACAGCTGTATAGCCACGACGCCAGCATGTTCGAGCTGGAACCGCAGCTGATTGTTTACCCCAAAGACTCTCAAGACGTCCAAAAAGTCGTTAGTTTTGTGGCTAATAACAAAAGCCAAAACCCCGGTTTGTCGATAACTGCCCGCAGCGGCGGCACCGACATGAGCGGGGCGGCAATCAACGAATCGATAATTCTAGACTTTAGCCGGCACTTTAATAAGGTCGAATCGATTACCACTAGTAGCGCCCGCACCCAACCCGGCGTGTTTTACCGCGATTTTGACCCGCTGACTCTGGCCAAAGGCTCGTTTTTACCGAGCTATCCGGCCTCCCGGGGACTGTGCACGGTAGGCGGCATGGTAAATAACAATTCCGGAGGCGAAAAAAGCTTGCGCTACGGCAAGACCGAAAACTTCGTCGAAGAGCTAAAAGTAGTTTTTAGCGACGGCAATGAGTATGTAACCAAGCCATTAAACCGCCACGAACTTAAAAAGAAAATGGCCCAGAAAAATTTTGAGGGGCGACTTTATAAGAAGCTATTCGACCTGCACGAGGAGCACTACGACGCCATCAAAGCCGCCCGGCCGCACGTTACCAAAGACTCCACCGGATACCACATGTGGAATGTGTGGGACCGCGAGACCGGCATTTTTGATATAAACCGCTTGATTGTCGGCGGGCAGGGCACGCTGGGCATGGTAACCGACATTAAATTTAAACTTGTGCCGCACACGCCGCATTCCGGCATTCTGGTTTGTTTTATGAAAGAAATCGACAAACTGGGAGAAATTATAAATGTCGTGCTTACCCACAAGCCGGAAAGCTTCGAGAGCTTCGATGATAATACGCTGTGGCTGGCCATCAAGTTCTTTTTTAGCTTCCGCCGCACATTGGGCTGGAAAGGCCTTATTAAGCTGGGCTGGGGTTTGTTGCCGGACGGCCTGATGCTGCTTAAGGGAATACCCCGGCTTATCTTACTTATTGAATTTACCGGCCAGACCGAACAGGAAGTGGCCGAAAAAATCCATAATATGCGCCTGACTCTCAAACCCTATAAGATGCCAATGGAAGAGGATGCCACCGAAGCCAAAAGCGCCAAATTTTGGATTATGCGCCGCGAAAGCTTTAACTTGCTAAGAAGTAAGGTTAAAGACAAGCACACCGCGCCGTTTATAGACGACTTAGTGGTGCCGCCCCAACACTTAACCAAGTTTTTACCTAAAATCCGTAAAGTTATTAAGAAGTATAAGCTATTCGCCACGATTGCCGGCCATATGGGCGACGGCAATTTCCATATTATCCCGCTAATGAATATAGAAGACCCTAAAGAAAAGGCTAAGCTGGAACCGGCCATGAAAGAAGTTAATAAACTGGTGCTCGAATACGAAGGCTCACTTTCCGGCGAGCATAACGACGGCATGATCCGCGGGCCCTGGCTGGAAGCCATGTATGGGCCTAAATTCGTCGGCTACTTCCGCGAAGTAAAGCGGGCTTTTGACCCCGAAAACATTTTTAACCCCCATAAAAAAACTGATGCGAAATGGGATTTCAGCATGGCCCATTTACGCGATAAATTTTAAATATACCGCAAGGGGATCGAACCCAACTCTTCTAAAAAGGTGCTGTTAATGTACAAAAAATTGCATTTGGCAATAATAAATTTACTAAGCTGTTGCGTTAGCGATTTATGCACAATAAGCGATTCCAGCTATTGCTTAAATATTGCGCTTATGGAAAAAAAGCTTACAATTAAAAAAAATATAGGCTAGGAATGGGAGTATGAAATTTAAGATGCCTGCAATGCTTAAAAAAGATGGAAAGCTTAATACTAAAGTTGCATTAATTTTCGCCTTATCGTTCGCGCTGGTCGGCGGATTAATCATATTAATTACCCGGGCGGCCGGGTCTTCGGCGGTATTCGAAGCCGAATCCGGCACACTCTCGTCGCCGGCGTCGGTAGTATCAGACACTACGGCTTCGGGCGGCAAATACCTGCAGTTCGGCACCGGCGGCACTACGACAACACCGCCACCCTCTGCCGGCACGGTAGACGCCACTACACTTGACCATAAATTTATGCTCGGCTACCAGGGCTGGCACCAGTGCCCCAACGACGGTTCCACCAGCTCGGCCTGGCGGCACTGGTTTAACGGCACGCCGCCAACCAACCCATTGGTAGATTACTGGCCTGATGTATCAGAATTGACTGCCGCTGAGCGCTGCGACACCGGCCTCAAACTGCCTAACGGCCAGCCGGCGTACTTATTCAGTGACTACAATGCCGCTACCGTCAACCGCCACTTCCAATGGATGCAGCAAAACGGCATAGACGGCGTAATGCTGCAGCGCTTTACTTCTGAACTATCCATTTCTTATATGTTTGCCGAGCGAAATAAAGTTACTTCTAACGTACAGGCCGGCGCCGAAGCAAACGGGCGGACCTTCAATATTATGTACGATATTACCGGCACGCCGGCTTCCAGTTTGGTCAGCACCATCGAAAACGACTGGAAATATATGGTAGACAACCAAAAAGCTACTGCCAGCGCCCGGTATTTGCACCAGGGCGGCAAGCCTGTTGTTGTGCTTTGGGGCTTCGGCTTTTCGGACCGGCCCGGCACGCCCGCCGATTTGCAAACGCTGCTTAACTTCTTCCATAACAACGCAAACCCGGCTTACGACGCTTATGTAATGGGCGGCGTAAACAATGATTGGCGCACTAATTCTACCTGGGCTTCGGCTCTGACCGGTTTTGACGCCATCAGCCCCTGGATGGTCGGGCGGGTTAACAGTTTAGCCAGTGCCGACAGTTACAAAACTACTACGGCGGCCGAGCTGGCTTACGCCAAATCCCACAACCAGATGTATATGCCGGTAGTATTCCCAGGCTTTTCTTTCCATAACCAGAACTCATCGCAACCGCTAAACCAGATACCGCGCCTTGGCGGTAACTTCTTATGGCGCCAGGCCTACAACGATGTATCGACGGGCGCCACAACCATGTATGGAGCTATGTTTGACGAAGTCAACGAAGGTACGGCCTTCTTTAAACAGGCTAATTCTTCGGCAATGTGGCCCACCGGGCTTAACATGGTTTCGCTAAACGCCGACGGCAATACCAATATTCCAACCGATTGGTATCTGCGCCTAGCCGGCGAAATCACCAAAATGGTCAAAGGCCAAATCGCGCCGACCAGCACAATTCCTATATCGCCTACTGCTTCCAGCGGCCAGCCTTTATATAGAAGCGTGGCCGGCAAAATTCATAAGACTTTGTTTGGCGCGCACGTCGCAGTTTCGGATGCCTGGCACAACTCTACTCAAACTATTGGCCATGTCTTGGGCGCTTTCAGCGGACGGCAATCTGTGGCCGCCGCCGGTGACCCGGTTTTAGTGGCCGCCGGTGACATCGCTTGCGACCCGGGAGCCAATACCGGCTCTCCCAATAACTGCGACCAGGGAAATGTAGCCAATTTAATAAAGACTATCGCCCCGCAAGCTATTTTGACGCTGGGCGACAACCAATACGAAAGCAATACCTCAGCTGCCTACAGTTCTGTCTATGATCCGAGCTACGGCGCGGCATCCAGGGCATTGGGCATTCCGATACATCCGGCCATCGGCAACCACGAATACTTAACAACCAATGCTACCGGTTACTTCGGCTACTTCGGGGCCGCCGCCGGCCCAGCGGACAAGGGCTACTACAGCTATAACATTGGCGGCTGGCACTTCTTGTCGCTTAACAGCGAATGTTCGCATATTGGCGGCTGTGCAGCGGGCAGCGGCGAAGATACTTTCGTTAAAAACGACTTGGCGGCAAACAAAGTTGCCTGCACAGTAGCTTACTACCACGAACCGCGCTTTTCTTCTGGCCAGCACGGTGACGCCCAACAAATGGCCACTATTTGGAACGACATGGTTGCCGGCGGCGTAGACATCGTACTGTCCGGCCACAACCACGACTACGAGCGCTTCCAAAAAGCCGGCAACACCGCGGCAGGCAGCGCAACGCAGGCACCCAACCTTGACCCTAACGGCATCATGGAATTCGTAGTAGGAACCGGCGGTAAAAACCACTACGGTTTCGGCACGCAACCGATGCTGGCCGGCGAAGTCGTCCGCGATTCAACTACATATGGCGTTTTAAAACTGACTTTGCACGCCGGCAGCTACGACTGGCAATTCGCCAACGAACCATTGTCTGGCAAATTCACCGATTCTGGCAGCAGTACCTGCTCGGGCGGCTCAACAACTCCTCCGCCGCCACCACCCAGTGACACTACAGCACCAACTGCCAGCATTACGGCTCCGGCAAATGGCTCCCAGGTTAGCGGTACAGTGGCTATTAACGCCAATGCCAGCGACAACGTAGGCGTTACCAAAGTAGACTTCCTGGTAGACGGCGCCGTTAAGAGCACCGACACCACCAGCCCTTACAGCTATAGCTGGAGCACTGCTGGATTAACCGGTACTCATGTAATTACCGTTAAGGCTACCGACGCCGCCGGAAATGTTGGCACATCTGCTGCAGTTAGCGTCACAATCGCTACTAGCGGCGGCACAACCTGTACAGCCCCATCGACGCCTGGCGGAATATCAACTGTCACGGTTAACGCGCCGGTTGCCGGCACCTACCATGTATGGAGCCGAATGAAAGCTGCCAGTACTACTGCCAACAGCTACGTCTTTAACACTAATGGAACTTGCAATATGGGAATTGGCGGTACCTCGGCCGTTTCGACAAGCGCCTGGACATGGGTAAACTTCCAGCCAGGTACAACCGTAAAAGCTACGGACATAACATTAACGGCCGGCAGCCATACGATCCAGCTTTACGGCACGCAAACCGGCGTTAAAGTTGACCGGGTGATGCTGCTAAGCGACACTTGCGTGCCTACCGGTACCGGCGACAACTGTTTAGCAGTAACTGACACCACGCCTCCGGCAGTTAATATAACCAGCCCGTTAAACAATGCTACGGTTTCCGGAAAGGTTAACGTTACGGCAACTGCCAGCGATACCGGCGGCAGCGGCCTGACCAAAGTCGACTTCCTGGTAGATAACAGTTTGGTTGCGACTAGCACGACCTCGCCATACGGCTTTAGCTGGGACACTTCCGGCTGGACAGTCGGCAGCCATAAATTAACCGCCATTGCTTCCGACGGCGCTAACAACTCCACTACCTCTACCGCAATCACGGTAAATATCCAATCGGTTACCAACACTACTGACACCACGCCGCCTACCGCGCCTACCAACCTATCGGCTACAGTCGCCGGCGCCACTCAGGTTAACTTGAGTTGGACCGCCAGCACCGACAATGTCGCCGTGGCCGGATACTATGTAGAGCGTAATGGCGTAACCCTAAACCAAATAGACACTGCTACCAACTACAGCGATGCCGGCTTGGCCGCAAACACCAAATATACATACCAGGTAATGGCTGCCGATACCTCCGGCAACTTAAGCCCGCTCAGTACGGCAGTTAGCGTTACTACCCCGGCCATCGCCGATACTACCCCGCCAACCGCTCCGACCGGCCTTACTGCCAAAGCGGTGGCATCTAACCAGATTAATTTAACCTGGGCGGCAGCTACCGATAATGGTGGGTCAGGACTGGCCGGCTACATAGTAATGCGCGGCACAACCGAGATTGGCCGCACTACCGCCACTTCATTCGGCGACGCCACTTTAAACGCTTCGACCACCTATAGCTACACCGTATTGGCTTACGACGGTGCCGGTAATAAGAGCCCGGCATCAGCCGCCGCATCGGCCACTACGCCAGCCGCTACCACTTCAGGTGGCACAACCTTAACCATTGCCCCCGCGGCCGATACATGGCTTAAAGCGGCTTCGCCTAGTACCGGTTTTGGCTCGGCTACAACCATGAGGGTAGATGCCGACGCCCTTGAAAACCTAATGATCCGGTTTAACGTTTCGTCAATCAACGGCCGTACGGTAACCAGCGCCAAACTTTACCTGTACTGTACTGATGCCTCCAGCGACGGCGGCAGCTTCTACCAGACCGCCTCGAATTGGAGCGAAACCGTCCCGTGGAACAACGCCCCGCCGATTAGCGGCAGCGCAGTTGCCAAACTTGGTTCGGTACATTCCGGCAGCTGGGCAGTGATAGACGTTACCAGCATTGTCAACCATGACGCCACCTATAGCTTCCGCGCTAAATCATCGACCAGTGACGGGGCCGGGTACAATACCCGCGAGGCTTCATCAAATAAACCTAAGCTAGTAATAACGGTAAAATAATATGGAAAAAGCAGACCCAACAACCAACCCACTACCAGCTAACAACAAGCCGATGAACACGCGCTATGTAAAAATAGGCATCATCCTGGTCGCCGCGCTGCTGATAATAGCCCTCGCCGGCTTTATCCGCAGCCGCAAAGAAACGCCGCTGCCGGCCGCCAGTGCCCCGGCAGTTAGCGCCCAAGTAACCGTAGATTCGTCCGGTTTCGTGCCGGCCAGCCTGACCATTAAAAAAGGTACGACGGTAATTTGGAAGAATACCGACAGCGACACTTACGCCCAAATAGCCTCGGCGCCTTACCCGACGCACACCTCGGTGCCAGACCTGATATCGCCTAAGCTTAACGCTGATGCCCAATATAGCTACACCTTCAATAACGCAGGCACATTCACTTACCAGGACCAGGAAAGCCCTAAAAACACCGGTACGATAACCGTCCAGTAAAATTAATCTTCGATTGGCACGCCAGCGGGTAGGGGCATTACCCGCTGGTCTTTGTAATTTCTAGGCGTCATTGATTCCGGCTTCCAATCAGCTACCATTTCAGCCACGCTTTTGCTGGTTTGGTACTTGCCGTCGTCGGCATAATGGCCGCTGTCGCCGGTGTAATGGAAAATAATCTGGGCAACGCGCTCGCCCACTGGCAGAACGGTAGGGAAGTCGTTGGAGTTATGGATTTCCATGGTCCAGCGGTTGCGGTAGCCGGGGTCGCCCCAGCCGGCGTCAACGCACACGAAAATGCCCAACCGGCCCCAGGAACTGCGGGCTTTCATTTCGGTAGTGCCGGGCGGGTTGATGCCGATAAATTCATGAGTATGGGCCAAAATGCGCTGGCGGGGAAGCAATGGTATAACCGGAAAATCAGCGGCTATATGGATAAGAGGCTGCATGTCGTACTTTTCGCAGGCCTCGTGGTGTGGTATTGCCTTCTTAAGCTGGAAATAGCTCGATATGGCTTCCTGGCTGGTCCAGTCTAGTGTTTTAGCGCGCTTGAGGGCAGGATGGGGCGTATCCGATAAAAATCCGGCATCATGGAACCAATAACCCAGCGTAACGTCCACGCTGCTGCCTTTTACGTTACTTTCGATAAACGGGTGGATCAGTATATGGCCGGCCTGGTAGGCGTCCAGCAGTTCGCTGCGGCTATATACGCCACCGCTGCTGGCGAAGCGGGCACTGTCATAAGCCGGCGCGCCATCGCGGAACTGGGGCGGTAAAAGCTTGTTTATGGCAGCTAGGTTTTGCTTAATTGGTGGCCTCCTTCGTTCGTCGTTCTAATTGTAGCGCATAGTTTACGGCCCCCAGTAAAAACAGGTTGAGCGCCAGGCCAAAAGCCGCCCAAAACTGCAAATTGTAAAACGCGAAGAATTCAGTAACGAATATATTGATTAATAATGCCATGCGCAGGGTAGTGTAAGCCTGGCGTCGGCTGGACTGCAGCTGGTATAAACCTACCACGATCAGCCAAGAGTAAATTACGCCGCCGATTACCTGGCCGGTGGTGGCCCGCAATAGGTTTTCGTCGATATCAAACCCGTGCAGCTGCCATATATCTACAATAAAGTTAATCGCGCTGCTCATAGACACCAGTCCCTGCACAATAAAGATGCTTAGCAGCGCGGCATTAAAATACCGCCAGCTTATAAACATTTTGTATTGGGTAACGGCGTAATTATTAAGTTTATAAAACCAGCTGGGCTCGTCGGCCCGGGAGCGGGCTTCGACCATATGGCTGACTTTTTCGAGATGGAATACTAGTTTATCGGCTTTATCCAAGCTTGCAAAATATGTATCCAGCTGCTTTTTTTCGGGTGCCGACAAGCCGAACAGCAAACCTTCTTGGAGCAATTCGAAAACATTGGCTACCATGGCGCGCTTGGAGTTAACTTTGCGCTCGTTAAGCCAGCGGAATAAGAACCACAGCATTAAGAAAAACACATAAATCAGCATGGCGCTGGGCTTAAAAAAGTAGTCGTTGTCGCTGGTAATGAACTTGCCGATTTCGTCAATAAAAAAGCCCAGGCCGATGCCGCCCAGCACGGCAGCCACGCCGCGGCTCTTATCGCCTAAAAAACTAACTAGGATTATAATGGCCGACAGCATAAATAAGCCGCCCCAAAAAGTGTGGGCAATGTGCAGTCCGCCGCCGCCCAATTGGGGATAGCCGGTGAGTTTTAAGAAGGTGCGGATGGCTAAAACTGTAGCGATAGCCGATACGAATAAACTTTCCAAATGGCTGTTGGCGCTGTAAACAATAGAAGGCTGGTACTGCTTAGCAAAACGGTGTAATGAAGCCATTACTAAATTATAGGTAATTTAGGCACCTAAAAGCTATAATATGCTCATGCTAAATTCAAATGGCTCGGGTAATCATCCGAAGCACGTAGTTATTGTGGGCGGCGGGTTCGGCGGAATTGCCGTGGCCCGGCGGCTGGCTAAGCGGCGCGACCTGATGGTAACGGTTATTAGCGACTTAACCACTTTCCGCTATTATCCGGCATTATTCCGGCTGGCTGTCGGCTTTAGCCGGCGGCAGGGCTTAATACCCTTAAAGTCGATAATTAAAGAAGGGCCGCGGCTGCAAATCGTACATGCCGAAATTAAAGACATCAATCCTGATACCAAAGTTATTAGCACCAGTAAAAACCTTCATTTCAAATTTGATTACGCTGTTTTAGCACTGGGCGTTACTACCAGTTATTTCGGCATCCACGGACTCGAAGACTTCAGTTACAGTATAAAATCACCCGACAAATTACGGGCCTTCCATAACCACCTTCACGAAATGGTAACCAGCAAAAATGACCACGAAAGCAATTATGTGATTGTCGGCGGCGGACCAACCGGAGTAGAATTGGCCGCCAGCTTGGGCGAATACCTTAAAACGGTTGCCCGGCGCCACCATATCAAGCTGCATAAAGTCCGGCTGGAAATTATCGAAGCCGCGCCGCGGTTGTTGCCAGCCTTCGACCCCAAAGCCAGCGAAATGGCCGCCAAACGCCTCAAAAAGCTGGGCATCAAAATACTAACCGGCTCCAAAGTACAGGGCGAAACCAAGAAATCGCTTATGGTAGATGGCCGCAGCCTGCCGACGCATACGGTAGTTTGGACGGCCGGCGTTACTAATAACGAATTTTACCGTAAGCACAGCAGTATATTTACATTCAGCAAGCGAGGCAAAGTTATTGTAGACCGGCACCTGCAGGCCCGCCCCGATTTATATGTAATTGGCGACAACGCCGAAACGTCCCACAGCGGCCTGGCCGAAGTGGCTATTGCCCATGCCAAGTATGCCAGCAAAGATATTATCCGCCAGTCGCGCGGATTGCCGCGGCTTGGCTACCACGAGCACCAGCCGACATACGTTGTGCCGGTTGGTACCCGTTTTGCCATTATGCAAAGCGGGCATTTCGTGATGGGCGGCTGGATAGCCAGTAAAATCCGCGATGTCGCCGATTTAATAGGTTATGCCGACATTATGGGTTGGCGCCAGGCCTGGAAAACATCGCGCAAGCGCGAACAGCAAGAAGAAAATTCCTGCCGCATATGCAAGGCCGCCTTAGCCGCCGAAATTCCGGACCATTAATAATTAGCGGCGCTTGCGGCGGCGGACGGCTTGCAAGCGGGCGTCATAACCCTTAACCAGCCTTTGGGCTTCGGCCAGGTCGATGTGAGTTTTGGCTTCAGTGGCCAGTTTTTGGGCATTTTCCAAGGCCTTCAGGGCGTCGGCTTCGCTAATCTCATCAGGGGCGGCGACTTCATCGGCTAAAAAGCGGACGGTTTGGCCGTCTACCTGTATAACACCGCCGGCTGTCGAAAACACTTCCATTTTGTCACTGGCATCGCCGGCTTGGCGGCGGACACTTATCAAGCCTGGGGCCGCGGCGCTCATCAGCGGCATATGCTGGCCGAAAACGCCAATAGTGCCGTCTTCGGTTGGCATAACAACTTCGTAAACTTCTTCGTCGAATTTAGTGCCGGTTACCCCAACCAGCTGGAAGCGGATCATTTACTTTTCGTCCTTCACTTTGTTTATGTCGCCCTTCATGTAGAATGCTTGTTCGCCCTTGCTGTCGTGCTTGCCTTCGAGAATTTCGGAAAAACCCTTGATAGTATCTTTGAGCGGTACGTATTCGCCGGGAATGCCGACGAATTGTTCGGCGACGTGGAATGGCTGGGTCAAAAAGCGCTGGATGCGCCGGGCCCGGGCCACCAATTGCTTATCATCGTCCGATAACTCTTCCATGCCTAAAATGGCAATAATATCTTGCAGGTCTTTATAGCGCTGCAAAACGCGCTGGACTTCGCGGGCCACCCGGTAATGGTCTTCGCCGACGATTTCGGGGTCTAGAATGGTGCTGGAGCTGTCCAGCGGGTCAACCGCCGGATACAGGCCGAGTTCGGTTAAGGCCCGGTTAAGCACAATGGTCGAGTCCAGGTGGGCGAAAGTGGTGGCCGGCGCCGGGTCGGTAAGGTCGTCGGCCGGGACGAATACGGCCTGGACGCTGGTAATCGAGCCGGTTTTAGTGCTGGTAATCCGCTCCTGCAAACCGCCCATTTCGGTTGCCAGGTTGGGCTGGTAGCCCACCGCGCTGGGCAGTCGGCCCAGCAGGGCAGAAACTTCGCTGCCGGCCTGGGTAAAGCGGAAAATATTATCGATAAACAGCAGTACGTCTTTGGATTGGTCGCGGAAACCCTCGGCCAAAGCCAGGCCGGTTAAGGCTACGCGCAAACGGGCGCCGGGCGGCTCGTTCATCTGGCCGAAGACAAGGCTGGTTTTATCCAGTACTCCGGATTCGCTCATTTCGTGGTACAAATCGTTGCCTTCGCGGGTGCGTTCGCCGACCCCGGCAAACACCGAATTACCCTGGTGGAATTTGGCGATATTGTTTATTAACTCCTGGATTAAAACGGTTTTGCCTACGCCGGCGCCGCCGAACAATCCTACCTTACCGCCTTTGGTAATCGGCGCGATCAGGTCGATAACCTTAATGCCGGTTTCAAAAATTTCGACTTTGCCGCTTTGGTCGGCCAGGGTCGGGGGGTCGCGATGGATTGGTGCTTTTTCGGTGGTAACAATTGCCGCTTTGCCGTCAATCGGCTCGCCGGTAACGTTGACCATCCGGCCTAGCGTTTTATCGCCGACCGGCACGCTGATTGGCGCGCCGGTATTGGTAACCTCGGCGCCGCGGCTCAGCCCGTCGGTGGTAGACAGGGCAATGGCCCGGACCGAGCGTTTACTTAAGTGCTGGGCCACTTCCAAGACCAGCTCCTGCTTGTTTAAAGTCACGGTTAAGGCGTCATAAATAGCCGGCATCTGGCCTTCAAATTCCACGTCCACTACCACGCCGACTACCTGGATTATCCGGCCGGTTGTGGTTTTGGGTTTGGTCTGGGTTGCTTCTTCCATATTCATCCTTTCTAAGCGATCGCTGCCGCGCCGCCGGTTATTTCGGCAATTTCTTGGGTAATTACAGCTTGGCGAGTAGCGTTTAGTTCCAGGGTGAGGTTGTCTATCAGGTCACCGGCATTGCGGTTGGCATTGCTCATAGCCAGCATGCGCATGGCGTGTTCGCTGGCGGCCGATTCGCTCCTAGCCTGCATCAGCTGGGCTCCCAAATAAAGCCGGGCGGCCCGGGCCAAAACTAGCTCGGGCGACGGCTCGTATTCGTAAACGCGGGATTTTTCGCGCTCGGCGACTTCGGCCGACAATTCCAGCGGAAACAGCGGCAGGCTGCTGACTTGCTGGTTGAGTGTTGATAAGAACTTGGTATAAATTAAATTAACTGAACTGAATTGGCGGTCGCGGACGCCGTTTAATATCGTATCCAGCAGCGAAGCGAAATAGCTGGGGTCAGGCAGTTCTTCGAAATTTTCATAAGCGCCGATAACTTCCACGCCGTCCAGCCGCGACATAAAATGAGTTCCTTTGCGGCCGAAAACGATGACTTTCATCTGTCGTCCAGCCTGGCGGTTCTGGCCGATAATTTTGGTGGCCTGCTGCAATACATTACTATTAAATGCCCCGGCCAGGCCGCGGTCGCTGGTAAATACCACCAGCAGGCTGGGCGCTTTGGGGTCAGGTTCGGCAAACAGCGGGTTATGGCGGATATCGGCGATGCCGCTTACGCGGTGCATGATGTTAAATGCCAGTTCGGCATAATCGCGCGACTGCACGGCTTTTTCCTGGATGCGCCGCAATTTACTGGCCGCCACCAATTCCATGGCTTTGGTAATTTGCTTGGTATTGCGGACCGAGCGGATCCGGCGGCGGTGTATTTGGATCGATGCCATTTTAAGCCGCTTCTTTCTTGTCTTTATGGTCGGCGGCGTGATATTGCTTGGCGATTTGCTGGGCGGTTTTTAATATCAACTCTTTGGTTTTGTCGTCGGGCTTTTCGCCTTTATTTAACTCTTCCATGGGTTTGCGGTGGTGCTGGATCAAGCTGTCCATTAGCGCCGACTGGGCTTTCTTAACGGAGTCTGCCGGGATTTCATCAAAAGCTCCGCCGGAGGCCGCCAAAACGATGGCCGTTTGCTGCCAGACGCTTAAGGGGCTGTACTGGGGCTGTTTGAGGATTTCGGTCAGCAGCCGGCCGCGGCTGAGCCGCTGTTTGGTCTCCGCGTCCAAGTCGGAGCTGAACTGGCTGAAAGCGGCCAGTTCGCGGAACTGGGCCAGGCTCAGGCGCAGGCCGCTGGCCACGCTTTTTACGGCTGCCGTCTGGGCATTTCCGCCAACGCGCGAAACGCTTAAACCAACGTTAACGGCCGGGCGAACACCTTGGTAAAACAAGTCGGTTTCCAGGTAAATCTGGCCGTCGGTAATCGAAATAACATTTGTAGGGATATATGCGCTGACGTCGCCGGCCTGGGTTTCGATAATCGGCAGGGCGGTTAAACTGCCGGCGCCCTTGGCGTCGCTCATTTTAGCGGCCCGTTCCAGAAGGCGCGAATGCAGGTAGAACACGTCGCCGGGGTAGGCTTCGCGGCCGGGCGGGCGGCGCAGCAGCAAACTCATCTGGCGGTAAGCGGCGGCATGCTTGCTTAAATCATCGTAAATAATCAGGGCATGCTGCCCGTTGTCGCGGAAATATTCGCCCATAGCCGCGCCGGCATAAGGCGCCAAGTATTGCAGCGGGGCGGGGTCGGCAGCAGACGTCGCCACGATAATGCTTTGCTCCATCACGCCTTCGCGCTTCAGCCGTTCGATTAAGCGGGCGATTTTGGCATACTTCTGGCCGACAGCCACGTAGATATTTATAATGTCGGTGCCCTGGCGTTTCTGGTTAATCATAGTATCGACCGCCACGGCCGTTTTGCCGGTTTGGCGGTCGCCGTAAATCAGCTCGCGCTGGCCGCGGCCTATCGGGATCATCGTATCTATGGCCGTAATGCCGGTCATTAGCGGCTCGTGCACGCCTTTGCGGTCAATAACACCGGGGGCAGGGCGTTCCACCAGGCCGCGCTGTCCGGTTTTAATTTCGCCGCCTTCGTCCAGCGGCTGGCCCAGCGGGTTTACTACCCGTCCGACTAACTCGGGACCAATCGGCACAGATAAAACTTCGCCGGTAAGGCGCACCTGGGCGCCGGCTTTGATTTTTTGTTCTTCGCCCAGCAATACGGCGCCGATTTCGTCTTCCATCAGGTTCAGGGCGAAAGCCGTGACAAACGACCCGTCGGTAGCTTCGATTTCCAGCATTTCGTTATAACCGCAAGCCCTAAGGCCGTAAATCCAGGCCACGCCGTCGCCGGCCCTGGTTACAATACCACTGTCGGAGCTGGCATCTTGGCTGGTTAGTTCGGCGATAGCCCGCCGGACTTCTTCGGACAGTTCTCGTACGTTATTTTGCAGCTCAGCCACGGGCTATCTCCCTTTTTAATCTCTTAAGTTGGTTATTGGCGGTTAAATCGACGGTCCTGGTGGCCGTTTGCAGCCTAAAGCCGCCTAGTACTTCGGGATTGACGGTATTTTCGATGACCGCCGTTTTAACTTTGGTCAGTTGTTTGGCCAGGGCCCGTAGTTTGGTTTCCAGCGCTTCGCTCAGCGGATGGGCGGAAGTAACATTGGCCTTTGCCAATTCTCCGGTATGCTCTAAATAATAGTAAATGTCATCTACCAGCATCTGGCTGTCGCCGGAACGGTTGGATGTTGCCAGCTCAGATGCCAGTTGGCCGGCCAACTGCTTGGCATCGGCGCCTTCAACCAGCTGCCGGCCGGCATAAACCGCCAATTCGCGGCGTGACGGCGCTTTCATGTGCGGACCTCTTCGATGCTTTTGCTGACCAGCTCGTGGTCGGCCGCGCCGGTTAGTTTTTGACGGACGATTTTTTCGCTGGCTTCAGTAACCAGGGCGGCCAGCTCGGATTTCAGCTCGGACTTTAATTGGAGCCGGTCGCGCTCCAGCTGCAGCTGGCCCTCTTTAATAATCGCTTCGGCTTTTTGGCCGGCGGCTGCCTCGGCAGCGGTAATCAGTTCTTTAGCCTGGTTACGGGCATCGCCGAGGGCTTCGTCGGCCTGGCCGCGGGCCCTGTTAAGTAAATCGCCGGCTTTGGCTTCGGCGTCGGCTAAAGCTTTTTCGGTTTCTTTTGCCTGGTCCAGGCTTTTTTCCAACACTTCGCGGCGGTTTTCGATGGTTTCGATTAACTTTGGCAGCGCCCAGCGTTTTAAAACCAGCAATACTATCAGGAAGGTAACCATCTGGAATATAAAGCTTTTCAAATTAACATGGAAAGCTCCCAGCCCGCTGGAAGAGGAGTCGGCGAATTGTACGGCGTTTATATTCACTGCTTTTTAGCTGGCTCCCTTAAGTCGTAAATAGAATTAGCAAAACAAAGGCTAAAACGGCATCAACCAGGCCGATCATAATGAAAGCGGTCGATAAAATTTTACCTTGGATTTCCGGGTTGCGGCCAACGGCGCCGACTACCGAAGCGCCGATTAAGCCCACGCCGATAGCCGGGCCGATGGCGCCGAGGCCGATAGTAATACCTTTAATAAATGCGGGGTCAACATGTTCCACGCCTAAAATCTCCTTCTCTGGTTAGTTATTTTCATGTTCAAGCTCCACTGACCGCTACTTTTTTACCCAGCCGGCGCCTGGAATTGGCCGGTTGCGGTTCATGTTCGGCAGTCTCTTCCGGGTGGCTGGTTGCCATAACGATATAGGTTGTGGTAAGCATCATAAATAAGTAAGCCTGCACGAATGAGAAGAAAATCTCGAGGAACATGATTGGCAAAGTTGCCGCCCAGGCGAAATTGCCTGATATTTGGGCAATGGCTACCAGTAGGGCTTCGCCGCCGTAAATTACGCCGAACAGCCGAAG
Source organism: uncultured Candidatus Saccharibacteria bacterium (assembly GCA_964460855.1). Taxonomy (GTDB): domain Bacteria; phylum Patescibacteriota; class Saccharimonadia; order Saccharimonadales; family UBA10212; genus CAYWQH01. The sequence goes on from CAYWQH010000003.1 coordinate 105,196, forward strand.
CGATAATGTCACCAACCGTAAAACTTCGCCGAATACTTCGTTCAACCCGATAAATAAGTTCATAGGGTTCCAGGGCTTATTGGTGAAGTAGTGTTTTAAGCGCCCCATAACCCCTAATTCTTTTATAGCGTAAACATGGACAACGGTTAAGCTTATGATGGCCATGGCCAAAGTTGAATTTAAGTCGGTTGTAAACGACCGGAACAGAGAAACGGGCTCGCCGTTGGCGCTGTAAGTTATAGAATCGACGCCCGGCAATAAACCGCTCAAATTACAGGCTAGTATAAAAACGAATAAAGTAATTAGCAGGGGGAAGTGCTTGGACGCTTTTTTGCGGTCGCCAAACGATTCGGCGATCATGCCATAAAGAAGCTCTACCATGCTCTCCACGTAAAAGGCTAACTTACTGACCGGCCGGATTTGGCTGCGGTGGGCGGCCAAACCCAACAATCCAAGCACGAAAGCAGCCGTAATAATACCCGTCAACATGCTGTTGGTTAGCGGCAACGGCCCGATATCCACCAGCTTTTGGGCGGCCAAGGGCGCGTTTTCGGCGGCCAAACTAAAAATCATCGCGGGTTTCCCCTAATAGAATTTATACACCTCATTGCTTTAAACTATTTTAACAGAGGAGGCGGTGGCGGTTCAAATTATGCTTTAGATTAAAGCCAGGTTATTTTTTGGCGGCTGTCTTTTTATGATGGGCGGCGCCTACCATAAATTCGTCATGCACCTGGTACAAAAAATAAAGGCCGATAACGGTGGTAAAGAAAGCCCAAACCAGGCGGCTGACACCGCCATAATCCTGGAAAGCTGCGGCTACACCGTATACCAAATTTAACAGCGCGCCGAGCAACAATAATTGCCAGCCGTAGTGTTCGCGGCGGCGCAAGCTGGGGTAGGCCATAAGCAAGATAACCGCGTCAACCACTAAAGCGCCTAAAGCCAGGTAAAAGAACAGGCCGAGATGCTGCACAACCGCCCCGGATCCGTAGGCTTGCGCAATTGAGTTAGCATAATCAATAACCTGGTTGGTTATATGGCCGGCATGCCACAATAGCCAGGCCGCCAACAACTGCAAAATACCAAAAATTAAGGCGATAGGCGGCCACCAGTTGGCCAGGGCTTTGCGGGTAGTTTTACGAAGTTGCGGGGCGCCTTCAAACATTTCGCCCAGCCGCGTTTCTAATTTTTCTAATGTGCTCACCCCTATATCCTCCATAAAATGCTTATGGTGTTAGCGTAGCCCCATTGTGCGAAATTCACAAGATCAAACAATTATCATGGCATCGCCAAAAGAGTAAAACCGGTATTTTTGGGAGATGGCGTGGGCATAAATGGTTCGGGCAATTTCCGCCGATCCTAAAAAAGTAGCCACTAAAATAAACAGCGAGCTTTTTGGCAAATGGAAATTGGTAATCATCGACCCGGCCGAGCTGAACTGGTGGCCGGGCTGTATAAATAAATCCGTCCAGCCGCTTTGGGCCCGGTACGGTTTGGCGGCGCTTTCTAACAAGCGCAGGCTAGTGGTGCCAACAGCGGTTAAGTTCCGGGCGCCGTTAAGTTGCTTGGCGGCAGCTTGTGAAATTTCAAAAAATTCAGCGTGCAGCTTGCCGCTAGACAACTGTTCTTTTCTAAGTGGCCAAAAAGTACCTAAACCAACGTTTAGCGTAACTTTTATTAACCCGTGCGATTGGCCTAAAGTTTTTATTTGGGCAGACGTAAAATGTAGCCCGGCGGTGGGGGCGGCTTTGCTGCCCGGGCGGGCCGCATATACCGTTTGGTAGTCGCCGCTGTAACTATCGTTGGGCGCTATATATGGCGGTAAGGGCGTTTGCCGGTACTTATCCAACCGGCTGTCCCCGATAGGCATGTTCAGTTTAAGCGTCCGCACGCCCTCGCCGTCAATCTCCAGTGTTTCAACAATTAGGGGCCCTAGCTCGGTTAACCGGCCGACTTTAAATTTGCGGCCCGGTTTAACCAGTGCGGTAATAGTGGTTGGTCCGATTGAATCCAGATGGAATATTTCTACATCGCCAAATCGCAGGCGGGCCTTGTCTACTTTGGTATTGTTAATAACCAAGTCGCTACCGGCAGGCAAATATTTTTCGAGGTTATAAAAATAATCATCGGTTATTTGGCCGGTTTGGCGGTTATAAACCAGCAGCCTGGCATGGTCGCGCGGCCGGGCCGGCCGCTGGGCAATTAACTCTGGCGGCAGTTTAAAGTCGTAATTTTCTAAGTTGAGCATTGTCCACATTATAAATTTCTGGATAATATTTAAACAGAAGGAGCCCTATGCCCGAAAAACCCGAAATCGAACATATGAAGATTGGTCTCGATAAGGACCGCAGGTCCGAATTAATTAGTATTTTGCAACAACTAGGCGGAATACATTACGTAGAGATTGAATTTTCGCCAAACAGGCAGCCAGTCAGGGCCGTGCTGGATATAGAGCGCTATAACCCCGAAATTGTTACCTGGCTAAAAGACGAAGCCAGCAAAAAAATACAGCCGGTAATAACCGCCGAAAGTTTCCGCCAATTCGCGGTCAGTAAAAACGAAGCGCCGAGCGAAGGCCAAAGCATTGCCAACGCGCTGCTGCGGCGCTACGCGCCAATTTCCGGCTTGCCCCAGCCCTATTTGTTTTATAACCAAACCACCGAATTGCCGGTAGGCGTGCTGGCCAACCACATGGCAAATTTGTACTTGCAAATCCAAACCACCCCCCAGTTTTTTCCTGGCATAGGCGAAGACCGGGCCAAATTAATCGGCCAGCTGGTAGAGGAGTTGTACGTAGAGTCGTGAGATAATAATCTTATGACACTGTTTGAGAGGGCTTACAAGCAGCTAAACGACCAACAGCGCCAAGCCGTCGACCAAATCGACGGCCCAGTGCTGGTCATCGCCGGGCCGGGAACCGGCAAAACCCAGCTGTTATCAACGCGGGTGGCCCGCATTTTAAACCAAACCGACACGCCCCCCGAAACAATCCTGTGCCTGACTTTTACCGAATCGGGCGTGCAGGCCATGCGCCAACGGCTGTTCAGTTTAATCGGCGAAGCAGCTTACGACGTCCAAATAAGTACTTACCACGCTTTTGGCAGCGATTTAATCCGGCGCTACCCGGAATATATTGGCCAGTCCAATTTGCGGCCGATAGACGAGCTCGGCCAGGATGCCACTCTGCGCCAAATCCTGGCCGGGTTGCCGTTTAACAACCCGCTGCGCTGGCCCGACGCTTATTTGCGCGACCTGAAAACATTTATTTCCGACGCCAAGCGGGCGTTGCTGGAGCCGGGCGACATTGCCGCTGCCGCCAAAGATAACCTGGCGGTTATTAAAGCAACCAGTGCCATTTGCAAAGAGGTACTGGGTGATTTGCCGCGGATCGATAAAAAGTCGGTGGCCAAATTCGAGATGCTGCTGGATGCCTTAAAAGACCAATATTCGGGCAAGTTCGGCCTGCTAGGTATATGCCGCTCAGAGCTAGCCATCGCCCTGGATGAATGCCTGCAAACCAATAAAACCACCCCGTTAACGGTTTGGAAAAACAAGTGGCTGGCCCGCGACGACGACGGCTATATCGTAATGGCCGGCAAAGCAGTAAATGATAAATTACTGCTGGCCGCCGATATTTACGCCCAGTACCAGGCCGCTTTGGCCGGCCAAAACATATACGATTACGACGACATGGTGCTGCGGGCCATCAAAGCCTTGCAGGAAAACCCCGAATTTAAATTCACCCTGGCCGAACAGTACTTATACTTCCTGCTGGACGAATTCCAGGATACCAACACCGCCCAATTGCGGTTGATAGAATTACTCACCGATAACCCGATCCATGAGGGCCGGCCCAATATTTTAGCCGTAGGCGACGACGACCAGGCTATTTACGCTTTCCAGGGCGCCGACCATTCCAATATGCTGGCCTTCCAGCAAATGTACCGCAACGTAAATCTAATAACTTTAATTAATAATTACCGCTCGCACGAAAATCTGCTGCACGTGGCCCAAAACATTGCCGGGCAAATCCAGTCGCGGCTGCATATAACTTTAGGCAGTGTCAGCAAGCAGTTGGTTGCCGCCAACCGGCATTTTGATAACGATATCGCCATCGCCCGGCACGAATTTGTAACTGATGCCGCCCAATACAGCTGGCTGGCCGAAAAAATCGCCGCTTTAATCAAAAGCGGCATGCCGCCGCGCCAAATCGCCGTACTGGCTCCCAAGCATAAATATTTACAGCCGCTGCTGCCGTATCTCAGCGCCCAAACCGTGGCCGTACAATACGAAAAGCGCGAAAACGTTTTGGATGACCAGTTAGTTAGGGAGCTTGAGACTATGGCCCGGCTGGTAGTAGCCCTGCAAAACCAGGACTTCCAGCAGGCCGACAGCCTGTGGCCGACGGTCTTGAGTTTTGATTTTTGGCAACTGCCCACCAAACTCATCTGGAAACTCAGCTGGGAAGCTTATGACAGCGGCGAGTCGTGGACGACTCTGGCCATGAACCAAGAAAAGCTTAGCGGCATCGCCGTATTTTTTGCCCGGCTGGCCGATTTAATGTTGATCTCCACCGCCGAACAGCAGCTGGATTTATTAATTGGCAACGCCGACGAAGCCCTTTATTTCGAACTAAACGTGCAGCCGGTAAGCACTTTTTTTGAATACTATTTTAGCCAGCGGCAAATTACCAACAGCGCCGCCCGCTACTTGCAGCTGCTAAGCAGTTTAACCGTGCTGCGCCAGAAATTGCGCGATTACAAACGCTACGACGACACGCCGCTTACCTTAGCCGACTTTATAGAATTTATCGATGCCCACCGGGCCGCCGAAATTCCTATCATCAATACCAGCCCGTATTACGAATCGCCCGATGCCGTGCAGCTGATGACCGCCTACAAGGCCAAAGGCCTGGAGTTCGACGCCGTTTTTGTTATCGCTTGCCAGGACGACGTTTGGGGCAGGGCCAGCCGGACCCAAACCAGCGCCATCAGTTTGCCGGCAAATTTGCTGCCAATCCGTTATGCCGGCGCTACCGAAGACGAAAGGCTGCGGTTATTTTTTGTAGCCGCTACCCGGGCGCGCTGCCAGCTTTACCTGACCAGCTACGTCCAAACCATCAGCGGTAAAGCCAGCCCCCGCTTAAGATACCTTCGGGAACAAATAGACGACAGCGGCCAAATTACCAGTTTATTGCTGCCTGGGGGCACCGCTATAAATATCGAAACGGTCACCGCTGACAACTTGCCTCAGGCTGATTTATTCGAGCATTTCTGGCAGCACCGCCACCGGCCGCCATTCAAAACGACCCTTAAAGATATGCTGACGCCGCGGCTGGCCAACTATAAACTAAGCCCCACACACTTAAATCACTTTACCGATTTGTTGTACGGCGGTCCGGAAGATTTCTTTTTAGGAACCATTTTGCGCTTTCCCAAAAGCCCGACGGCTGATGGCACTTATGGCAATGCCGTGCATGAAACCATCGAATGGCTGCACCATATGCTTAAAACCGAGGGCGGTTTGCCGGCTAACGAGCAAACCCTCGAATACTTTGCTGAGCGGATAAAATCCAAGCGCTTGCCGGCCAGCCAAACCGACAATATTTTGCACCGCGGGCGGCAAATCCTGCCTAAATTCTTGCAAGAATACAGCTCCGAATTCAAAACTGCCGACTTACACGAGCGAAATTTCAGAAGCGAAGGCGTATTAGTCGGCAAGATCCACTTAAGCGGCAAAATAGATAAAATCCGGCTTGATACCGAAAAGAAAACGGCCATTGTAACCGATTTTAAAACCGGGCGGGGCTACAGCCGCTGGGTCAAAAGCGAATTGCGGCTGCATAAATACCGCCAGCAGTTGCTGACATATAAAATACTTATTGAAGGCTCGCACAGTTTCCGGGGCTACAGCGTAGCGTCGGGCGAACTGGTATTTGTGGAGCCCGACGAAAACGGCAAAGTTAAACGCCTGGTATTAGATTTTAACGACGAAGAGTTAGCCCGCCACAAGCAGCTGCTTAAAGCCATGTGGCAATGCGTCCAAACTATGGATTTTCCGGATACGTCCGGCTACCCGCCAACTGTCAACGGTATCGAACAATTTGAAAACGATTTAATCGCCGGGCTTAAAAGTTAGCCGCGTTTTTTAGCTGATGAGCTGTTGTTTTTAACGCGGGCGGGGCGGCTAAACTTTGGCCGGGCATCAGCCGGCGCGAATACCCAAACATATAGGTTCACGCCTAAAATTGCCCCCAATATGGGTCCGAAAACATAGCTGGCATCCCAGTAGCGCAGGCCCATGGCGATGGCCGGGTTCAAGATACCTTGCGACGCCACACTGGCAATTATGATGCCAGAAAACAAGGCGGTGGCCATAGTTGCCGCCCGGCTTAGAACTTCCATGCCATGGGTAACAGCCGCGGTAATACCAATTGTAAAAATAAATGTACCGATTAGCTCGGCTACTAACACTTTGGAATCATAAGCGCCGCCGTGGCTCGGCAAAGCCCGGCCGCTTAAATATTCGAAAAGCTGCCAGCCAACCAGCGCGCCCAAAAATTGGACGGCGATATAAGCGATTGCCTGGAAAGTTTGGATTTTGCGGGCCGTCCAAAAACCTAAAGTAACCGCCGGGTTAAAAAAGCCGCCCGACGACGGCGCTAAGGCCGTTTGTAAAAGCACGAAGGTTATGGCTACTGACGTGGCTACGAAATAAGATATAGCCGTAGCGTGGACCATCGTAATGGCCGCCATAGTTAAGATTGCCGTGCCGAGAAATTCCGCGACTAGCATGGCGATTTTTGTCCGTCCGAACATCGGGAGAACCCTCCTTATTTAAGATATAGCTTTACTGTACTACCGCTTGGCTAAAAGGCAAAATATATTTTGATAATGCGGATGCCGCGGACAAGGCCCGGAGGCCCCGCCCGCGGCCAGTGGCAGCTACTAGAGTGCATGGTACCTGACTAGCGCCAGGACGAGCACGATGACGATGGCGACCACGATCGCAAGCAAAGGCTTGGCATCATCATACAACTCTTTTTCTTCCACCGGTCCTCCAGTGTTGTAAAGAACAAGTATTATTATGCTGGTTTAGTTAAATATCGTCAAGTAATTTACAGGGGTGATAATGATAACGTATGGGGCGGCACCACGAATGGTGCCGCCCCCGGAAGAAGTCAGATGACGTTGTCGCTGCCATCGGGTGCTTCGTCGTTGCCGGGATGTTTGTCTCCCGGCAAGTGGAGCCAACCGAAGTTGACCACACCCCCCATGACCTTCGCGTTGGCCACGAAACTGAGCGTGACGCGGCGCGCCAGGTTGCCAGCCGGCAGCCTGCGGAACACGCAGGTGTAGTTCGGCTGGTCGGGGTTGGGCTGCAACAGCAGGCATCGCAAATGCGACACCCTGATGTGGACGTCCGACGGCCTGGCGGCCGGCGGCAGCCACACCGATAGGGTGGCGACCTTAACGCTGTGCTGTCCGCGTTTGCGGATGACATAGTGCAGGGTCTGCGGCGTATTTACGTCGCAGGCGTCCGCGCACTCCGAGATCTCGCCCTTGTGCGGCCTGTAAGCCCCAAGATCGAACGACGAGGCCGAGGCAGCCGGAGCTGCCACGGCAAGGATGACCACGATCGCGAAAATGATCCGCTTGATGGACACTGAATTCTCCAAGATACAAGGCCGGGGAACCGGCCGGTTTGCCCAATCACAAGTGTAATCAGGTTAAGTATTATTATACTATATAATGCTTATGTTTGCAAGCTTATTTTGCTTGGTTAACAGATACGGCGCGCTTAAATCTTTCACTAAATGTAAGTGGTTTATTGCCGGTACATGCCGCCGGATCCTTGCCGGCATCTTCCTTAACGGCGGTATGGGCTATGCTGTCGTATTGGGTCTTTATTGCGGCCTGGTCCTCGGAGCCATAACTTATTAGCAATGCGTCCTGGTCGCCAATTACTTTGCCGGCAATGGTGTCGACTTTTTGGCCGTTAAGAATAAAAGTTAAGTGCTTGCCGTCTTGGCCATCAACTAAAACCCGGTCATCAAGCGTCAGGGCTTTGTCAGATAAACCATAGCGCAGATTAGTGAAGAAATAACTCCAGGTAATGGCTGTGTCGTGGACGTGGATTACATCATTAACGTTATCGTGCATATGGGCCTTGGCGTGGGTATCGTTGGGACCGGCATTGTTACACGCCGTTTCTTCTTCATAAAATGTCGGACCTTCGAATTTTAAGCGTTGTCCGTCTACATAAACCGCGAAATTAGCGTGGTAGTGGGTCTGGTTATTGTTGGCTACCGCCATACGGATGCCGATAAAAATAATAATCGCCAGCATGGCCCCGCCGGCTACCAGCCCGCCCCAGATCAACCATTTCCGTCTCGCCATACAGCTAGTGTAGCAGGTGGCAGTGTATACTTAAAATAAGGAGTAAATCCAAGATTTAACAACTATGAACAACCCAGCAACTGTCAAAGTTTTCAGCGCGCCGTGGTGTGGTTTTTGCCGGATGGCCAAAGAATATCTTAAAGGCAAAAAAGTACCCTTCGAAGAAGTGAATGTCGAGACCGACCAGGCCGCCATAATGTACGTAGTCAACAAGACCGGCCAGGCCGGCATACCGGTTATAGAAATAGGCGACGAAACCATAATCGGCTTTGACCGTAACCGCATAGACGGCGCCCTGCGCGACAAGAAATTAGTATAAGCAATAGCGTTGTAACTCTTTGACCGGACGCTATATATAGGGTATATTTACTACATGGGAGAGCTAATGGAAGCAGCCAAGCCGCATGATGACATCCAGCCTATAGAAACCGCCGACCAATCTATCGAAGCGGACGATATTTTGCATCCCGACTGGAGAATCAGCGACGGTACATTTAGCGTAAATAGTATAAGAGGCGAAGCAAAAAACGCATTAAAAGCTGCCATAAAACAGGCCCAGGACAGCGGCTTTACTCCCGAGGAACGAGCTTATAAATTATCAATCGTCGCTCTTAAAACAGTAGGCATTATCCCCAGCGACAAACAAGTAGAGGGGGAGATTGCCGAGCGCATAGCCATTGTCGCCCAAACCAGGGCATTAATGGGCCAAGCCACTAGGGAAAATATACTAGGCGAACTTACTGATGATGATTTTCTGGAGCTGATGGCTAAAATCGAAACTGAAGCCAACCAGAGGTTAGCCCAGCTGACATCCGATGTTAAGCGCGATGCTATCAAGAACGATATGGCTGAAACCATGGAGAAATTTTTAAGCTTATCCTACCCCGATCGCGAAACGGTAATGCGCAAAATTGACCCCAATATACCGGTTATGCGGCTGCTTAATCTCATGAAAGAACCTGCCTTCGGCGGCGTTCCACTTAAGAACAGAGATATTATGCAGGGGTTGTTTGCCATGCGCTACGCTGTTAACGAAATAAATAATAACCAAACAGATTAATATATAGCCAATGGCGTTTGAGGGTTATAAAACAAAAAAGTCCGTGGTGGTAATTTACACCGGGGAGGGCAAAGGCAAAACCAGCGCCAGCGTCGGGCTGATGGCCCGGGCCCTGGGTAATGGCTGGAAAGTAGCCTTTATCCAATTTATTAAACATTGGAACGTTGGCGAGCACGAATTCATTTATAAAATCCAGCCGGTGTTCGGCGACAAGCTGTTATTCCATAAAGGCGGCAAGGGCTTTTACCAGGCCGGCGAAATCAGCGCCAAAGACGTATCCGAAGAAGAACACAAACAGGTTGCCCAAGATACTTATAAACTAGCTTTAAAAGCTGCCACCAGTGGCGATTATGACCTGGTAATCTGCGACGAAATCAATAACGCCGTCCACCACGGGTTAGTCAGCGTCGCCCAGGAAAAAGCCCTGATCCAAAAGCGGGCTAAAAAGACCAGCCTATGCCTGACCGGCCGTAATTATCCCGAAGAATTATTGAGCCTGGCCGATATTGCCACCAGCATGGAAAAAATCAAACACCACTTCGACAAAAAATTCCTTGCCAACAAAGGCATAGATTTTTAAGCTGCGATAGCTTCGTATTGTCGCATCTCGATTTGTCTGGCTAATATTTCGTCTTTATCGTCGAAACTTTTCTGGTCGGCAATAGCCCTGGCAGCTAATTGTTTTTGCAGCCGGTATTTACGCTGCGAGCGCGACTTGGCCGGCTGCGGAAGCTGGTCCAGTAGGCCGTCGGCCACCGGTACGGCATAGACTAACCTTGGGTCGGCCTCGGTCCTGGCTAATCGGTAAGGGCCAAAGCGGGTGGAAATTACGTAGGGGCTGATATTGTCCCAGCTCGGATCGGAAACTATGGCGTCCAGCCAATCAATTGTAGTTGGCCCATAAATCTGGCTGGCGGCAAAAGCATTTTCCAAGCTGTCGGCTTTAAGCTTTAAGACATTGTTGGCTTCTTTGGTTACGGCCCGCAGGTGGTTATCGTTGCAGCAAGCTGTGGAACGGCAGATATGGTCGACGTCTAGCTCCAGGCCCAGCTCTTCTACCGGCACGCCAGATTCAGCTTTAAGCCCATAATAGGATAGGCGGTGTAGGCGGATTGTGCCCGAGCCCCTAGTTATTCCTAGGTCATAAGCGGCCCGCGAGCTAGCCATAAAATAGCCGCGCGGATCGCGGCTGGTACGGTTGGTATCGTACCAGCAGCCGGTAGTTTTGCTGGCTTCCATGGCGCTGAAGATTTTGCCGAAATTGGGGCTGGTGCCGGCAACTTGTTCCAACCGGGCCGCTTCGTCGGCGGCCGGCGGCAAAACATCGCCAATGCAGTTTAAGACCGCGCCGGATGCTTCCAGCGCCAAACCCCCGAGTAGTCCTTCGGCCGTCGGGTAATGCCAGTCGAGCGCTTCAATCTGTTCTGAGTATCTTTCTGAAGCCGCGTTTAACTGGCTGGCTGGCATGCCATTTCCCCCTTACGTCCTGTCTGTCCTCATTCTACAAGCAATTCAAATAAACGTAAGCTGTTAAATTTGCAACGTAGCAGCCGCCGGCTGATTTATACTAGGTAACATGCAGTTGGAGGAAGAAGTAAGGTACGAAAAGCGGCGGCAAAAGTTTAGTTTGTTTATGGTTATAATCTTCGTGGTACTAGCCTTAGCGGTATATTACGCCGCCCAGCACCAGGGCGTTAAGCAGGTAGTCCAGCTGCCGGCCGTAAGCATGCCGGCTACGCCGGGTACTTACCCGGTAACCGAATTCGTCGACGGCGATACGATTGCCGTTAATATGGACGGCCGCAACGAAAAAGTCCGGCTAATAGGCGTGGATACGCCAGAAACCCACAAGCCAAAAACGCCGGTACAGTGTTACGGCCCGCAGGCCGCGGCTTATACCAAAAGTATTATTGGCAGCCACCGCGTCAAACTTGTGGCCGACCCGCTGGATACCGACCGCGACCGCTACGGCCGGCTGCTGCGCTACGTTTATACCGACGATGGTACGTTTGTAAACGCTTCTTTGGTACAGGCTGGATACGGTTTTGCTTACACCAACTTCCCATTCCAGAAAAAGCAGGAATTTGTTAGCGACCAATCGGTAGCTAAACAGATAGGCAAGGGGCTATGGAGCGCCTGCACGGTTACCAGCGATTCCAGCGGCCAGCACACCAATAGCCTGTAACTAGCTCGACGAGGTTTGCGGCTTAAACACCCAAAAGCGGTACCACGCGTAATTCCAGCCGGTAAAGAACAAAGCTGCTGCGAACAAACCGATATAAGGTGATACGCCTAAGGCCTTCAGGCCGCCGACAATTAAGTAATCAATCACGAAATTGATGGCAGTTATAGTTACATAGCGAGACAGCACCCGGCCTTCGTGCTTGTTTAGCCGGTTGTCATTAAAAGCCCAATACCTTTGCAAAAAGTAATTGAGTGAAAAGCCAACGATATCGGCGGCTAGTTTTGCGATGAACCAGTTGGTACCAATAACCGAGTAGCATAGGGCAAAAATGGCATAGCCGCTCCAAAACCAAACGCCGCCGCCAATCATATATTCGATAAATTGCTTTAATAATTTATGTTGTGGCCAAGCCAATGGAATATCTACCCTTTTTATTGGCGCTTTTTATGGTGGCCGAACTGGTAATTTAGCGGGTCTTTTTCGATTTTAAAGCCATGGGTAAAACGATAAATTTCGTAATACGTGGACTGCCAAAAAACCCGTAAATTGCCGCCTTCGTGGAAACGGCGTAAATCGACATAGTAATAAGTTTCGTTGGTATAGCCAAATCCGCCGTGCCTACTTGCCCTCGAAACGTAATCGTAATCTTCGGCGACCCAAAGCTTTTCATCGAAGCCATTAAGACGGTTGAACAGGTCGCGCCGGGTCAATATACAAAAACCGGGGGCCACCGGGTGTTTGGTATGGGCCAGCAGGCGTAAATATAAATGATGGATGCTGATGCCTATTTTCTCGCCAATCGACGCTTTGCGGGCTTTGAGCTTGGTGCTGGATGTATGCCAACCGCGTTTTTTAGTTTGGTGCAGGAGCGTGTCCATAAAGCCGGGGTCATCAATGTCGACGTCGGCGTCCAAAAACAGCAGCCATTCGCCGCTGGCCCGGGCGGCGCCGGTGTTACGGCCATTGGCCGGGCCTTTGGGTGGTGACTTAACTAAAATCAGGCTTAGTTTATTTTTAAAACTTTTAATGACTTCGTCGGTTCCGTCGCGGCTGTCGGCGTCGGAAATAATAACTTCAAAATCCTGGAATCGCTGGCGGGTGAGGGCCGCTAACAACCGGTCGATGTATGTAGCCTCATTATAGGCCGGTATAACGATAGAAACTTCGGGCTTTTTAAGGGTTTTCAGCTCGCTCATATTTGGCTGCCTGCCAGCGTAACTTACTTATTTGCATCCGTTCGTTTTCCGGGTCATACAGCCTCATGGCCGCCCCCACGAACGGGGAAGCACACACCAGCAAGCCGGTGGCCGGCCAAGCCAACAGGCCGCGCAAAAAACCATGGTAGCGCAAGGTTGTCGGCCATTGCCTCATGTAGCGGTAAACTTTAAGCGAACCTACCGTGGCGGCCCGCAATGATACGTCGGCCCAGAGCTCCGGCACAAAACGTATAGCCTCCGGGCCATATGTATCGGCCATATGGATGGCGATATCCAAATCTTCCATAATATCGCGCTGGACGCAGGTGTATTTGGCGATTACCTGCCAGGCAGAGCGGCGGACGGCCATATTCGAGCCCCACAGCATTTCATGCCCCAGCATAAACCGGTTGAATCTTACAGCGAGGTAGTGCCTGAATTGCAGCCCGAACTCTTTGGCCGGGGAGTCGTAAAAATAGCCGGTGCCGGTAATGGCCTGGGTTTTATCGTCGGTGAAAGCAGCAACCATCGTTTCTACCCAATTATCCGCAACCCGGGTGTCGGCATCTATCCGGGCAATAATGTCGCCCTTAGCGGCGGCAAAGCCGGCATTGCGGGCAGCTATCAGGCCGGGCTTATTTTCTTTGATAATCCTGACGGCGGCATAGGTTTTGGCAATGTCGGCGGTATTGTCGCGGCTATTATTGTCAACCACTATTATTTCTAACGGTAAAACAGTTTGGGCTCGCAGGGCGGCTAAGCAGGCGCCGATCGAGCCGGCTTCGTTATAACAGGGAATAACCACCGTCACAGACGCGTTTTTTACTTGTTTCACAAGTATAAGTATAATACATCCATAAGCATTAGTAATATGGTAAAGGACGCCTAAAAATAGTGCCGTCTGCTGCAAAAAAACCGAAAACGTCGGAAGTCAAATCCAAACCGCCGGGTGAGGCAAATTACCTGCGCCGTCTCGCTAAAATGTGTTGGCGAGACCGTAACCGCTGGCAGCGCGCCGGCTTGGTTATATTCGGGCTGGCCGTGCTTTTTTATATCCAGGTTATTGCGGTCTCCCAGTGGTACATTAATAAGCATAAAAATGAGCCGTTAAATATCGGCGTAACTTTTATTGCTGATTACGCCCGGTATTTCGACCTGGACCCCCACCAGACGATGCTGGCCCTGCGCGACGACCTGGGCTTTAAACGTTTCCGTTTAACAACTTATTGGAGCAATATCGAACCGCAGCAAGGTAAATACGATTTTTCCGAGCTGGACTGGGAGCTGGACCGGGTCGACGAAGTCGGCGGCCAAACAACTTTGGCAATTGGCTTGCGGCAGCCGCGTTGGCCGGAATGCCACTTTCCGGATTGGGCGGCCAACGAGCCGCGCAGTACTTGGGAGCCGCAGTTGGATGCCTACATGACGGCCGTCATCAACCACGTTAAAAGCCGCAAGAGCCTAGTCAGCTACCAGCTTGAAAATGAGTACTTTCTAGGGGTATTTGGCAAATGCCCGAGCCACCCCCGGGCCCGCCTGCAAAGCGAGTTCGACATGGTTAAGCGCCTCGACCCCAACCACCCGGTAATTATCAGCCTGGCCAATAACTATTTCGGACTGCCGCTGGGCCAGCCGCGGCCCGACCAATTTGGCATTTCCGTTTATAAGCGGGTGTGGGACAAAACCGTCACCAAACACTATTTTGAGTACCCCTTTACGCCGCGCTATTATACTTGGCGCTCAGGCCTGACAGAAATTTTTACCGGCCGGTCGTCGATGCTGCACGAACTGCAGGCCGAACCTTGGCCGCCGCACGATATGAGCCTTAAAGACACCAGTATTGCCGAACAGTCCAAATCGATGGATGCCGCCCGCTTGAAAACACGTATCCAATACGGCGAAAAGACCGGCTACCGGGATATCGACTTATGGGGCGGGGAATGGTGGTACTGGCGAAAAGTAAAACTCAACGACCCCAGTTTATGGGAAACCATGCGAACAGAGATAAATTCGCGTTAAATTAAGCTAAAATTAGGGGATGGCTAAAAAGACCCGCCAAACTAAGAAGATTATTAACCGCCGGGCACACTTCGATTACGAACTCGGCGATAGTTTAAGCGTGGGTTTGGAACTGACCGGGCCGGAAGTGCGCAACTTGAGACTGGGGCACGGCCAACTGCGCGGGGCTTACGTGGCCGTTATCAATAACCAGCTGTGGCTGCTAAACGCCCAAATTACCGGCAGCCCGTCGGCGCCCATCGGCACCGACGACCAGCGCCGCACCCGCCGGCTGCTGGCCAAGCGCCGCGAAATAGACCGGCTGGAAGCGTCAAAAAAGCAGGGAATGACTATCATACCGATGGAACTTATAACATCGGGACGTTACCTTAAATTAAAAATAGCCCTGGGTAAAGGGCGCAAGCGCTACGATAAGCGCGAAGTTATAAAAAAGCGCGAGCAGGAACGCAGCGCCCGCTACGCTTAAGCGCTATTTTGAACTAAACAGGCCCAGGGCCAGAATAAATAGGATTATCAAACCCGATGTGATCAGCGCGATTGCGACGGCCCGTTTGATTATCATGGTTCCATGCCTTTCATTGGCTTAACTCATTGCAAATTCTTCGCTATGGATGTTTTTGCCGGGAACGCCTTTGGCCCGGAACTGGCTGCGCAGCGATTTCATCATGGCCGGCGGGCCGCAAATATATATATCCTTGGTTCGTATGTTACCGCTGGTTTTAGCTACCATTTCGGCAGTCAGAAATTTATTGCCATGCTGGTCGGCGATATATGGAATCAGCCGGAAATTATTTTGGCGGATTTTAGCTTCGTTGGCCAGCAGTGCCCAATCTACTAACTCGCTTTTGGTTTTAACCGAATAATACAGGTCAACGTGGTAATCGCTATCGGCTTGGGCGTCGAAATCCCGAGCCATCGATAAAAATGGCGTAATTCCGATTCCGCCGGCAATCCATACCTGGTTTTTATTTTTGTAATGCCGGTGGTTAAAGCGGCCGTATGCGCCTTCGATTTCGGCGATAGTGCCGGGCTTTATTTTTACCAGCTGGTTGGTGTAATCGCCCAGTGCTTTAACACTTAAGCGCAGTTTTTCGTCTTTTGGCGCCGACGATAGAGAAAACGGGTGCCATTCTTTGCCAAGCCCCGCTACGCCGCTATTTATAAACCGGATAAATACGAACTGGCCGCTGCGGAAATCCATTTTTAAGCCGTTTGGCTTCATCAGTAAATGCACAACGCCGCCGCCGGCCCGGCTGACATCCTCGACCGTATACTTGTATTTGCGAATAAGAATCCTGCCCATTAAGGTTTTATAAACCCAGGCGATAATGCCAAGCGCGGCAATACTTAAAACGTAGTACTTTAAAGCGCTGCTGCGGCTGGAGTCACTAAAAATAAACAGTACGTGCAAACCGGCGATAAAAAAGAAAACTCCCAGCCATTTATGCAAAAATAACCAAAGCGCGTAGGGCAGTTTGACGAAAAAGGTCAGGATTAACAGGCCCACCATGCCCAAAAAGGCGGTTATACCCAAAGTAATGGCCCATTGCTGGAGAACGGCGGCGTGCAAGCCGGCATGAATGTTAAACAGGGCCGAAAGTGGCGTCAGGCCATTAGGCACCAGCTGCAAGGCCGCTAATTTATATGAGGTTTGGAAATACTGCAGCGCCATAAATACCGGGTGAAAACATAGAAAAATCAGCGCCAGGCCGCCAAGCAAATGATGGGCGATATATACCCGGTTCAGCCCGCCGAAAAAATATTCCAAAAACCTCAGACGGGTGGCAAAAATAAGATTGAGGGCGTACATAACTATGCCAATAAGGCCGCATATCCTGCCCAGGTTTAGCATTGCCGCCGAAAAACCGTGGATCGAGTGCAGGGGGTGCAATGGGTACCAAATAATTAGAGGAATAAGGCATAAAACCGCTACCACTCCCCAGCCCAAAAGGTTTTCGAGCCTAAAACTAATTAAAACCGACCGCTCGCCTTGTGGTTGCATTTCAAATTGTATCCAACATGCTTAATTATTAGTTTAACAAACTGATAACTTTCTGATAAACCAAGCGCATTTAAGTTATAATTTTAGGCATGCTTAAAATATTCTCGTGGAACGTCAATGGTATTAGGGCTGTGGTTAATAAAGGCGCTTTCCAGGAATTCGTCAAACGCTTTGACCCGGACATTATTTGTTTGCAAGAAACCAAAGCCGAGCAAGGCCAGGCCGAAATTGATTTAAAAGGCTATGAGGAGTACTGGAATTCGGCCGCCAAAAAGGGCTATTCGGGCACGGCCATTTTCACCAAAATCAAACCGCTATCCGTTATAAATGGTTTCCCAAAAGAAATCATCGATAAATACGACGTCACCGGTGATACTTATGGCGATGCCAACCAAGAAGGCCGAGTGATTGCCGCCGAGTTCGAAAAGTTCTATTTGGTAACCGTATATACTCCAAATACAAAAGAAGACTTGTCGCGGGTCGAGCTGCGCCACAAGCACTGGGACCCGGCGTTTTTGGCTTATTGCCAGATGCTGGAAACCAAAAAGCCGGTGGTCTTTTGCGGCGACTTAAACGTGGCCCACACCGAAGACGACCTGGCCAGACCCAAAGAAAATATCGGCAAAAAAGGCTTTACCGACGAAGAACGTTCCGGTTTCCAGAACTTCGTAGATGCCGGTTTCGTTGATACTTTCCGGCTGTTTACTAAAGGCAACGGGCATTATACCTGGTGGACATTCTGGGCTAACTCACGCGCCCGGAACATGGGTTGGCGCATCGATTATTTCCTGGCTTCCAAGAAATTAAAGCCGGCAATTAAAGCGGCGCACATCCACGCCGACCAGATGGGCAGCGACCACTGTCCGGTCAGCATCGAACTAGACATTTAATATGGACTACTGGCAAAAACAGGGTTCGGAGCCGCTATTTCCGGACTTGCTGTGGAGCCGGCCTGAGAACCGTCAGACGGCCGGCAAGTTATTAGTTGTGGGCGGCCACGCCCAAACGTTCGCCGCGCCGGCCCAGGCCTACCAGTTCGCAGCCAAAGCCGGCATCGGCACCAGCAGGGTAGTGCTGCCCGACAGCCTACAAAAAATTGTAGGGCCGGTGGATATCGAAACTGTCTTCGTGCCCAGTTCGGCCGGCGGCAGCCTGGCTAAATCAGCATTGGGCGAGCTGCTTGAACAAGCCGCCTGGTGCGACGCCGTAATGCTGGCCGGTGACTTCGGCCATAACAGCGAAACAGCAATTTTGCTTGAACAATTCATCCAAAAATTTGACGGGCCACTGACTATTACCAAAGACTGCATTGAAAATTTTTACTCCCGCACCAAAGCCATTTTAGATCGGCCGGATACGATAATCTCCGGCACTACCGGCCAGTTGCAAAAACTGTTAATCGGCGCTCCATCGATGCACCCGATTTATTACGGCATGAGCTTATTGAATTTGGTAGAAACCATGCATAAAATCAGCGGGCATTTCCCGTCGTTTTTCATTACGCGGCATCAGGACCAATTGGTGCTGGCCGGAAAAGGCCAGGTGAGTACAACTAAGGATTCCGGCGACGTCGACTTTTGGCGGGTGCCGGCCGCCGCCTACGCGGCTGTTTGGCGGCTGCAAAACCCGGCTAAGCCGTTCGAGGCTATGACTGCCGGACTATTTCAATACGTCAACGGAAACTCAGAGGAGTAAGCACATGCCTAATAAAGCCCCCCGAATTACCTTTAAGGATAGTCCGTTTAAAGCTTCGAGAGATTTTTACCTGGAGTATTTGGATCTATTGCCGCGCGAGTTCGGACAGGTCGCCGCTATTAATGAAGATTCGCACTTAAGCCTTATTTTTGATGCGCGTGATGAATCTGGTAATTTTTACCTCTGGCAGCGTTCACGAAACTATTATCAAGCGTTAAATATAGGGGCATCGCATCTTATACGGCAATTAATAGTAGCTTCCAATGCAGTGTACGGTTACGAATACGCTTTTAATAAGCAGTTGCTATTGCACGATGCTCGAGAATTAACCACCGAAGTTTCTGAAGAATTGACAGCTATCGACGCGCTCATGGCTAGCGGCGTTATAGAAGCCGAAGCTAAGCAACGCCGCCAGCGGCGGATAAATGCTGAACAGGCGCTAGAAAATTTCAGTGGCCTGCCTAGGGTTCGAAAGCAAATTGAACAATCGATACCCGATATTGGATTTGTGGCGCTAGCCCCGTATGTTCCATCCGCTCTGGCGAATGCAAAGATACGCGAACATATCGCTGGCAGATAATAGCGGGGCGAGGTGGGATTGTTAATCAATCAGCGCTGGGCAATGATTTAGCAGCGTGTTTTGTAAACTGCGATATTCCTATATCAACGTTTCTGCGGTCTTGTTCGGGAATAAATTGCACATAGTAAAAATCTAGCAGCGTGAGGAATCGATATAGCTTTTTCATTACTTCTGTTGGTGGATTTTTTGAACTTCGGTCAGTTACGTAGCCGAATTTATCGATTAACGTAGCCATGCCATCATAGTCTTCACCGTTCCGGCCAGTTAATTTAGCCGGGGCCTGGAAGGTAACTTCCAAAATTGGCATATCGCCAGCCAACGCCCAGCGGCGATAGCCTAACGGATCAGTGTATGGATTTGGGATATACTCAGCACCCGGACCGAAATGCGGATGCCATAAAGTGCCATTTACGGAATACGATTGCCGCTCGATCAATGGTTTGTGATCCTCATGCCTGGTAACAATCGATTCAGAAATACCAACATCCTCCGAAAAATAGCCATTATCATTTAATAATAGTTCGAAAGGTTTGGCGTGATTTAAAAAACTATAATTAATATCTTGTAGAGCTTCTTCGGCTTTTTTACGGGTAATTTGTCCCCCAAAAGACATTTGAATTTCGTACGATCTAGTTACACCTGATGGTAGGCCTTCCGGGGCAGGCAGGTCCGAAGATAAAGGAGTTAATGTTACTAATTCATCGAGGTACACATTTGTACCGTCCTTACAGGTAATATACGAGCCGATTTTACGGCTATAAAAATCTGGATCATGATACTGAGTTCTAACTACTCCCCCTGCGGCTTCAATTTTTTGCTTCATTTTCTCGCGGTGCATCCAATACATAACTCCGCCTTTAAAATACGCAGTGTGTAATAAACTTTTAATTTCCTTATCTAGTGAACCTAAATAAACTGAATAAACGGCTTCATCAGCTTGCTCGATAAGTTTCTTGGGCGGCTCAGGAAAGGTTTCTCCAGCAGACATGCAATTAGTTTGTACCGCTTCGTGCAAGCGTGCAAGCATGAGCAATTTGATAACGGGCGAGGTGGGAATTGCCTCGCCGTTAGAATAAAAAAACCGCTAACGCGGCAGTAAGGGCCCTTCGACTCGCCGGCTTCCGCCGGCTCGCTCAGGGTCATTCAAATTTGCTAATAGATTTTAGCAAATTTGAATGGTGGGCGAGGTGGGAATCGAACCCACAATCCTTGCGGAACACGATTTTGAGTCGTGCGCGTATACCA